>JAIVIY010000110.1:0-2159 GCA_020200285.1 Novosphingobium sp. | reverse complement strand
TTCGGCGCGGCCCAGCCCGACCTGGTGCTCGAGTTCCCGCCCGAGCGGCAGGATCGCCGCACCCTGCCCGACGGCACCGAGTTCTTCGGCGCCAGCGGCACCGTCACCAACGTCGGCCAGGAGACCCGCCGCGTGCCCGCGATCCTGATCGTGCTGCGCGACGCGCGCGAGCGCAAGGTCTACGAATGGGAGGTGCGCCCGGCCAAGACCGCGCTCGCTCCGGGCGAGAGCGTCAGCGTCAACGAGGCGGTGACCGACGTCCCGCGTTCGGCCCGGATCGCGGAGATCGGCTGGAAGCCTTAGTTGTCAGGTGCGCCGTTCACATCCGTGAGGGCTTGCGGCTGGCGCCGCACAAGAAAGCCGGATGGCTTTCTTGACCAACGAGGTTGCCCGCCCCGGACCGCTTTGCTAAGGGCGCGCACCTACCAACCGGGGGCCGCAGTCGCGCCCTTTCGATGTGCGGTCGTGGCGGAACTGGTAGACGCGCAACGTTGAGGTCGTTGTGGGCGCAAGCCCGTGGAAGTTCGAGTCTTCTCGACCGCACCACTCATCCAAAAAATTCTTCGCACAACTGGTTGCCGGCGGCGTCCGTGAGGCAGGGGCGCGGCTTGCCGCAAGGTAATAGTTTAGGTATGAAACTTTAGCCCTCTCGCTCTGTCGAGGGGCGAAGCTTCGCGGGGAACTAGCCGTTGAACGTCGCAGTGATCGGGGGCGGGCCGGCCGGCTTGTACTTCGCCATCTCGATGAAGCTGCGCGATCCGTCGCACGCGGTCACCGTGCTCGAGCGCAACCGGGCGCAAGACACGTTCGGCTGGGGGGTCGTGCTCTCCGACGAGACGCTCGCCAACCTCGCCGCCAACGATCCCCCCAGCGCCGAGGCGATCCGCGCGCATTTCGCCTACTGGGACGACATCGCGGTGGTCCGCGACGGGGTTCGCACGGTCTCGTCGGGTCATGGCTTCTGCGGGATCGGCCGGCGGCAGTTGCTGGTGCTGCTGCACCAGCGCGCGCGCGAACTCGGCGTCGACTTGCGCTTCGAGCGCGAGGTCGAGGACATCGCGGCGCTGATGCGCGGCCACGATCTGGTGGTCGCCGCCGACGGCCTCAACTCGCGCGCCCGGGCGGACTTCGCCGAGGCCTTCCGGCCCGAGATCGACGTGCGGCCGAACAAATTCGTCTGGCTCGGCACCCGCCGGACGTTCGACGACGCCTTCACCTTCATCTTCGAGAAGACCGAGCACGGCTGGGTGTGGGCGCATGCCTACCAGTTCGATGCCGACACCGCGACGTTCATCGTCGAATGCGCGCCCGAGACCTGGGCGCGGTTCGGTTTCGGCGACATGACCCGCCAGGAGTCGATCGCGGCTTGCGAGCGCATCTTCGCGGCGCACCTCGGCGGGCATCGGCTGATGTCGAACGCCAATCACATCCGCGGCTCGGCGTGGCTCGGCTTCCCGCGCGTGCTGTGCGAGCGGTGGAGCCACGACAACCTCGTGCTGATGGGCGACGCCGCGGCGAGCGCGCATTTCTCGATCGGCTCGGGGACCAAGCTGGCGCTCGAAAGCGCGGTCGCGCTCGCCGACTTGCTGCACAGCGAGCCGAGCGTGGCGGCGGCGTTCGCCCGATACGAGGAGGCGCGCCGGGTCGAGGTGCTGCGGCTGCAGTCGGCCGCGCGCAACTCGGCCGAATGGTTCGAGCAGGTCGAGCGCTACCTCGATCTCGATCCGGTCCAGTTCGCCTATTCACTGCTGACCCGGTCGCAGCGGATCAGCCACGAGAACTTGCGGCTGCGCGATCATGACTGGCTGTCGGGCGCCGAAGGCTGGTTCCAGGCGCAGGCCGGCGGCAACGCGCCGCGCGCGCCGATGTTCGCCCCGTTCGCGTTGCGCGGGATGAGGCTCGCCAACCGCGTCGTGGTCTCGCCGATGGCGCAATACAAGGCCATCGACGGCTGCCCGACCGACTGGCACTTCGCTCACTATGCCGAGCGCGCCAAGGGCGGGGCGGGGCTGGTCTATACCGAGATGACCTGCGTCGCCGCCGATGCGCGGATCAGTCCGGGCTGCACCGGGCTCTACGCGCCCGAGCACGAGGCGGCGTGGAAGCGGCTGGTCGATTTCGTCCACGCCGAGACCGACGCGAAGCTGTGCATCCAGCTC
>JAIVIY010000109.1 GCA_020200285.1 Novosphingobium sp. | reverse complement strand
CGCCGATGGCCGCGCCCGAGTCCCCGCCCGTCGCGCCCCAGCCGGTGATGCCGCCACGGATCGTCGCGACGCCGCAGGCCCCGCGCACTTGCCTGATCGTCGACGATTCGCGCGTGGTGCGCCGCATCTCGCGGAGCATCGTCGAGGGGCTCGGCTATGTCGTGATCGAGGCCGAGAACGGCGAGGAGGCGCTGCTGCGCTGCCGCGCGGCGATGCCCGAGCTGATCCTGCTCGACTGGGACATGCCGGTGATGACCGGGATCGAGTTCATCGCCGCGGTCCGCACGCTGCCCGGCGGCGACCGCCCCAAGGCGATGTTCTGCACCAGCCACGCCGAGACGCTCGACATCGCCAAAGGCATCGCCGCCGGCGCCGACGAATACGTGGTCAAGCCCTTCGACGAGCCGACGCTCAGGGTGAAGCTGGAGCGCATCGGCGCGATTTGATTCACCCCACCCCCGCTCGCCCTGAGCTTGTCGGAAGCGAAGCTGACGCGAAGCGTCAACGGCCGCACTTTCCTTCGTGCGGATGCGCGAGCGGCCCGAAGTGAAGGACGATGCTTCGACAACCCCGGATCAAGTCCGGGGACGAACGGGTTTTGGGGTTCGCTGAAGTTGCTCTAAGCCTTCGCGCATGGCCGAACGCTTCGAACGCCACAAGCAACCCTGGACCGCCGACGAGCTGAGCCTGCTGCGCACGCTCGCCGCCAAGGGCAAGGGCCTAAAGGAAATCGCCAAGGCCTTGAAGCGCAGCGAGGAATCGGCCAAGGACCGGGCTAGGGCCGATGGGATCGCGATCGCCAGGAAGCGCTGATTCGATTGGGCAAGGGCGCTGCCTTGCCTTTCAGGGGACTCGCGTGGGTGAACATCAATCCCTTGAGTGGAGCACCGAGCACCTGAGGCTCGCGATCGAAGCGGCTTGCGTCGCGCTGTGGTCGTGGAACGTCGACACGAACCGCTTCTGCATGGACGCGCTGGGCTCTGCACTGTGGGGAGTTCCGGAAGCGGAGTCGGTCGAGTTCGAGGATCTCTCCGCCCACATCCATCCGGCCGATCGGGACCGCGTCCGCGCCGCTTTCCTCGCGACACGATCCGTGCCCGGATCGTACGAGATCGATTTCCGGGTCATCGTCGGCGGCGAAATCCGCTGGATATCGGCGCGGGGCCGCGGGGCCGATGAAGGCATCGCCGATCGCGTGATGTTCGGGATATTTCTCGACGTCACCGGGCGCAAGCAGGCCGAAGAGGGTCACGAACTGCTGGCGGGGGAGATGAGCCACAGGGTCAGGAACCTGCTCGCCATCGCTACGAGCTTGACTCAGTTTTCCTCGCGTTCGTCGAGCAGCATCGAGGAGATGACCAGCGAGCTGACGGGGCGTCTGAGGGCGCTGGGCAGGGCTCATGACTTGGTTCGCCCGCTGCCCGGCTCTCAGGGTGATGCGGTGCTGTTGGGCGACCTGCTCACGGTGGTGCTGGCGCCATACGACGACCATGCCGCGTTCAGTGGACGCATCAAGGTGGCCGTGCCGCGAATGGGGCTGGGCGAACGGAGCGCCACTGCGCTGGCCATGGTGATCCATGAGCTGGCGACCAATTCGGTGAAGCACGGCGCGTTGTCGAGCGTAGAAGGATCGCTGGAGATTTGCGGCGCGGCGACCGATGACCTGGTCACCCTGACCTGGGCGGAAACCGGGGGTCCGGCGATCGAAGAGGAGCCGCACCTGCACGGGTTCGGCAGCAAGATGCTCAAAGGGTTGGCCGCGCAATTGGGTGGCCCCGTCAGTTATGACTGGCAGCCGACCGGCCTCGTTGCGTCCCTGCCGCTGCGCAAACACATCCTCGTCGATTAGCGAGGGGATTTCGCTGGCAAGCCAGCAGGCGGTCACTTGACCCAGTCCAGTCCCATCTCCTCGTAGATCTCGCGGCTTTCGGCCCAGGTCTCGTCGACCTTGACGTGGAGGAACAGGTGGACCTTGGCGCCGAGCATATCCGACAGCTCCTTGCGCGCCGCCTCGCCGATCGCCTTGATCCGCGCGCCGCGCTTGCCCAGCACGATCGGCTTCTGGCTGCTCTTGGCGATGACGATCTGCTGGCGGATCTCGATGCTGCCGTCCTTGCGCACCGCGTAGCTCTCGGGGCGGACCGCGGCGTCGTAGGGCAGCTCCTCGTGGAGCTGGCGGTAGAGCTGCTCGCGGGTGATCTCGGCGGCGAGCAGGCGCTCGCTGGCGTCGGAGACCTGGTCCTCGGGATAGTGCCACGCGCCATCGGGCATCAGCGCGGCGAGGCGCGCCTTGAGCTCCGCCACCCCGTCGCCGGTCAGCGCCGAGACGAAGAACACTTCGTCGAAGCCGACCGCGCCGACCAGCTCCTCGGCCAGCTTGAGCAGCGGTTCCTTGGGGCTGGCGTCGACCTTGTTGAGCGCCAGCAGCTTGCGCTCGGGCCGGCCCTTGAGCGCCTCGAGCAGCGGGGTCAGCTCGTGGCGGCGCTGCTTGACCGCGTCGACCACCAGCACGATCGCGTCGGCCCGGCTCGCGCCCTCCCAGGCGGCGGCGACCATCGCCCGGTCGAGCCGGCGCCTGGGCGCGAAGATGCCGGGGGTGTCGGCGAGGATGATCTGCGCGTCGCCCTCGATCGCGATCCCGAGCAATCGCGCACGCGTGGTCTGCGCCTTGGCGCTGACCGCGGCGACCTTCTGCCCGACCAGCGCATTGACCAGCGTGGATTTCCCCGCGTTGGGCGCGCCGAGGACCGCGACGAGGCCGCAGTGGGTCATTTCTGCTCCCCTCCCGCTCGCGGGAGGGGCCGGGGGTGGGTCAGTGTGACGGTAGCGCGCGGGTGGACTGACCCACCCCTAACCCCTCCCGCAAGCGGGAGGGGGATTGGCTTCGCCAGGATCACCCGAACGCCTTCATGAACGCCTTGGCGGCGAGCGTCTCCGCCTCCTGCTTGCTGCCGCCGCTGGCCCGGGCCTCGCCGACGCCTTTGACCGCGACCTCGACGGTGAAGCTCAGCGCGTGGTCGGGGCCCTCGCGGGCGAGCACGGCATAGACCGGGGCTTTGCGCTTGTTGCCCGCGGCCCATTCCTGGAGCGCGGCCTTGGGGTGCTTGGTCTCGCCCTTGCCCGCGGCGAGGTGGTCGGCCCACAGCCGCCGGACCAGTGCGCGCGCCGCGTCCCAGCCGCGCTCGACGAACAGCGCGCCGAGCAGCGCCTCGACGCAGTCGCCGAGGATGTTGTCGCTGTCGTGGCCGCCGTCGTCGCGCGCCTGCTTGCCAAGGCGCAAGTGCGGCGGCAGCCCGATCTCGCGCGCGACCTCGGCGCAGGTGAAGCCGCTGACCAGCGCGTTGAGCCGCTGCGACAGCGAGCCTTCGTCCATCCGCCCGCGCTCGTGCAGCCACTCGGCGATGGCGAGCCCGAGCACGCGGTCGCCGAGGAACTCGAGCCGCTCGTAGGTCGCCGCCTCGCCCAACGAGCCGTGGGTCAGCGCCTCGAGCCACAGCTCGGACCGGCGCGGCGGCGCGCCGGTCAGCTCGGCGAGGAAGGCTCGAGTCTCAGCAGTCAGCACCGCCGACCTCCTCCCCCTTGATGGGGGAGGGATACGCAGGCTTGGCGGCTTGCCCGCCTAGCCGAAGTTGGGTGAGGGTGAAGGATTGGGCGCAACGCCTCGCCCCACACCCTCATCCAACTTCGCCTAGGCTCCTGCGTCGCCAAGGCTTCGTATCCTTCCCCCATCGAGGGGGAAGGGGTTAGGAGTTGCGTCTCCTTCAAAAAGTCCCCCCGATGCGCTCGAAGCGGGCGGCGGTGAACCAGGTCCACGGCAGCAGCCATTGCGCGCCGCCGTCGGTCGAGAACATCATCACGCTGGCCCGGCCGACCAGGTTGGCCTGGGGGACGATGCCGATCCCCGCGCCCGCGACCGCCGGGAAGCGGCTGTCCATCGAGTTGTCGCGGTTGTCGCCCATCAGGAACACGTGGCCTTCGGGGACGATCACCGGAGCGAAATCGTCCTGGGGGGTGCGGAACACGTCGAGCACCTCGTAGCGGCGCCCGCCCGGCAGCGTCTCGACGAAGCGCGGGTAGCGGCACACCGCGGTCCCATCGCGCGCGGTCGCCTCGAACTGCGGGCCGAGGCATGCGGTGTTCGGCGTCACCGGCAGCTCGAAGTCGGCGATCCGCCGCTTGGGCACGGGCGCGCCGTTGAGCACCAGCTGCCCGCCGACCACTTGCACTGTGTCGCCGGGCAGGCCGATCACGCGCTTGATGTAGTCGACGTCGTGGGTCGGCGGGGCCTTGAAGATTACCACGTCGCCGCGCTCGGGCTGCGAGGCGAAGATCCGCCCGGGGATCAGCGGCGCGCTCCACGGCAGCGAGTACTTCGAATAGCCGTAGGGCCACTTCGCGGCGAGCAGGTAGTCGCCGTTCTGCAGCCGGGGCAGCATCGATTCCGAAGGGATGTTGAACGGCGAGAAGATGAAGCTGCGGAAGATGCCGACGACCAGGGCGAGCTTGATCAGGAAGACGAGGAAGCTGTCCTCCTTCTTCTCCTTCTTCGCTGCCGGGGCCGGCTCGGCGGCAAGCGGCTGCGGGGTCGCGGCGGTCATCGGCGGGGCGCGGTCGTCGGACAAGGGTGAAGGCGTCTTTCGCTTGGCGGGTTGATGGCCGCGCGGCATAGGCGAGCGCATCCCAAGTAGGAAAGCGAAAACCGATGGATTGGACTGCACTCGAGGCCCTGCCGCGACCGACGCTGAGCGAGCTGTTCGAGGACCGCGAGCGCGTGGCCAAGCTAGCAGCGGAGCTCGAAATCCCGGGCGGGGCCATCCGCTTCGACTGGTCGAAGACCCATCTCGACGACGCGGTGGTCGCCGCGTTCGAGCGGCTTGCCGAAGAGGCCGACTTCGCGGGCAAGCGCGCCGCGCTGTTCGCGGGCGGGGTGGTCAACGCCAGCGAGGGCCGCGCCGCCACGCACACCGCGCAGCGCGGGGTCGGCGACGTGGTCGACGTCGAGGAAGCGCAGGCGCTGCACCAGCGGATGCGCGCGCTGGTCGAGGCGATCCACGGCGGCCTGCTGGGCGAGGTGCGGCACTTGATCCACATCGGCATCGGCGGCTCGGCGCTCGGCCCGGCGCTGGCGATCGACGCGTTGGCCCGCGACGATGCCCGCGTCACGGTCCACGTCGTCGCCAACATCGACGGCTGCGCGCTCGAGCAGGCGATTGGCGAGTGCGATCCGGCGACGACGCTGATCGCGGTCGCATCGAAAACCTTCACCACCACCGAGACGATGACCAACGCCGCCAGCGCGCTCGACTGGCTCGGCGACAGCGGCGTGGAGGACCCGCACGGCCGGGTGATCGCGCTGACCGCCTGTCCCGACAAGGCGGTCGAGTGGGGCGTCGACGAGACCCGCGTGCTGCCGTTTCCCGACACCGTCGGCGGGCGCTATTCGCTGTGGTCCTCGATCGGCTTTCCGATTGCGCTGGCGATGGGGTGGGAGGCGTTCGCCGAGATGCTCGAGGGCGGCGCGGCGGTCGACCGCCACTTCCGCGACAGCGACGGCATCGCCAACCTGCCGCTGCGCGCGGCGTTCGCCGATCTCTATTATGCGCAGGTCCGCGGCTGCCAGACGCGGGCGGTGTTCGCCTACGACGAGCGGCTGCGGCTGCTGCCGAGCTATCTCCAGCAGCTCGAGATGGAATCGAACGGCAAGCGCGTGACCGCGTGGGGGGATCCGCTCGGCGGCGCGAGCGCGGCGGTGACCTGGGGCGGGGTCGGCACCGACGCGCAGCACGCGGTGTTCCAGTTGCTCCACCAAGGCACGCACTTAGTGCCCGTCGATTTCCTCGCGGTCGCGGCGCCCGGAGATGCGCTCGATCCCGCGCACCACCGCATCCTGCTGACCAACTGCTTCGCCCAGGGCGCGGCGCTGATGGCGGGACGCGCCAGCCAGGACGCGGCGCGCGCCTATCCCGGCGATCGACCCTCGGCGACGATCCTGCTCGACGACCTCAACCCCGCCAGCTTCGGCGCGCTGATCGCGTTCCACGAGCACCGCACTTTCGCCAACGCCGCGCTGCTGGGGATCAATCCGTTCGACCAGTTCGGGGTCGAGCTCGGCAAGGAGATAGCCAAGGCGATCGAGGGTGGCGCGCAGCGCTTCGATGCGAGCACCCAGGCGTTGCTGGCGGCGGCGGGGCTCTGAGCGTCGGGACGAGACCTGAGCCCCACGGCGGTCGTCGCGGCCATTTACTTGCCATTGGACCGCCATGCGTCCATGGTGCCTCGGGGCGGAGCCGGATCGATGAAGCATTATCGCGTCAACAAACTCACGAGACCCGGCGGCGAGGTCGTCAAGAAGAAGGACATCCTCGCCGACAACGACCGCGACGCGATCGACCGGGCGCGCAATGACGACGACTGCCCGGTATGCGAGGTTTTGCAGGCCGGCGAGCCGGTCGCCGTAATCCTGCACAACTAGGCGGTCCGCACCCTAGGCGATCGCCGAAAGAGCTTGGCGGGATCGCCTGCCGCGCCCCATATGCGCCTCCGCAACGGGAGTGCGGGGATGCCCAGGACTTACGACTACGACCTCTTCGTGATCGGCGCGGGCAGCGGGGGCGTGCGCGCTTCGCGGGTGGCGGCGAGCTATGGCGCCAGGGTCGCGGTCGCCGAGGAGCACCGGATCGGCGGGACTTGCGTGATCCGCGGCTGCGTGCCCAAGAAGCTCTTGGTCTACGGCTCGCACTTCGCCGAGGAACTGCAGGACGCCGCGCACTACGGCTGGACGGTCGAGAGGACGAGCTTCGACTGGCCGACGCTGCGCGATCGCGTGCTCGGCGAGGTCGACCGGATCAACGAAGCCTACACCGCGACGCTCGAGAGCCACGGGGTCGAGCGATTCCTCGAGCGTGCGACGATCACCGGCCCGCACGGGGTGAGGCTGGCGAGCGGACGCGAAGTCAGCGCCAGGACGATCCTCGTCGCCACCGGCGCGTGGCCGGTGCTGCCCGACTTCCCCGGCGCCGACGCCTGCATCACCTCGAACGAGGTGTTCCATCTGCCCAGCCTGCCCAAGCGCGTGGTGATCCAGGGCGCGGGTTACATCGCGATGGAGTTCGCCGGCATCTTCAACGCGCTCGGCTGCACGGTCACGGTGGTCAACCGCTCCGAGGCGATCCTGCGCGGCTACGACGAGTCGTTGCGCGACCGGCTGCTCCAGATCACCATGGCGCGCGGCATCCAGTACCGCTTCAACTGCCCGATCGAGCGGATCGACAAGGCCGGCGAGTGCTATTCGGTCAAGCTCGAGGGCCACGACGCGTTCGACGCCGATGCGGTGCTTATCGCCACCGGGCGGCGGCCGAACACGAAGGGGCTGGGGCTGGAGGCCGCGGGCGTCGCGCTCGGCGAGAAGGGCGAGATCCCGGTCGACGACCAAAGCAAGACCAGCTGCGACAGCATCTACGCGGTCGGCGACGTCACCAACCGCGTCCAGCTGACCCCCGTGGCGATCCGCGAGGGCCAGGCGTTCGCCGACACCGTGTTCGGCAACGCCCCGGTCACGGTCGACTACGGCTGCATCCCCAGCGCGGTGTTCAGCCAGCCGCCGCTCGCCGGGGTCGGGCTGACCGAGGGCCAGGCGCGCAACAAGTTCGGCAGCATCAAGGTGTTCAGCAGCGACTTCCGCCCGATGAAGAACGTCTTCGCCGGGCGGCAGGAGCGCGGGCTCTACAAGCTGGTGGTCGACGCGGCGACCGACAAGGTGCTCGGCCTGCACATGATCGGCCCCGAGGCGCCCGAAATCCTCCAGGCCGCGGCGATCGCGGTCAAGGCCGGGCTGACCAAGGCCGACTTCGACGCGACCGTCGCGCTCCACCCGAGCATGGCCGAGGAGCTGGTGCTGATGCGGTGAGTCCGGTTGCCGTTTGCAACCGGTCGGCGTAGTCTCCTCGCTGTGGGGAGACCGCCATGGACGTGAAGGGCAAGAAGCCTTGGCGCGGCGAGTCATGCTCAAGTTCTAAGAAGGAGACGGACGATGGCGGGCACCGTTCTGGTCACCGGAGGGAGCGGCTACATCGGCGGCGAGCTGATCCGCCAGTTGCTCGACCGCGGGTGGACCGTCCACACGACGATCCGCGATTCCGCCAAGGAACGCCCGCTGCGCGTCCAGCTCGGCGATACCGGCGGGCGCCTGAAGGTGTTCCAGGCCGACTTGATGAGCGACGCCGGCTGGGCCGAGGCGTGCGCGGGCTGCACCCATGTCGCGCATGTCGCCTCGCCGATCCAGACCACGCCGCCCAAGCACGAGGACGACATGATCGTGCCCGCGCGCGAAGGCGTCCTGCGCGCGCTGCGCTTCGCCAAGGCGGCGGGGGTCACGCGGTTCGTCCAGACCTCGTCGATGGCGGCGGTCGCTTACGGCCGGCCGCGCGGGGTTCACACCCTGACCGAGGCCGACTGGACCAATCTCGACAGCCCCGACGTCTACCCTTACGTCAAGTCGAAGACCATCGCCGAGCGCGCCGCGCGCGACTGGATCGCGGCCGAAGGCGCAGGAATCGAGTTCGTCTCGGTCAACCCGGGCATGGTCCTCGGCCCGGTCGAGAGCGCGGATTTCTCGGCCTCGGTCGAGGCGATCAAGCAGCTTCTGGACGGATCGATGCCGCTCGCGCCCGACCTCGGCTTCGCGCTGGTCGACAACCGCGACATCGCCGATCTTCACGTCAAATGCCTCGAGACGCCGGGCCTAGCGGGCGAGCGCTTCCTGGCGGCGGGGCCGTTCATGAAGATGCTCGAGGTCGGGGCGGTGCTGCGCGCCCGCCTCGGCGACAAAGCCCGAAAGGTGCCGACGCGGCGAATGCCCGATTGGATGGTGACCGTGCTCGGGCTGTTCAACCCGGGCGTCCGCTCGATCAAGAGCGAGCTCGGCAAGGTCCGTCAGATCGGCACCACGCACGCGCAGGACCGCCTCGGCTGGACCATGCGGCCCGCCGAGCAGACGATCGTCGATTGCGCCGAGAGCCTGATCGAGCGCGGCGTGGTCAAGATTTAACCGCGCGATTAAGCGCCCCTTGACGCTACAGCCCACGCATCGCTAGGCCGAGCGCTCGCCTCAGGGGAGCGCCGCGCATGTCCGCCAATATCGCCGAGCTCGAAAAGCGCCGCGCCGCCGCGCGGTTGGGCGGCGGGCGGAAGCGGATCGACGCGCAGCACGCCAAGGGCAAGCTGACCGCGCGCGAGCGGCTGCAAGTGCTGCTCG
>JAIVIY010000018.1 GCA_020200285.1 Novosphingobium sp. | reverse complement strand
ATCCGCCTCACCGCCCTGACCCCGTGCTTCCGCTCCGAGGCCGGATCGGCGGGCAAGGACACCCGCGGCTACATCCGCCAGCACCAGTTCGAGAAGGTCGAGCTCGTCACGATCTGCCGGCCGGAGGAGTCCGAAGCAGAGCACGAGCGGATGACGCTCGCCGCCGAGGCGGTGCTCGAAGCGCTCGACCTGCCCTATCGGCGGATGCTGCTTTGCGCGGGCGACCTGGGCTTTTCGGCGCGCAAGACGTACGACCTCGAAGTCTGGCTCCCCGGGCAGGACGCCTGGCGCGAGATCAGCTCGGTTTCCAACTGCGGCGACTTCCAGGCTCGGCGGATGAACGCGCAGTATCGGCCTGAGGGTCAGAGCAAGGGGCCGTGGCCTTACGTTCACACCCTCAACGGCTCGGGGCTGGCGGTCGGGCGGACGCTGGTCGCGGTGCTGGAGAATTACCAGCAGGAGGACGGCTCGGTGGAAGTGCCGGGCTCGCTGATGCCATACATGGGTGGCTTGACGCGGTTGGTCCCTTCCTAGAGCTCAACTCCTCCGTTCCTCGTCACCCTGAACTTGTTTCAGGGTCCATCGTGCCTCTAGGTGGCTGAGGAGCCCAGTCGCGAAATGGATGCTGAAACGAGTTCAGCATGACGACAGAGTAAAACGGACAAGTCGGCGATAATGCGCATCCTGCTGACCAACGACGACGGCATCAACGCCCCGGGGCTCGAGGTGCTCGAACGGATCGCGGCCGCGCTGTCCGACGATGTCTGGGTGGTGGCGCCGGCCGAGGAGCAGTCGGGCGCCGGGCACTCGCTGACGCTGACCCGCCCGGTGCGCATCCGCACCCATGGCGAGCGGCGCTTCTCGGTCACCGGCACCCCGACCGACGCGGTGACGATGGGCTTGAAGAAGCTGCTTCCCGCCCCACCCGACCTGCTGCTCTCGGGCGTCAACCGCGGCGCCAACCTGGGCGACGACATCACGTATTCGGGCACCGTCTCGGCGGCGATCGAGGGCGCACTGGCGGGCATCCGCTCGATCGCGCTGAGCCAGGTGTATGCCGGCGACAGCGTCGGCGACGCGGTCTCGTTCGCCGCCGCCGAGGCGTGGGGAGCGCGCGTGCTGCGCCCGCTGCTCGGGCTGCCGTTCGCCGAGCGGACGCTGGTCAACGTCAACTTCCCCCCGCTCGGCCCCGAGGCGGTCCAGGGCATCCGCGTCGTCCGCCAGGGCTTTCACGACTACGCCCGAGGCAGCGTGGTCGAGGGCACCGACCCGCGCGGCTACCGCTATTACTGGTTCGGCTTGCACGGGATCGAGCACACGCCGGGGCATCAGACCGACCTCGAGGCGATCGCCGACGGCTACGTCGCGGTCACTCCGCTCCAAGTCGACCTGACCCACCACGAATCGCTGCTCGGCCTGGCCGAAAGGTTCGCGCGGTGAGGCGCGCCGGGCTCGCCCTGATGCTCGCCGCGGCGATGGCGGGCTGCGTCTCGAACCGCGCCCCGCCGCGCTCGGCGCGCGCCGAGGCCGGGCCGGCCTATGTCGTGCGCCCCGGCGACACCCTCGCCGCGATCGCCCAGCGCCATGGCCTGATGCTCTCGACGCTGGCGCGCGCCAACCGCATTCCCCCGCCCTACCTGATCCGCGTCGGCCAGCGGCTGGCGATCCCGCCGCGCCCGCGCGCGACCCAGGCGATGGTCAGCCGACCGGTGGTGCAGCCGCTGCCGCGTGCGACTCCGCCGCCGGCATACGGGCGCGCCCCGACCTACTCCCCCGCGCCGGCTCCACGCCTCGCCAGCGCGCCCCGGCTGGTCTGGCCCGCCGACGGCCCGGTCGGCGAGCGCTTCGGCGGCGGCGCCGACCCGCGCGGGATCTCGATCACCGCCCACGCCGGCGCGGCGGTGCGCGTGGCGGCGGCGGGCACCGTGCTATTCGCGGGCGACGAGCCGCAGCGCTACGGCCGGCTGGTGCTGGTCGACCACGGCGGCGGCTGGGTCACCGCCTACGGCCACTTGGGGCGGCTGGTGGTGAGCAGCGGCGAGAGCGTCCGCGCCAACGCCCGGCTCGGCTTCGTCGGCGAACGCAACCTCCACTTCGAGCTTCGCCGCGACAACCAGCCCGTCGACCCGCTTCCGCAACTGCCGCCGCGGTTTTGAGACATTCCCAGCCCAAACACTCCCGTTCGTGCCGAGCTTGTCGAAGCACTGTCCTTTTCCTCTTGCCTCGCGCGCGGCGGCCCTGAGAAAGAACGGTCCTTCGACAGGCTCAGGACGAACGGGATTGGGATGCTCGGGGTTAGCGCATGACCGACCTGATCCTCGTCCTCGACGCGGGCACCACCTCGACCCGGGCTATGGCGTTCGCGCGCGATGGAGCGGTGCGCGCGGTGGCGCAGCGCGAGATCGCCCAGCACTATCCCCGACCCGGCTGGGTCGAGCACGATGCGCAGGAAATCTGGCAAGCCACGTTCGCCTGTGGCCGCGAGGTTCTGAGCGCGGCGGGCGGCGCGGGCGGGTTCGCGGGGATCGGGATCACCAACCAGCGCGAGACCGTGGTCGCGTGGGACAAGGGCAGCGGCGAGCCGCTCGCCCGCGCGCTGGTCTGGCAGGACCGCCGCACCGCGGAGTTCTGCGACACGCTGCGCGCCGCGGGGCACGAGCCCGAGGTCCAGCGCCGCACCGGGCTGCTGCTCGATCCCTACTTCTCGGCGACCAAGATGCGCTGGCTGCTCGACAACTCGGGCGAGGTCACGACCGCGGCGCGCGCCGGGACGCTCGCGTTCGGCACCGTCGAGAGCTGGCTCGTGTGGAAGCTGACCGGCGGCGCGCACATGACCGATGCCTCGAATGCGAGCCGCACGCTGCTGCTCGCGCTCGACGGCGCGCAGTTCGACCCCGGATTGTGCGAACTGTTCGGGGTTCCCCGCGCGGCGCTGCCCGAGGTGGTCGATTGCGCGGGCGAGTTCGGCGTGACCGCGCCCGGGCTGCTCGACGCCCCGCTCGCCATCCGCGGGCTCGCCGGAGATCAGCAGGCGGCGACCGTCGGCCAGGGCTGCCTGCGCGCGGGCGAGGTCAAGTCGACGTACGGCACCGGCGCGTTCGTGCTCGCCAACAGGGGCGAGGCCTTGCCGCGCTCGGCGCACCGCTTGCTCGGCACCGTGCTCACCCAGCTCGGCGGCCAGCGGACTTACGCGCTCGAAGGCTCGGTGTTCGTCGCGGGCAGCCTGATCAAGTGGCTGCGCGACGGCCTGGGGGTGATCGCCAGCGCGGCCGAGACCGCCGCGCTCGCCGCCTCGGTCCCCGACACCGGCGGGGTCGTGCTGGTCCCAGCGCTGAGCGGGCTCGGCGCACCGCACTGGCGGCCCGAGGCGCGCGCGGCGCTGACCGGCATGAGCTTCGCCACCACCCGCGCGCATCTGGCGCGCGCCGCGCTCGAAGCCACCGCCAACTCGACCCGCGACCTGATGGAGGCCTTCGCCGCCGACGGCGCGCCGTGGCAAGCCTTGCGCATCGACGGCGGGATGAGCGCCAACGACTGGCTCGCCCAGGATCTCGCCGACGTGCTCGAGGTTCCGGTCGAGCGGCCGGCGATGGTCGAGACCACCGCGCTCGGCGCGGCGATGCTCGCGGCGCTGGCGAGCGGCTGGTTCTGTGACCGGCCGCGCAGCCGCGAATGGTCCCAATGGTCGCACTGGCCATGGCTCGGTTCCCGCTTCGCCGAGCGCTCCGCGCGCTACCGCGCGGCGGGAGAATCGAACGAGGGCGCACCAAGGCCTGCACGCGGCGGAACATAAGCCGAACATAGGCTTGTAGGAAAGCGATTCCGCTGGAGCCTTTAGGCCCCGAGCTCCTCCCTTGCGAGGGCAGGATCGACGCGCTTTCAGCCTGAATGTCGATACAGCCTAGTCCATCAGCTTGCGGATGAAATAGGTCATCGTCAGCGCGTTGCTGCGCGCCGATTGCTTGAGGTCGGCGCCGGTTCCGTGCCCGCCTTCGGTGTGCTCGTAATAGAGGAACGGCAGCCCGTACTCCTCCATCCGCGCCGCGAACTTGCGCGCGTGCTGCGGGCCGGTGCGGTCGTCCCGGGTGGTGGTGAAAATGAACGGCTCGGGGTATTTCGCCCCGCGCTCGAGGTTCTGGTAAGGCGAGGTCTTCTCCCAGAAGGCCCGCACCGCGGGGTCCTTGGCGACGTCGCCGTACTCGCCCTGCCATGAGGCTCCACGCGCGATCTTGGATATGCGGATCATGTCGAGCAGCGGGATCTGGATGGCGATCGCGTGGTAGAGCTCCGGGTGCTGGATCATCTGCACTCCCACCAGCAGCCCGCCGTTCGACCCGCCGTAAATCCCCAGCCGGCGGGGCGAGGTGATCTTGCGCGCGATCAGGTCCTTGGCCACCGCGGCGAAGTCGTCGTAGATGATCTGGCGCTTGGTCCCGAGCCCGGCCTCGTGCCACGCCGGGCCGAACTCGCCGCCGCCGCGGATGTTGGCGAGCACGAACGCGCCGCCGCGCTCGAGCCACAGCTTGCCGGTGGTCCCCGAATAGTTGGGTGTGTTGCTGACCTGGAACCCGCCGTACGCAGTCATCAGCGTCGGAGTGTTGCCATCGAGCGCTATGTCGCGGCGATGAACCACGAAATAGGGAATCTTCGTCCCGTCGCTCGAGGTCGCCTCGAACTGTCGAACCACATGGTTCGACGCGTCGAACTTGGCGGGAAGCTGCTTGACCGCCTCGACCGCTCCGCTCCCCGCCGCGTCGGCAAAGTACAGCGCGTTGGGCGAAAGAAACCCGGCCGCGGAAAGGAACGCTCGGTTCGAGTGGTCATCGGCCGCCGGAATCCCGACCGAGAGGTTGTCGGGCAGCGCGAGGCGCGTCGCGCTCCACCCGCCGTCAGCCTGCGGTGTCAGCGACCACACCCGCCCGCGGACGTTGTCGAGCGTGGCCAGCAGCAGCCGGTCCCTGGTCGAGCCGATGCCGTCGAGCGCGTCGCGGGGGCCCGGCGACCACACCAGTCTGGGGGCGAGCTTGGACGGATCGCGCTTGAGCGCGGCGAGGTCGAGCGCGGCGACGGTGCCGGCCTTGAATTTGGGCCCCGCCGCGGTCCAGTCCTCGTCGAGCTTGACCACCGCGCGCCCGCCGACCAGCGCCTCGACCGAAGACTTCTCCGGGATCGCCATCCGCTTGACGCCGTCCTTTGTCAGCACGAAGGTTTCGGTGTGGAAAAAGTCGATGGCGCGCTGGATCATCGTCAGCGCGCGGCCTTGACCGTCGCGCAGAACCGCGGGAAAGCTGCCGACGTCGTCCGTCTTGCCGCGATAAACCTCGACCGCCGCGGACAGGGGCCGGCCGCGCGTCACCCGCTTGACGATGTACGGATAGCCTGAGCTGGTCATGTCGTCGCCGGTCCAGTTGGTCGCGACGAGCAGGTGATCCTTGTCCTCCCAGGCGACGCTCGACTGGCTCTTGGGCAGGAAAAAGCCGCCCTCGACGAAGCGTCCGGTGGCGAGGTCGAACTCGCGCCGCTCGACCGCGTCCTCGCCGCCTTCGGACAGCGCGACGAGGCACAGTCGCTCCTCAGGCTGGAGGCATTGCGCGCCTTTCCACACCCAGCTCTTGCCCTCGGCTTTGCCCAACGCGTCGATGTCGAGGACAGTCTGCCACTGCGGGTTGTCGGTGCGGTAACTGTCCGCGGTGGTCTTGCGCCAGATGCCGCGCAAGTGATCGGCGTCCTGCCAGAAGTTGTAGATCTGGCGGTTGAGGAACGACGGGGTGGGGATGCGGTCGCTGGCCGCGGCGATCGCCAGCGCCTGGTCGTAGAGCGTCTGGTAGCGCGGGTCGGCCTCGAGCACTTTGGTGCTCAGCGCGTTGCGCGCCTCGACCCACGCCAGCGCTCGCGGCGAATCCTTTTCCTCGAGCCAGATGTAGGGGTCGTCGCTCGCCTCCTGGGCGAAGACCGCGGCCGAGCACGCGATAGTCAGCGGAAGAGCGTAACGGAACAGGCGCATGGGCAGGATGCTTTCGGGTGAAACGAATTGCACTGTCTATCAACCGCTTGCGGCGAAACAAGGGGGAGGCGCGTCAATATCGACCCCAGACGAAGCGCGAGGACAGCGCGTAGTTCCATACCGATCCGACGACGATCCCGAGAATCGCCGCGGCATAGGGATGCAGCCCGAGGCGCAGGAGCAGCGCCGCGACTCCGACGTTGGCGAGCAACCCGACCGAGCAGGTCAGCGCGAACCGCGCCCAGCCGCGGACCAGCTGCGCGAACCCGACCAGCCGGCTGTCGGCATAAGTCAGCGCGTTGTTGAGCACGAAGTTGAAGGTCATCGCCACCACCGCGGCGACGGTCTGGCCGACATCGAACACGGTGATCCAGCGGCCGAACTCGAACGGGCGGCCGAACACCGCGAGGAACCCGGCGAGCACCGCCATGTGGACGACCACGCCGGCCGCGCCGATCGTCCCGAACAGCGCGAAGCGGGTCGGGATGATCCGCCCCAACCACTTGTCGTAGAGCCCGACCAGGAACTCGAACGCCACCGTGCGGTCGAGCTTGCTTTCGCCCGCGGCGCGCGCGGCGAAGCGCAGCGGGAACTCCTTGACCCGCAATGGGCGCTCGGCGGTGGCGAGGATGTCGAGCAGGATCTTGAAGCCGACGCCCGACAGACGATGCGCATCGGCCCGCAGCGTATCGGCGCGGAGCATGAAATAGCCGCTCATCGGATCGCTCAGGTCGACCCCGGTTACCTTGCGCGCGATGCGGTTGGCGAGGCTCGACGCCTTGAGCCGGTCGGGCCGCCCCCACGCCTCGGTGCTCGCGCCGTCCGCGAACCGCGAGGCATAGGCGACGTCGTAGTCGCCCGATTGCACCGCGGCGAGCATCTGCGGCAGCAGCACCGGGTCGTGCTGGTGGTCCGCGTCCATCACCGCCACCACCGGCGCGGCGGTCGCGCACATTCCCTCGATCGCAGCCGAGGCGAGCCCGCGCCGCCCGATCCGCTGAATCACCCGGACCCGCGGATCGGAAAGGCTGATAGCGCGCCCCTCGTCGGCGGTGCCGTCGGGGCTGTCGTCGTCGACGACGATCGCTTCCCAGCCGATCCCGGCAAGCGCCGCGTCGATCCGCGCGATCAGCGGGCGCAAGTTGCCGCGCTCGTTGAAGGTCGGCAGGACGATGGCGAGGCGGAGCGTCACTGACCGCACTCCCGCTTGCGGGAAGGGAACGAGCACTTGCCGGAAAAGCAGTTGTCACCCCTCTCCCCGGCGGGGAGAGGTAGCGCAGCTTGGCCCTGCAAGGGCCTAGCGGAGCTGGGAGAGGGGGTCCTCCGCTCCGACGGGAGGACCCCCTCTCCAACTCCGGCTAGCCCCGGCTTGCGCCGGGGCAAGCCTTCGTATCCTCTCCCCGTCGGGGAGAGGGCGATGTCGTGCATGCTCGAAGCCGAAACGCTCACAACCGCTCCAAAACCGCATCGCCGAGCGCGCGTGTGCCGGCGCTGCCGCCGAGATCGGCTCCGCGCACGCCGTCGCCGAGCGCGCGCGCCACCGCCGCTTCGACCCGGCGCGCCTCGCCTTCCAGCCCCAGCGAATGGCGCAGCAGCATCGCGAGGCTGAGGATCGCCGCCATCGGATTGGCACGGTTCTGCCCGGCGATGTCGGGCGCGCTGCCGTGGATCGGCTCGTAGAGCCCGAAGGCGCCGTGCGCGGTGCGCCGCTCGCCGAGCGCGGCGCTGGCGAGCAATCCGATCGAGCCGACGCACATGCTCGCCTGGTCGGACAGGATGTCGCCGAACAGGTTGCCGGTGACGATCACGTCGAACTGCCCGGGATCGCGCACCAGCTGCATCGCGGCGTTGTCGACGTAGAGATGTTCGAGCGCGACGTCGGGATAGTCGGCGGCGACTTCGCAGACCACGTCGCGCCACAGCTGCGAGGTTTCCAGCACGTTGGCCTTGTCGACGCTGGTCAGCCGGCGCCGGCGCCCTTGCGCCGCGCGGAAGGCGACGTGGGCAATGCGCCGCACCTCGTCCTCGGCGTAGCTCATCAGGTCCCAGCCCTGGCGGCGGCCGTCGTCGAGCCTGCGCGTGCCCTTGTCGCCGAAATAGACGTCGCCGTTGAGTTCGCGGACGATCAGCAGGTCGATCGCCCGCGCGATCTCGGGGCGCAACGCCGAAGCGCCCTCAAGGCCGGGAAACACCTTAGCGGGCCGCAAGTTGGCGAACAGCCCGAGCTCGCGGCGCAGCCCGAGGATCGCCTGCTCGGGCCGCAAGCGGCGTTCGAGCGCGTCGCACGACGGGTCGCCGACCGCGCCGAACAGGATCGCATCGCTGGATCGTGCCGCTTCGAGCGTGACTTCGGGCAGCGGATGGCCGTGGCGCTTGTAAGCTGCGCCGCCGACCTCGGCCTCGACCAGCTCGAGCTCCGGCAGAGCGAGCGCCTCCAACACCCGGACAGCCTCGGCGGTCACCTCGGGGCCGATGCCGTCGCCGGCCATCACCGCAATCCGCATCAGTCCCCCGCGATCCTCAGCAAGCGTTCGAGCAGAATCGAGCGCGCCGCCATAACATCGCCGCGGCGGTCGGCAAGCAGCCGGGTCTCGAGCGTGTCGCCCTGACGGCGCAACGCCGCGAGGATCGCCGGCCAGTCGTCGCCCGGGTCGCCGCCGCGCCCGCCGTAGCCGAGCTCGCGCAACACCCCCGCCTCGTACGCGGCCAGCGCGCGAGCCCAACCGCGCGCCGAGGGAGCGTTGCAGATCGCGTCGAGCAGACCGCCGAGCGCCTCGTAGAGCGCGGGGTATGGATGCCCCTCGGGCAATGCGGTCGCGGTCAGCGCGCAGGCCCAGGCGATCGCCGCGCTCGCCAGCGGCTCGGACAGCCAGGGCCCGCGGCTTTCGAGCAACTCGATCCGCGCGAACGGCAGCTGGCTGGCCGAGCGCGCCGAAATCTCGATGTCGAGCCGGTTGCCGGGGATCAGCAAGGGCCGCAGCCGCCTTCCCCGCGCGCCGGCGCAATAGGCGGCGACCAGCCCATGCTCCCCGGTCAGGAACCGGATCACCGCCCCATGCTCGCCATGCGCGCGCGAGGCGCAGAGGATCGCCGGGGCGCGAATGTGCATCCTCGTCAGTCGGTGATGCCCGCTCCCGGCTTGGCCTTGCCCGGCTTGGCCGCGGCAGGCGCGGCTTGGACCGCTTCGAGCGCGGCGAGACGCGCTTCGAGGCGTTCGGCGTGCTCGCGCGCGGTCGCCGCCATCGCCTTGACCGCCTCGAACTCCTCGCGGCTGACGAAATCGAGCCCGCCGAGGAACTCGCGCGCCCGTTCGCGGGCGGCGTCGCGCCCCTCGCGGCCCATCCCCGCAAGCGTGCCGGCGGCGCTGTTGAGCAGCTTGACGAAATCGGAGATCATCGGGTTGTCGGTCTGCATGGCGCCCTCGCAGCTTCGGGTCCGCGTGAGATGGGCCCGCTCGGCTCAGATTTCAAACCGGGTCGTCGCCGCCGGAGCGCGATCGCCGCCGGCCTCGGGATTGGCGACGAGGAACTGCCAGTTGAGCAGCGTCGCGAACAGCACCCAGGCGAGATAGGGCAGGAGCAGCAGCGCCGCAGCTCGGCGCACGCGCCAGAACGCCGCAAGGGTCACGAGCACCGCCACGTCGAGCGCCAGCAGCAGGTAGAGCGCCGCGCTGATCCGGTGCGCTCCGAAGAACAGCGGCGACCAGGCGAGGTTCAGGCCGAGCTGCACCGCGAACGCCGCGATCGCCGCTCCCCGCCCCGGCGCGCCGCGCGCGGTGACCACCATCGTCAGCGCCAGCCCCATCAGCACGTAGAGTATCGTCCAGACGATCCCGAACGTCGCGGGCGGCGGGAACAGCGCGGGCTTGTCGAGCGCGGCGAACCAGGCGTTGCCCGCCCCGCTCTGCGACAGGCGGCCGGAGAGGAAGCCGAGCAGCGATACCGCCGGCACGATCACCAGCGCCCAGCGCAGGAAGCTCGCGCGCAATTGCCCGCGCGAGGCGAGAACCGTCATGACCGGCAAATCCCCCTTCGATTCGCCGCGGATAGTGGCGAGGCGGCGCGAGCGAGGCAACCGGCCTAGCCGCGGCGTGCCGCAATGAGAAACTCGACGTTCCCTTCGGGACCAGTGATGGGGCTGCGCTCGACGCCGAGCACCTCCCAGCCCTCACCCTCGAGCCAGTCGCGCGCTTCGTCACAGACGCGCTCGTGCAACGCAGGATCGCGGACTACCCCGCCCTTGCCGACCTCGCCCTTGCCGACCTCGAACTGCGGCTTGATCAGCGCGACCAGCGTGGTCGGCCGCGCCGCCAGCGCGAGCGGGACTTCGAGCACTTTGGCGAGCGAAATGAAGCTCGCGTCGCACACCACCCAGCGGCACGGGCGGTCGATCAGTTCGGGTGTCAGCACGCGGGCGCTGGTCTTCTCCAGGACGGTGACGCGCGGGTCCTGGCGCAATTTCCAGGCGAGTTGGTTGGTGCCCGAATCGACCGCGAAGACGTGCGCCGCGCCGTTGACGAGCAGCACGTCGGTGAATCCCCCGGTCGAGCTGCCGATGTCCATGACGGTTTCACCGGCGGGCGAAAGCACGAACGCGTCGAGCGCGTGGACCAGCTTGATCCCGCCGCGCGAGACCCAGGGATGGTCGCGGCCGCGCACCTCGAGCGGCGCATCCTCGGCCAGCGCCTGCCCCGGCTTGGCCAGCCTGGTCTCGCCGCTGAACACGTTGCCGGCGAGGATCAGCGCTTGCGCCCGGGCCCGGCTTTCGGCCAGGTCGCGGGCGACGAGCAGCTGGTCGGCGCGCACTTTGGCCGGTTTCACCACGCGGTTGATCCTATGCCGGGTTGTGACCTCCGTCGCTTGAATCCATAAGCCCGCCGATGAACACAACCCGGCTGTTGCTCACCGCCTGGGCTTACCGGAGCGATACCGCCGGCACATATGCCAGTTTCGGGCCGGTTGGCGGCGCGGCGCTTCTAGGCTTACGATGCGAGACCGCGACGAGTCGCATCGTTCTCTCTCGCGCCGGACAGGCGAGCGGCCCCTTGCCAATCAACCTTGTCACGACGTCGCTCAGCCGATCCTATTCCGCGGTGCCGGCCGGGGCAGCGCAACCGCTCGTTAGCGTGTCTTTCGCGCCGCGCGATGCGATCCTCGACGCCATGGCCTTCAGCCGAGGCCGCTTCATGGTCGAAGTCCCGGGCCTGCCGACGCTCTATCTTCCCGCCTGGCCGGAAGCCGCGCGGGTGATTGAAGACTGCCGCTGAACGAAAACGCCCCCGGCGAAGCGGAGGCGCGAAGCGTCGGATTCTGACAGCAAAATATTTCAATGCAAGTCTTGTGGTTCGCGCGCGAGTGATTCACATTTAGCGCAAGGCCGGCGATCGCAGTGTCAGCCCCAGCCGCGAACTCCTTCAAGAAGGTGGGGGCGGCGACTTTGGCTCAACAGCGCGAAAGGAGGTGATCCGATGTCTCATGGTTCAGCAGGGAGGTCGGTTTCGTTCCGCGCGGGGCACTATCGTTGAACACACGCTAGCGATAGAGGCGCCGTGGAGCGGCACTTCCGGCCGCTGACCATGCGAAGGGCCGCCCGGATCGACCGGCGCGGCCCTTCTCATTTTGTCCTTCGAGACGGGCCTTCGACGAGCTCAGTCCCTCCTCAGGATGAGCGGTCATAGAGCAACTATCCGCTCATCCTGAGGAGCGGCTGAGGAGCCGCGAAGCGCCGTTACGAAGACGCGTCTCGAAGGACGCGCGCTTGCCACGCCCGCGCCTTCGCCTTACCCGCGCCGCCGAGGAGAGCGCCATGGCGACCGTGACCGCGCCTACGACCGAGACCGAATTCACCCGCATCCCCCATCCCGCGCCAATTGCAGACGCGGCGCGCCGCGAGGCGCTCGCCGATCCCGGCTTCGGCAAATTGTTCTCCGATCACATGGTCAGCATCGGATGGAGCGACGGACAAGGCTGGCATTCGCCAACGGTCGGTCCGCGCGCGCCGGTGACGCTCGATCCGGCCGCGGCGGTGCTCCACTACGCGCAAGAGATATTCGAGGGCCTCAAGGCCTACGAGCTCGCCGACGGCGGCATCGCGCTGTTCCGCCCGGAAGCCAACGCCGCCCGCTTTAACAACTCGGCGGCGCGGCTGGCGATGCCGAACATGCCCGAAGACCTGTTCGTCGCGGCGATCCGCGAGCTGGTCCTCGCCGACCGCGACTGGTTCCCCAGCGTCCAAGGCGGCTCGCTCTATCTGCGCCCGTTCATGTTCGCCACCGAGGCGTTCCTCGGCGTGCGTCCGGCGAAGGAATACAAGTTCCTGGTGATTGCCAGCCCGGTCGGGAATTACTTCAAGTCGGACGGGCCGGCGGTGTCGATCTGGGTCAGCGAGGACTACACCCGCGCCGCGCCCGGCGGGACCGGCGCCGCCAAGTGCGGCGGCAACTACGCCGCCAGCCTGGTGCCGATGGGCGAGGCGCTGGCCAAGGGCCACGACCAGGTCGTCTTCCTCGACGCCGCCGAGCGCAAGTGGATCGAGGAGCTGGGGGGCATGAACCTGTTCTTCGTCTTCGCCGACGGCTCGATCGTCACCCCCCCGCTCGGCGGCACGATCCTGCCCGGCATCACCCGCGACAGCCTGATCGCGCTGTCCCGCGACGAGGGCCTCACGGTGCGCGAGGAGCGCTACAGTCTCGACCAGTGGCGCGACGACGCGGAAAGCGGCCGGCTGATCGAGACGATGGCCTGCGGCACCGCCGCGGTGGTCACCGCGGTCGGCAGGGTCGCGGGCAAGCATGGCGAATTCACCATCGGCTCCGGCGGCCCCGGCCAGTTAACCCAAAAGCTGCGCCAGCGCCTCGTCGCCATCCAGCGCGGCGAAGCGCCCGACCCGCATGGGTGGGTCAAGCGGTTGGTCTAAGCCGCGGCGATCAGCTTGGCTGCGCGCGGGCCGCTCTCGAGCAAGTCGATCAACGCGCGCTCATGGCGCGTCAGCCACTGCGTCGCGCGCGGCAGGCGGAGCTTCTTGCGCCACGCGACCTGGCGGTCGACGAGGTCGATCATTGCGGGGTGGATGTAGCTCTTGCGCGCGATCGCCGGGGTGTTGCCGAGCCGCTCGGACACTTCCCCGGCAAGCGCCTTGAGGCTCAGCGCGCCGTCGGCCCCGGCCAATGCCTCGAGCGCGATCGCGCTGGCATGCCACGTGCGGAAGTTCTTGGCGGTGAAATCCTCGCCCATCGTCTCGCGCAAGTAGTCGTTGACTTCGGCCGACCCCACCGGCTGCGGCTCGCGTTCGTCGTCGAGGTACTGGAACAGCTGCTGCCCGGGCAGATCCTGCATCTTCTTGACGAACCGCGCGAGGCCCTTGTCGGTGATGCGCATCTCGCACAATTTGCCCGACTTGGCCTTGAAGCGAAGCCGCAGCGCGCTACCCACGACCTCGGCGTGGCGCATCCGCAGCGTGGTCGCGCCGAAGCTCTTGTTGTCCTTGGCGTACGCCTCGTTGCCGACCCGGATCGCCCCGGTGTCGAGCAGCCGGACGATGCTCGCCACGGCGCGCTCGCGGCTAAGCCGGGGCGATTTCAGGTCGTCGGCGACGCGCTTGCGGACCAACGGCAGCAAGCGCCCGAAGGCGGCGGTCGAATCGAACTTCTCGCCTTCCATGTGGGCGCGGAAATCCGGGTGATAGCGATATTGCTTGCGGCCCTTGGCGTCGATCCCAGTGGCGAGGAGGTGGCCGTTGTCGGCCGGGCTATACCAGGCGTCGACATAAGCCGGGGGCAGCGCAATCCGGTTGAGCCGGTCGATCTCGTCGCGATCGGTGACGCGTCGGCCCTTGGCGTCGAAGTAAGCCCAGCCGCGGCCGGCCTTGCGCCGCGTGATTCCGGGAAGCCCGTCGTCGCAGTAAATCAGGCGCGTCTTGCCCGCGCGAATGATCCGGTCGGTCATGCCGCGTCGAACGGGCGGGCGGACGCGCGGTTCCGGCCCTTCCCTTAGCCTCCCCGCCCGCTATAAGCCGCCCCCGCGCTGGGGCGTCGCCAAGTGGTAAGGCACCGGTTTTTGGTACCGGCATTCGCAGGTTCGAATCCTGCCGCCCCAGCCAGTCGGCCGACTGGGTTGAGCTTGCTCCCCTCAATCACAGGCCCGCCGCGGCGAGGATCGCGCTGCCGCCCTGCTCGGCAGTGTCGCAGTGGCGGCGCATCAGCGCGAACAGCTCGCGGCCGGTTCCGGGCGCGAACGGCGGGGGTGCGGCGATCTCCCGCGCGTCCCATTCGGCAGCATCGACCAGCACCGCCAACTCGCCTTGATCGGCGCAGACGCGCACCACGTCGCCGTCGCGCAGCTTGGCCAGCGGGCCGCCGAGCCAGGCTTCGGGAGTGACGTGGATCGCCGCGGGGACTTTGCCGCTGGCCCCGCTCATCCGCCCGTCGGTGACCAGCGCGACCCGAAAGCCCCGGTCCTGGAGCACGCCCAAGGGCGGGGTCAGCTTGTGCAGCTCGGGCATGCCGTTGGCGGCCGGGCCCTGGAAGCGGACCACGACCACCCCATCGCGCTCGAGCTCGCCCGCCTTGAACGCGGCGATCGCTGCGTCCTGATCGGCGAACACGCGGCATGGCGCTTCGATCGTCCAGTGCGCAGGATCGACCGCGCTGACCTTGATCGTCCCGCGCCCGAGGTTGCCGGTGAGCAGCCGCAGCCCGCCCTCGGGCTGGAACGGCCCCGCGGCAGGGCGGAGAATCGTTTCGTCGCCCGAGCCGGTCGGAGCGGCGTCCCAGCGCAATCCCGCGGCGTCGAGCAGCGGTTGCCGCGCGCCTTCCTCGAGCGACGCGCCATAGACCGTCGCGATGTCGCGGTGCGCCAGTCCCGCGCCGAGCAATTCGCGGATAACGAACGGCATCCCGCCCGCCGCGGCGAACGCGTTCACGTCGCCGCCGCCGTTGGGATAGACGCTGGCGATCAGCGGGACGACGCGCGACAGCTCATCCATGTCGTCCCAGTCGATCAGCACGCCGGCGGCGCGGGCGATCGCCGGGATGTGGATCGCGTGGTTGGTCGAGCCGCCGGTGGCGAGCAGCCCGGCGACGGCGTTGACGATCGCTTTAGCATCGACGCAGTGGCCGAGCGGGCGGTAGTCGTCGCCGTTCCACCCGATCGCCGCCACCCGATGCACGGCCGCGCGGGTCAGCTCCTGGCGCAGCTTGGAGCCGGGCAGGACAAAACTCGAGCCCGGCAGATGCAGCCCCATCATCTCCATCATCATCTGGTTGGAGTTGGCGGTGCCGTAGAAAGTGCAGGTTCCGGCGCCGTGATAGCTGGCGCTCTCCGCCTCGAGCAGCTCATCGCGGCTCGCCTTGCCTTCGGCGAAGAGCTGGCGGACCCGCGCCTTCTCCTTGTTGGCCAGCCCCGACGGCATCGGCCCCGACGGCACCAGGATGGTCGGCAGGTGGCCGAAGCGCAACGCCCCGATCAGCATGCCTGGCACGATCTTGTCGCAGATGCCCAGCAGCAGCGCCGCCTCGAACATCCCGTGACTGAGCGCGACGGCGGTCGAGAGCGCGATGGTGTCGCGGCTGAACAGCGACAGCTCCATCGACGGCTGCCCTTGCGTCACCCCGTCGCACATCGCCGGGACCCCGCCCGCGACTTGCGCGGTCGCGTCGACCTCGCGCGCCCACAATTTGATCTGCTCGGGATAGCGGCCGTACGGCTGATGCGCCGAGAGCATGTCGTTGTACGCGGTGACGATGCCGATGTTGAGCGCGCGGCCGGAGCGGAGCGCCGGCTTGTCCTCCCCCGAAGCGGCGAAGCCGTGGGCGAGGTTGCCGCACGAGAGGGTCGGGCGGTTGACCCCGGCCTCGCGGGACCGCTCGATCAGCTCGAGGTAGGCCGACCGCGCCCCGCGGCTGCGCGCCTCGATCCGCGCGGTGACGCGCTCCAGCGTGGGATGAACGGGCATCATTCGCTCCAATAGACCGTCACCGGGCAAGTCGCGGCGCGCAGCAGTTGCGCGATCGGCAGGTCGTCCGCTTCGCCCCGGATCGCCGCGTCGAGCACCGCGCGCTTGTCCGCTCCGGTGACCACGACGATGATCGCATCCGCCGCGACCAGCGCCGCGAGGTTGAGCGAGAGCCGCGCGAACGGCGCTTCGGGCGGCAGCGGCTCGGGCGCAGTGGCGATCACCTGCGGCCCGGCGCGGTGGCTCACCGCCATCCGCGGAAACAGCGAGGCGACGTGCCCGTCGGCGCCCATGCCCAGCCAGACGAGGTCGAAACGCGGCGTCGGCTACCCAGCTGCCGCCGACGCACAGCACCGGATCGAACCCCAGCCACTCGCTCGCGGTCGCGGCGGTGATCCCGCCGGTCGGGCAGAACCGGCACTGCGCGAACGGCGCGGCGAGCGCCTTGAGCGCGGGCAGCCCGCCGCTGGCCATCGCCGGGAAGAACTTGAAATGGGTCAGGCCGAGGTCGAGCCCGCGCATGATGTCGCCGGCGGTGGCAATGCCAGGAAGGAACGGCGCGCCGCTGGCGAGCGCGGCCTCGCCGAGCCGCTCGGTCAGGCCGGGCGAGACGATGAACTCCGCCCCAGCGTCGAGCGCGGCGGCGAGTTCGTCCGGGTTGGTCACCGTCCCCGCGCCGACGATCGCGCCCTGGACGCGTCGCATCGCGCGGATCGCGTCGAGCGCGCAAGCCGTGCGCAACGTGACTTCGAGCACGCGCAAGCCGCCCGCGACCAGCGCCCGCGCCACGGGCTCGGCATGCGCCAGATCCTCGATCACCAGCACCGGGATGACCGGGGCGGTGCGCATGATCGTCCCAATGCCCGCCATCAGTCGTTCCAGCTGCGCGCGTCGCGCTCGGTCAGCGCGATCCCGCCGTTGGGGCCCCAGCTTCCCGCGGCGTAGCTCTTGGGCTCGATGCCCTCGGTCGCCCACAGCTTGCGGATCGCGTCGATCCAGCGCCATTGCGCCTCGACTTCGTCGCGTCGGACGAACAGCGTCTGCTCGCCTTCGATCAGGTCGAGCAGCAGCCGCTCGTAGGCGATCCGCCGCCGCGCGTGACCGAACGCCGCGGTCAGCGACAAGTCGAGCGGCACTTCGCGCAGGACGATGCCGTGGCGGTCGAGCCCCGGCTGCTTGGCCATGACCTGGAGCCGCACGTACTCTTCGGGCTGGAGCCGGATCACCAGCCGGTTGGCTGTCAATTTGCCGCCGCGCTCGGCGAAGATGTTGTGCGGCACGCACTTGAACTGGACCACGATCTCGCTGCGCCGCTCGGCCAGCCGCTTGCCAGTGCGCAAGTAGAACGGCACGCCCTGCCAGCGCCAGTTGTCGACGTGCGCCTTCAAGGCGACGAACGTCTCGACGCCGCTCGCCGCGCCGAGATCGTCGGCGAAGCTCCCGACGCCCCCGCCGTTGACAGCGCCCGCCGCATACTGGCCCCGCACCATCTCACTCGCCTTCACCGGGCGCAGCGCGCGCAGCACCTTGACCTTCTCGTCGCGGATCGCGGTGGCGTCGTAGTCGGCCGGCGGCTCCATCGCGGTCAGCGCGAGCAGTTGCAGGATGTGATTCTGGACCATGTCGCGCAGCGCGCCGGTGTCCTCGTAGAACCCCTTGCGGCCCTCGAGCCCGACGGTCTCGCTGACCGTGATCTGGACGTGGTCGATCCCGTTGGCGTTCCACAGCGGCTCGAACATCGTGTTGGCGAAGCGCAGCGCGAGCAGGTTCTGGACCGTCTCCTTGCCGAGATAGTGGTCGATGCGGAAGATGCGCTCCTCGGGAAAGGCCGCGGCGACCGCGTCGTTGATCCGGCACGAGCTGGCGAGATCGTTGCCGAGCGGCTTCTCGAGCCCGATCCGCACCGCTTCGCCGGTCAGCCCGGCGGCCTCGAGCCCGGCGATCGTCGGCTCGAACAGCGCCGGCGCGGTCGAGAGGAAGATCGCCAGCCCGCCCGAGATGTCGCCGAGCTTGGCCGCCAGCGCGGGAAAGCCCTCGGGCGTCGAGGCGTCGAGCGGCTGGTAGCTCAGCCGCTCGAGAAATTCGGCGAGCTTGCCTTCGTCCTTGCGGTCGGGCGGCAGGAACTCGTCGAGCGCGGTCTGGGCAAGATCGCGAAACGCCGCGTCGCCGAGCGCCGAGCGCGCGGTGCCGACGATCCGCAGTCCCGGCCCGAGCAGGCCATCCTCGTGCAGCCCGAACAGCGACGGCAGCAACATCCGCCGCGCAAGGTCCCCGGTCGCGCCGAACAACAAGACAGCCGAAGTCATGGCTAGCCGATAACCGGCTTGCGCGCCGCCCGCCAGCCGCCCAGTGACGAAATTGGCGGACTTGCCGCGTGCGACCGCTATCCCTTGAGCGCAAGCGCCATTCCGCCCCCGCCCGCCAGCCATTCCCCGGAAACCCTCCAGACCGCGCGCAGCCGCCCTTCGGTGAGCACTTCGCCGGGTGTGCCCGCGGCGACGATCCGGCCGCGATCGAGCACGACCGCGCGGTCGGCGCCGTTCATCGCCGCGGTGAGGTCGTGGAGCACGAGCACGACACCCAGCCCATTTCCCGCCAGCTCGCGGAAATGGCGCATCAGCGCCGCCTGATGCGCGAGATCGAGCGCGGCGAGCGGCTCGTCGGCGAGAATCCAGCGCGGCTCGCCGGCCAGGACCCGCGCCAGCAGGGCGCGCGCCAGCTCGCCGCCCGAGAGGCGCGAGACCGGGCGCGCGGCCAGCGCGACCAGGTCGAGCGTTTCGAGTGCAGCTTGGATCGCCGCGCGGTTGGCTTCTTCACTCGTGCGCCAAGGCAGGCGGCCGAGCGCGGCGAGCGTCGCGACGTCGACATCCCAGGCGACCTCGCGCGCTTGCGGCAGATAGCCGATCCGCCTCGCCCGCTCGCGCACGGACATCCCCGCCAGCGATTCGCCGGCGAGCGTCACGCGGCCTTCGGTCGGTTCGATCAGGCCGGCGAGCATCGCGAGCAGCGTCGACTTGCCGGCGCCGTTGGGGCCGCAGATCGCCAGCACCTCGCCCGCGCGCACCTCGAGGTCGGCTGCGACCAGCCGGCCGGGAACGGTCGCCCGGATCGCCGCGAGCGTCACGTCAGGTCTCGCCGCATCCGCAACAACAGCGCCAGGAAGAACGGTGCGCCGAGCAGCGACAGCGCGATCCCCAACCGGAGCTCGCCGCCGGCGAGCGGCAGGATGCGGCACGCGCTGTCGGCCGCCAGCACCAGCAGGGCCCCGGCGAGCGCGCTGGGCACGATCAGCTGCGAGGGCCGGCGATCGGTCATGCCGCGCACCAGATGGGGCACGATCAGCCCGACGAAGCCGATGATCCCCGCCACCGCGACGCCCGCGCCGACCGTAAGGCCCACGCCGGCGATCATCTTTGCGCGCAGCCGCGCCGGCTCGACCCCCAGCGTGCGCGCGGCGTCCTCGCCCAGGGTCAGCGCGTCGAGATCGCGCCCGGCGCGCTGCAGGAAGGCCAGGCCCACCAAGGTCGGCGGCGCGGCGATCCATACCTCGCGCCAGCTGCGGTCGGTCAGCGCGCCCATCAGCCAGGTGACGATCTCGCTCAGCGCGAACGGGTTGGGGGCGAGGCTGATCGCCAGGCTGGTCAATGCCCCGGCGAGGCTCGCGATCATCATCCCGGCGAGCGTGAACAGCGCGACGCCCGCGGTGCGCCCGGCGATCAGCGCGAGCAGCGCCATCGCCGCCGCGGCTCCCGCGAGCGCCGCCACCGGCAGCACCCACAGCGCGCTCGCCGCGGCCAGCAGCGCCAGCACCGCGCCCAACGCGGCGCCCGGCGCAATCCCGAACAACCCCGGATCGGCGAGCGGATTGCGCAGATAGCCCTGCATCGCCGCGCCCGCGCCGCCCAGACCTGCGCCGACCACCAGCGCGAGCAGAGCCCGCGGCAGGCGCAGCTCGAACAGGATCACCGGCGCGTTGGCTATCGCCGGCCCCAACGGGTCGATCCATACCCGCCCGGCGAGCAGCGACAACGGCACCGCAAATGCGATCGCCAGCGTGAGCCAGAGGGAGGCTCGGGTCATCGCCCCAAGGCCCCCCGGATTTGGCGAAGCCTCGCCAGCGCGCGCGGTATGCTCGGGCCGCCGCAATAGAAATAGCCCGGCTCAAAGCTGGCGCGCCGCACGTCGCCCAGCCGCGCCAGCGCCGGATGATGCAGGAGGCGGTTCTCCTCGGCGCCCGGACTTCCCGCGGCGAGGATGACTTGCGGCGGATCAGCCAGCATCTGCTCGAGCGAGACGATCGCGCCCTGCCCGAGCCCGCGGGCCGCCGCGGCCGGCGCGAAGCCCGCCTTGCCGAGCAGCTCGGCGACCAGGCTGTCGTCGCCGGCGACGATCCCGCCGCCTTGCCAGACCAGCGCGGTGCGTTGGCGCCATCCCGCAGGCGGCGCCGCCGCGGCCAGGCTTCGCTCGATCCGCCCGACCAGCGCCTCGCCGCGCGCGGGATGTCCGGCCAGTTCGGCGAGCAGACGCACTTGCGCCTTGCTCGCGGCGAGGTCGCGGTCGATCGGCAGCGCCACGAAGCCGATTCCCAGCCGCTCGAGCGCGGAACGGGTCGCGGGCGGGGTGAAGGCGTCGCCGATGACGAGATCGGGGACCAGCGCCGCGATTTCCTCGACCGTGCCGCCGGTCGCAGGGAACCGGCGCATGGTCGCCGGCAGCGGACTGGCGCCCGGATTGTGGCTGTAGTGCGAGACCGCGAGCAATTGCCCCGGCGCGGTCACCTGCGCGAGGATGGCATCGGCGCAGAGGTTGAGGCTGACGATCGTCGGACGCTCGTCGCTCGCCGACCGCGCGGGCGGCGCGGCGCACCCCGCGAGCGCCTGCAGCAGCGCGAGGCCGATCGCCAGCATCGTCCGGTCCGCCCTCAAAACCGCACCCGCGCCCCGGCGTATGCGCTGCGCCCCGCCGAGCCGTAGCCGGCCGCGGTCTCGTGGCGGACGTCTGCGAGGTTCTCGATCCGCGCGTAGAGTTCGAGCGTCTCGCCCAGCGGAACGCTGGCCCGCAGCGTCGCCAGGGCATGGCCGTCGATCGGCACGAAGTTGCCGGCGTCGTCGAAGCTGTCGGAGACCAGCCGAAGGTCGCCGCCGACTGCCAGCCCGGCCCAGGGCGTGGTCCAGTCGGCAGCCAGCGTCAGCGCGTGCCGCGGGCGGCGAGCGAGGTCGTTCCCGCTATCGCGGCTGCGCACGCGGATATGGCTGTAGGCCGCTTGCGCGCGGAACCGCTCGCCGAGCGACGCCCCGAGCTCCAGCTCGATCCCCTCGGCCCGCGCCCGGCCGACGTTGTCGTAAGTCCCGAACGGCCGCCCCGCGCAGATTCCCGCAGTGCTGCCGAAGCACGAAACGAAGTCGATCAGGTCGCGGCTGTCGCGGCGGAACGCGGTCAGCGCGAGGTGGAGCGGCGCGTTGCGGTTGCCCCGCTCGATGCCGATGTCGTAGCTACGGCTGCGCTCGGGGCTGAGCGCCGGGTTGCCGAAGTCCGACAGCAGCTGGAACAGCGTCGGCGCCTTATAGCCTTCGCCGTAGGAGGCGCGCAGCCGCCAGCCGTCGTCGTCCAGTCGGATGCTGCCATTGGCGCCCAGCGACCATTCGCCGCCGAAGGTCGAGTGGTGGTCGAAACGAACCCCGCCCGCGAAATCGAATGCATCGCGGTGCCAGCCGAGCAACGCGTGCCCGCTGGTCAGCGTCGCGCGGCCGCGGCTGCCGAAGCTCGGCCCGGTTGAGAACCGGTCGCGCTGGCGATCCGCGCCGAAATCGAGCCGCCAGGCTTGCGCGAGTTCCCAGCGCCCGAGCAGTTCCGCGCGCCCGCTGCGGCCCCTGGTGGTGAAGTACGGCGCGTCGCCGAGCGCCGGGTCGACCAGATCGCGGCGCGTATCCGAATGGGCATAGCCCGCATCGACCGTCACGCGAGCGGACGCCCAGCGCAGGCCGGCGCGCCCCGATAATTGACGCGTGTCCTGAAACTCGGCGGTGTCGGCGAAGGCGAACGACGGCGGCGGGAAACCGTCGATCTCGACCCGGGAGTCGGCGTAGCGAGCGGTCGCCAGAACGGAAAGCGAGGCGGTCAGCGGCGCCTCGCCGGCGCCGCGCAAGTTCCACTGGCGAAAGCCGTCCGACTCGCTTCCCGAAGCCGCCGCGGAAACTCCGTCGCCCCGCGCGTAGCCGCCGCCTATCCGGACAGTGTAGTCCGACACGGCAACGCCCCATCCGGCCTGCCCGGCAAAGCTGTCGCGCGCGCCGTGCTCGGCGTTCGCCTCGAGGCCCGCGGGCGCGCGCGTGGTCAGGGCGAGCACGCCGCCCAAGGCATCGGAGCCCCAGATCACGCTATTGGAGCCGCGCAGCAGCTCGATCCGGCCGATTTCGCCGGACAGCACGGTGCCGAAGTCGAAACCGCCGCCCGGAGCGGCGGTATCGGCGACGCGGACGCCGTCGACGAGCACCAGCACCTGGTCCGAGGCCGATCCGCGCACCCTGACCCCGGTGAACGAACCGAGCCCGCCGTTGCGCGACAGCGTCACCCCCGGCGCGCGCTCGAGCACGCGGGTCAGGTCGGGTCCCTGGACCGAATCGATCTCACCAGCCGTGATTACGCTCAGCGACTGGCCGCTGTCTTCGATCGGACTGACGCTGCCCGTGGCGACGACCGTGATGTCCTCGCCCTGGCCGTCGGCGTCGCTCAACGAGATGGGCTCCTGGGCCCAACAGCGCGGCGCGACCGAGAGCGAAAGCAAGCAAAGCAAAGAATTGAAACGCATCGTAGTTCTCCAGCCATGAACGCAAATGCCGTTCGTGGCTGGGAGGCCCGACGCGGGCCGCCTCGCTGCAATTCCGGTACACCCCGCCCGGCGCGGAACGACCGTCGGCGGGCAGGTCTCCTGGCTCCCGGATCGTTGTGCCATCCCCGCCTTCCCGGTTGCCCAGTGGCGTCTTGGAGACAGCACTCCCCGGTCACAGTTGCGGGGGCAGCGGAGGCATTGAACCTCCTTCCCTCTTCGGCCCGGCGTGACCCGGACAACCCGTGACGTGACTGCGCCCATAGGCCGCCGGCTAGGTTCGGGCAAGTCACCGCAGAGCTTCTTAATCCCTTCACGCTAGGCGGCCTCGTTGTGCCGCCGTGGCACGTCGCGGATTCGGGCGATGCGGTGGGGTTGGATACCGATTAGCCACAGCCTGCCGTGGACCATCGATCGCTCCCATGCCGCTGATCATCGAATACCGGCCGATCATGTTGCCCGTCGAGTTTCGCGGGTCCGAACCCATGCCGGCTGGCGGACGGCCGGGCGCTCGACGCGTCCGATCCGGGTCGATTGCGGCTGCCGTCGCCATCGCGGCCTTCGCCGTGCTGGGGTTCGAGGGGAGCCTCGAGGCCGATGCCGCGCAAGCCGCACCGCCGTCGCTGCAGCCGTTCGAGCAGGCCGGCGCAAACTTTCCCGGTTCGGCGTTCTACTACCTCGACCGTTCGAGTGGTGTTGTCGCGCCGAAAGCCGACGTCACCGATCCTCGGGCGCCGCTCGAGGCGGGCCTCGGCGCGGCGATCGCCCGTCCGACCTTCCTCGCCGGTTCTGCCGAAGACCGCTTCCGCGCGCTGCATTGCCTGACCACCGCGATCTACTACGAAGCCGCGACCGAGCCCGACGCCGGGCAGCGCGCGGTCGCGCAAGTCGTGCTCAACCGGGTCGCGCACCCGCAGTGGCCGGACAGCGTCTGCGGCGTCGTCTACCAGGGCTCCGAGCGGCCGGGCTGCCAGTTCAGCTTCGCCTGCGACGGCTCGATGGCGCGCGCCCCGGTGCGGATGTGGTGGCAGCGCGCGCGGGCGGTCGCCGAGCGGGCGCTGGCCGGCGACGTCTACGCGCCCGTCGGCCTGGCGACGTATTACCACACCGGCGCGGTCCACCCGGCCTGGGCCGACCGCATGACCTACCTCGGCGCGATCGGGGCGCACTTGTTCTATCGCCCGCCGGGCGCCGGCGGCCTCGCCGCCGCGTTCACCGATCGCTACCGAGGCGGCGAGCCGTCACCCGGTCCGCGACCTCGCGCGGTGATCCCGACCGGCGATCCTTTGGCCGAGGCCGTCGCGCTGGCCGGCCGGTCCGGCGTGCCCACGTCGACGCGGACCGCGCCCGGACCCGCGCCGACGCCCGTACCGCAAGCGGTGACGGCCACGCCGGATTCGCTCCCATCCGCCGGGCAGGTCCGCCCCGAATACCGCAACAGCGGGCGCTGGATCGCCACGCCCGGCGGCTGATCCGGCCCGCCAAGTCGTTGGTTAACCTTCCGAAACCATCCCCGCGCACCGAACGTTAGCGCCTCCGGAGCCAAGGGTGCGGCCCCCGAAGCTGTTCCCCGGAGTCGCCTCCATGTCCTCGCGCAAGCGCGCCGCTCCGCTCGCGAATCCCGCTCTTGCGCACCGCAAGCCCGCCGTCCCGCGCAGCCCCGCCGGCGCGGCCAACGACAATGGCTCGGACCCGCACGACGACGCGCTGCTGGGCGCCGCGCTGCGGCTGTTCGCCGAGCATGGCCTCGGCGCCGCGCATCGCGCGCAGGCCCAGGCCGAGGAGGCGTTCTTCGCCGGCGAGCGCGAGCGCTACCGCTGGTGGCTGGCGGTGACCCGCGCGCTCGATCGCCAGCTGGCGGTCGATCTGTGCGGGCGGATGGGCAGCGACTTGTTCGGCTCGCAATCGCTACCGGCGCGTTAACCACCGCAGCGCCGGGGCGACGGTGTTTTCGCGTCCGCGGCTTAACCTTCCAGTGACCATATCCGACTAAGTTGCCCGTTCGCGAGCGCGGAGACCGGCAAATCAACAACTTGCGCAGCTTCCTGCAGGTCCTGTTCGGGACCAATGCGCTGAACGATCGGGTCCGCCAGACTCTGGTCGCGTCGCTCTATACCCATCCCTCCAGCCTGGCGCTCGGCGCCGCCTGCGGGGTCGGCACCAGCGTCGTCGCCGCGTCGCTGGCGAAGGACCCGTGGATCGTCGCCGCCACCGTGACGCTGTTCCTGATCGCCTCGTTCCGCGTCGGCGCGGCGTTCTACCTCCAGCGCCGGACCGAGCGCCACGGCACCCGGCAGCTCGAGCTGGTCTACGAGAGCGGGGCCTGGAGCTACGCGCTGGTGCTCGGGGTGATCGCCGCGCTCGCGGTCGGCAACCGGGTCGAGCCGCAAGTCGAGCTGCTGGCCGAAACCAACGCGCGCCTGGCCGAGAAGATGCAAATGCTCGCCCGCACCGACGTGGTCACCGGGCTGTTCAACCGCGCCGGCCTCAACCACCACCTGGTCGAACGGCTGATGCGCTTGTGCGGCGAGCGCAAGCTCGCGCTGTTCTGGCTCGATCTCGATCGCTTCAAGGAGGTCAACGACACGCTCGGCCACCCGGTCGGCGACCGGGTGCTGTCGGAGATCGCGACCCGCCTGCGCAAGCGCTCGCCGCCCGACGCGACGATCGCCCGCTTCGGCGGGGACGAGTTCATCATCGCCTGCGAGACCGAAGGCCGGGCCGAGCTCGAGACGCTCGCCGCCGAATTGCTCAAGGAGATCACCCGGCCGATCCGGATCGACGGCGACCGGCTCGAGATCCGCAGCTCGATGGGGATCGCGATGATGCCCGACGACGGCAGCGACCTCGACAGCCTGATGCAGGGCGCCGACCTCGCGCTCTACCACTCCAAGGTCAAGGGCCGGAACCAGTTCAGCTTCTTTGATCCGTCGATGACCCGCGACCTGGTTCGCCGCCGCGAGATCGAGTCCGAGCTGCGCCAGGCGCTCCAGAAGGAGGAGCTGTCGATCTTCTACCAGCCGATCGTCGATCTCGCCACCGGGCAGATCCGCAGCTTCGAAGCGCTGGTCCGCTGGTTCCACCCGGAAAAGGGCGAGCTTCGCCCCGACGAGTTCATCCCGGTCGCCGAGGAGACCGGGGTGATCATCACGCTGGGCAACTGGATTACCGCGCAGGCCGCGAAAGCCGCCGCGCAATGGCCCGACGACGTGACGATCTGTGTCAACCTGTCGGACAAGTATCCGTTCAGCAAGATCAAGGTCGATCGCAGCTTCGTTTCGGGGATCAACGTCGGCAAGACCAGCGACGCGATCATCCGCGCGGTGGCCGAGATGGCCAACACGCTCGAGATGGAGATTGTCGCCGAGGGCCTCGAGACCGTCGACCAGGTTCGCGCGGTTCGCGCCGCGGGCTGCACGCTGGGACAAGGGTACTACTTCAGCCGGGCGGTGCCCGATCATCTGGCCGCGCTGTTGCTGGTGCAGGAACAGGAAGGCGCGCGCCGGCTGACTGCCTGAACAGGTGAGCGGCACTTTCGCTATTGCGAACTGTTAGCAAAGATAAACCCGAAGTCGGTCGATTTTCCCGGTTGCCATAGCTTCGACCCCGGCCTAACCCGGCCCGGTTTCGCCGGGCGCCATCCCTCTCGCGGGTCGGCATGGCTGTCCCCAGTCGCAGGTCTGACCCGCCATCCGGGAAGGGGCAAATGATGGCACGCAGGAAGATCGCGCTGATCGGCGCCGGCAACATCGGCGGGACGCTCGCCCACCTCGCGGCGCAGAAGGAGATGGGCGACATCGTCCTGTTCGACGTTGTCGAGGGCGTGCCGCAAGGCAAGGCGCTCGACCTCTCGCAGTGCGGCCCGGTCGAAGGATTCGATGCGAAGATCACCGGGACCAACGACTACAAGGACATCGCCGGGGCCGACGTCATCATCGTCACCGCGGGCGTGCCGCGCAAGCCGGGGATGAGCCGCGACGACCTGCTCGGGATCAACCTCAACGTGATGAAGGCGGTCGGCGAGGGCATCAAGAACCACGCGCCCAAGGCCTTCGTCATCTGCATCACCAACCCGCTGGACGCGATGGTCTGGGCGCTGCGCGAATACTCGGGGCTGCCGCACAACATGGTCGTCGGCATGGCCGGGGTGCTCGACAGCGCGCGTTTCAGCCACTTCATCGCCGACGAGTTCCAGGTCTCGGTGCGCGACGTGAACACCTTCGTGCTCGGGGGCCACGGCGATACGATGGTCCCGGTCCCGGCCTATTCGACGGTCAACGGCATCCCCGTCCCCGACCTCGTCAAGATGGGCCTGTCGACCCAGGAGCGGATCGACGCGATCGTCCAGCGCACCCGCGGCGGCGGCGGCGAGATCGTCGCGCTGCTCAAGACCGGCTCGGCGTTCTATGCGCCTGCGGCGAGCGGCATCGCGATGGCCGAAGCGTACCTCAACGACCAGAAGCGCATCCTTCCCTGCGCCGCCTGGGTCCAGGGCGAGTACGGGCTCAACGACCTCTACGTCGGCGTGCCGGTGATGATCGGCGGGGGCGGGGCCGAGAAAGTCATCGAGATCGAGCTCGACGACGAGGCCAAAGGCTACCTCCAGGTCAGCGTCGACGCGGTCAAGGAGCTGCTGGTGGCGTGCAAGGGGATTGACCCGGGTCTCGGCTGAGTTTCGTGAGTCCCCGCGAAGGCGGGGACCTCAGGCCTGGTCGCGCCCAGCCGACCGAGGTCCCCGCCTTCGCGGGGACTCACTTGGAGAGGTAAATGTCCATCCTCGTCGACAAGCACACCAAGGTCATCACCCAGGGGATGACCGGGGAGAC
>JAIVIY010000076.1 GCA_020200285.1 Novosphingobium sp. | reverse complement strand
TCGTGCTGCCGCAGGGCGCGACGCTCGACGCGATCGCGGTGGCGGGCAACGACCTCGTCGTCACGCTGCCCAGCGGCGAAGTCTTCGTCATCCCCAACGGCGCGATCGACGTGCCGCAGATCGTCATCGACGGGGTCGCGGTGCCGCCGCTCAACCTCGCCGCGCTGCTGATCGGCGAAGAACCGATCGAGCCGGCCGCCGGGCTGCGCAGCTCGGGCAACAACTTCTTCGAGCGCGCCGGCCCGATCCAGGACGCCTTCCCGCTCGGCGACCTGCTGCCGCCGACCGCCTTCTCGCTGGCGGCCGAGCCCCGTCAGGAAGTCATTCCCCAGCCGATCGACCGCGATCCGACGCAGCTCATCGTCACGCCGGACAACCCCGCGGGCGCGCAGGACGCGACCGCGAACGTCTCCGAGAGCGGGCTGCCGGCGCGCGGAAGCGAGCCCGCGGGCTCCAACGCGGCAGCCAGCAGCGAGACGACCAGCGGCACGATTCTCTTCAATTCGCCCGACGGCGTGGCGTCGATGACCATCAACGGCGTTCTCTTCACCGGCGTGGGCCAGACTTTCGTCAGCTCGCGCGGCACGCTGACGATCACCAGCTTCGATCCCGTGGCGGGGACGGCCGGCTTCAGCTTCACGCTGACCGACAACCTGATCGGAGGCACCGTCGCCGACCAGTTCATCGTAGTACTGACCGATCCCGACGGCGACACGGCAACCTCGACCTTGACGATCAACGTCGCCGACGATGCGCCGACCGCGCGCAACGACACCGACGCGGTCGCCGCCAACGTCTTCACCGCGCAGACCGGCAACGTCATCACCGGAGCCGGCACCACCAGCGGCGCGACCGGGGCCGACACGCTCGGCGCGGACAACGCCGCGATCACCCGCGTCGCCAGCAACGCGATCCCCGCCAACGCCGACACCGTGTTCGACGCGGTGGGCAACCTCCAGGTCACCGGGCAGTTCGGCACGCTACTGCTCCGCGCCGACGGCAGTTACAGCTACACCCGCGCCGCAGGGACCCCGGGCGGGGTCAGCGACGTGTTCACCTACACGCTGACCGACGCCGACGGCTCGGCCTCGACCGCGACGCTGACCATCGCCATCGCCGACGCCGCGCCGGTCATCACCTCGCTCCCGCCGGCCGGCGGACCGGGCACCGTCGTCAACGAATCCGGCTTGCCCGCGCGCGGCGGCGAGGCCCCCGGCTCGAACGCGGCGGCGCCGATCGAGACGACCAGCGGCACGATCAGCTTCACCGGCGGCGACCGGCCCGTCACGGTGACGATCAACGGCACTTCGGTCGTGGTCGGCGCGGTGATCAGCACCCCGGCTACGCAGGCGACGGAGAACGCACCCGTCACGGTCAACGTGCTGGCCAACGACATCGAGGGCGCGGACAGCGTCGCTTTTTCGGCGGTCGCCGCGGTCCCGGGCACGCTCAGCGGCACGGGAGCTCTGGTCTACAACAACGACGGAACCTTTACCTACACCCCGGGACCGGGTGAGACCGGGACGGTCACCTTCGACTACACCATCACCGACGGCGACGGCGACAGCGACCGCGCGACGGTGACGATCACATTGCTCGCCGATTCGACCCCGACCGTCGCGGTCGCGGGCGACAACAGCGTCGACGAGGCGGCGCTGCCCGCGCGCGCCGGCGAGCCCGCGGGCTCAAATGCGGCCAGCCCCGACGAGACTGCGGCCGGAACGATCGCGGTGACCACCGGCGGCGACACGCTCGCCAGCCTGACGATCAACGGCGTCAATGTGACCGCTGGCGGCACCGTGACCACCGCCAAGGGCGTGCTGACCGTGACGCTTACGAACGGCGCCTACGGCTACAGCTACACGCTGAGCGACAACACGCTGGCCGATCCCGATAGCGACACGTTCACCGTTACCGTCACCGACAGCGACGGCGACAGCGCCTCGACCACGCTGGTCGTCGCGATCGCCGACGACCGTCCGAGCGCTGCCGACGATGCCGGCTCGGTCCCCGCGGGCACGTTCGGCCCGCTCGGTGGCAATGTGCTGACCAACGACACGCCAGGCGCCGACGGCTTTGTCGTCCTGTCCTACGCGGGCGTCACCACCGGCAACGCCGGCGCGACCATCCAGGGCCAGTTCGGCACGCTCACCATCGCGACCGACGGAACCTACAGCTACACCCGCGCCGCAGGTACCCCGGGCGGGGTCAGCGACCCCTTCACCTACACCGTGCGCGACACCGACGGTGACACCGCGACTGCCAACCTGGTCATCTCGATACTCGACAGCAGCACTACGCTGACGCTTCCCCCGGCGGGGATGCCAGGGGTCACCCAAGTGCTCGAGGAAGGCCTGCCGGCCGGCTCCAACGCGGCCGGCAACGGCGAGTTCGCCAGCGGCACATTCAGCTTCACCGCGCCCGACGGCCCGGCGATCGTGACGATAGGCGGGACAGTCGTGACCGCCGTCGGCCAGACAATTACCGGCAGCTTCGGCACGCTGACGATCACCAGCATCGCCGCGGGTTCGATCGGCTATAGCTACCAGCTCACCGCCAACACCAGCGGCGACACGACCTTCGACAGCTTCGCGGTGACCGTCGCCGACCAGGACGGCGACACGACCAGCGGGACGCTGCGGATCGACATCGTCGACGACGTCCCGACCGCGCGCCCGGATACGGACAGCGTGACGGAGGACGGCCCGCTGACCGCCGACGGCAATGTCATCACCGGCACGGGCGGGGCAGATGCCAACGCCACCGACGGGGTTGCGGACACCCGCGGCGCCGACGGCGCGAGCGTTTCTGCGGTGGCGTTCAATCCGGTCGGGGGGGGCTCGGTAGCGGGCACCGTCGGCACCGGGCTGGCGGGCGCTTACGGCACGCTGACGCTCAACGCCGACGGCAGCTACAGCTACGTTCTCGATAACGCCAACCCGCTGGTCCAGGGGCTCGACAGCAACGACACGCTGACCGAGATCTTCGCCTACACGCTCACCGACGGCGACGGCGATCCTTCGCCGAGCACGCTGACGATCACCATCCAAGGCGCCAACGATGGGGTGACCATCACTGGTCTTGCCGTCGCCGGCGGCGAAGAAACGGTGTTCGAGGCCAACCTCGCGGACGGTTCGGCCACCGACCTCGCGCAACTGACCCAGACGGGCAGCTTCACGGTCACCGCTCAGGACGGGATCGCGACGATTCAGGTCGGCGGGATCACCGTGTTCTCGGGCGGCACGGTCACAACCGGCATGACCTTCAACGCCGCGTTCGGCACGCTGACGATCACCTCGGTCACGCCGACCACGACCGACGCCAGCGGCGACGTCACCGCGGCGACGATCGGCTACAGCTACACCCTCAACGACAACACGCTGACCCACCCCGCGGCGGGCGCGGACGACATCTTCGACAGCTTCGCGGTGAGTAAGCGCCGGCACCGTCGGGACCGGACTGGCCGGCGCTTACGGCACGCTGACGCTCAACGCCGACGGCAGTTACAGCTACCAGGCCAAGCCCAACACCATCACCGCCGACACTGCCGACACCTTCACCTACACGATCCGCGACGCCGACGGAGATCTCTCGACCACCACGCTGACGATCACCGTCAAGGCGGTCAACGGCGCGGTCGCCGACGTCGATGTCGACGTCGACGAATCCGGGCTCGACGCCACCGGCAGCCAGTTCGCCCCCAACGGCGAGTTCGACACCAACGGCCAGATCACCGTCACCGGCGCGACCGGCACGTTCACTTACACGCTGACTGGCGGCCCGGCCTCGCCGGTCGGCACGCTGACGCTGAACACGACGACCGGCGCCTACAGCTACACGCTCAATACCGCGGTCGACAACGCCACCGCCGACGACGGCCGCCAGGTCATCAACGGCGTCGAGAGCTACGGCTACCAGGTCACCGACCAGAACGGCAACCTGATCGGGACGGGCACGATCGTGGTCAACGTCCGCGACGACATCCCGACCGCGCGCGCCGACGCGCCGATCACGGTGGCCGAGGACGGGGCCAACGTCGGCGGCAACCTGCTCGCCAACGACACCCAGGGCGCCGATCTGGCGACGGTGACCACGGTGACGATCGGCGGGACCACCACCGCGGTCGCCGCGGCCGGGACCACCACGGTGACCACCAGCGCCGGGGTCTATACCTTCCAGGCCAACGGCGCGTGGACCTTCGACCCCGCGCTCAATCAGCCCAATCCGCTCAACGCGGCCGTGGACGCCGGATTCACCTATACCATCACCGACGGCGACGGCGACACTTCGACCGCGGCGCAGGCGATCAGCGTCACCGACGGCGCCGACCCGATGAAGGGCGCGGACCTCACGCTGGCGCTCGACGACCAGAACCTGGCGACGGGCAGCACGGCGAACCCGCCGGT
>JAIVIY010000017.1 GCA_020200285.1 Novosphingobium sp. | reverse complement strand
CTTGCGCGAGGCGCTCTGGCTGGCGAGGACGATCATATCGGCTTGGTCCCGGCTTGCGCGCCCTCGGCCTCGCGCTCGTTGTAGAGGTTGATCACCGCGGCCGCGGTCTCTTCGATCGAGCGGCGCGAGACGTCGATCACCGGCCAGCCGTTGTCGGCGAACATTCGCCGCGCGAACTGCACTTCGCGGGCGACGTGCTCGCCGTCGACGTAGGCGGTCTCGGGCGCCTGGCCGATCGACAGCAGCCGGTTGCGGCGGACCTGGACCAGCCGTTCGGGCGCGGTGGTCAGCCCGACCACCAGCGGCCGGCGCAATCCGAACAGCGCCGACGGCGGCGGACTTTCGAGCACGACGGGCACGTTGGCGGTCTTGTAGCCGCGGTTGGCGAGGTAGATCGAGGTCGGGGTCTTCGACGAGCGCGACACCCCGGCGAGCACGATGTCGGCTTCCTCCCAGTTCTCCGAGCCGACTCCGTCGTCGTGCGCAATGGTGAACTGGATCGCCTCGACCCGCGCGAAATAGGCTGCGTCCATCGCATGCTGGCGGCCCGGCCGAGCCTTGCCGCGATGGCCGAGCAAGGCTTCGAGAGCCTCGTTGACCGCGTCGAGCGCGGCCACCGCGGGCAGGCCGAGGCCCCCGCACTTCGCTTCGAGCCGCTCGCGCATCGCACCGTCGACCAAGGTGAACAGCACCAGCCCGGGATGGGCGGCGATCTCGGCCATGATCCGGTCGAGATGCTGCTGCGAGCGGACCATCGGCCAGAAATGGCGGACGACGTCGGCGTCGTCGAACTGGGCGAGCGCGGCCTTGGCGATCATCTCGAGCGTCTCGCCGGTCGAGTCCGACAGAAGGTGAAGATGGAGCCGGTTCACGCGAGCCAGCTATGCCCAAGCCGAAAGGCTGTGGAAAGCACCCCGACAACCCTGTCGGGGGTTTCGGTGACAACTTTGCGGCGCCGATTCGCGCCTGCTTCGAGTCCCCGCCATGGCAAGTCGCCGACAGGTGGGCGGCGCTTCCCACAGGCTGGGGATAAGGCGGACAGCTTTGCTTTGACTCCGCCGGGCAGGCGAGTCGGCGCTGCGATTTCCCCTGTCGCCGGACTCACAATTCGGGCAAGGCGCACCCGTCCCCGCTATCCACAGCCCAACTGACTCCATCATCCTAGATTCATTTAAGGATTCTTTTGAAAAGAACCCGATGCCCGGCCTGCTGCTCGATACTTTGAACGGCGCCAGCCGGCCCGAGCGGCCGATTTGGCTGATGCGTCAGGCGGGGCGCTACTTGCCCGAGTACCGCGCCTTGCGCGAGCGCAAGGGCGGGTTCCTCGCGCTCGTCGAGGACAGCGAGGCCGCAGCCGAGATCACGCTCCAGCCAATCCGCCGGTTCGGCTTCGACGGAGCGATCCTGTTCTCCGACATCCTCATCGTGCCTTACGCGATGGGCCAGGATCTCGCCTTCCTCGAAGGCGAAGGCCCGCGTCTCTCGCCGCGTCTGCTCGACCGCTCGCTCGACGCCTTGCACGTGGCGCCCGAACGGTTCGCGCCGATCTACGAGACCGTCCGCCGCGTGCGGGCCGAGCTCAGTCCCGACCGTACGCTGCTCGGCTTCGCCGGCAGCCCGTGGACCGTGGCGACGTACATGGTCGCGGGCGAGGGCAGCCGCGACCAGCAAGCGACCCGGGCGCTGGCCTATGGCGACGCGGCGGTATTCGCGGATATCATCGACGCCGTCACCGCGGTGACGGTCGAATACCTGGCCGGGCAGATCGCCGCGGGCGCCGAGGCGGTACAATTGTTCGACAGCTGGGCGGGCAGCCTCGCCCCGGCCGAGTTCGAGCGCTGGGTGATCGCGCCGACCGCGCGGATCGCCGGCGAGCTGCGCCGACGCTTCCCGGACGTGCCGGTGATCGGCTTTCCCAAGGGCGCCGGGGCCAAGCTAGCCGCCTATGCGCGCGAGACCGGGGTCAGCGCGGTCGGGCTCGACGAGACGGTCGATCCGGTGTGGGCCGATCGCGCGCTGCCCGACGGGATGCCGGTCCAGGGTAATTTCGATCCGGTGCTGCTCGAGGCGGGCGGCGCGGAGATCGAGCATCGCGCGCGGACGATCCTCGACGCGCTCGCGGGGCGGCCGCACGTCTTCAACCTCGGCCACGGGATCGGCCAGCACACCCCGATCGCGCATGTCGAGCAATTGCTCGGCGTGGTCAGAAGCTGGCGCGCATGCTAGCCGGCCTACGATGGACTGGGTGCTCGGCGTGACCTATCTCTGGCTCAAGGCCGGTCACATCGTGTTCGTGATTTTCTGGATGGCCGGGCTGTTCATGCTCCCCCGGTTCTTCGTCTATCACCAGGAAACGGCGCCGAAATCGCCCGAGAACGCGGTGTGGGTCGAGCGCGAGCGCAAGCTGCTCAAGATCATTCTGTGGCCTTCGCTGATCGTCGTCTGGGCGCTCGGGCTGGCGCTGGCGGAGAGCATCGGCGCATTCGGCCACGGGTGGTTTCACGCCAAGCTGGCGCTGGTGCTGGCGCTGACTGCGTACCATGTCTGGCTGGCCGGATACGCCACGGCGCTGGCCCGCGGCGAGCGGCGGCTGTCCGGCAAGCACCTGCGGATGCTCAACGAGGTTCCTGGCGTGGCCGCCGCGCTGATCGTGGTCTTGGCGATCGTCAAGCCGTTCTGACGGGCGTTGACAGCGCGCGCCGCGTCCGCCTATTCGCACACCCGTCCGAGACGGCATCGCGGCCACCCTGGCCGTTTCCCAAAGGTCCGCTTTCCCCAAGCCCCAAGACCTGGCCGCCGGCGCTTCAAGACAACGGAAATACCATCATGCATCTGAAAGAACTCAAGAAGAAGTCGCCGGTCGACCTGGTCGAGATGGCCGAGGAATTCGGCGTCGAGGGCGCCTCGACGATGCGCCGCCAGGACCTTATGTTCGCGATCCTCAAGGAAGTCGCCGAGGACGGCGAGCAGATCATGGGCGAGGGCACGATCGAGGTCCTGACCGATGGCTTCGGCTTCCTCCGCTCGCCCCAGGCCAACTACCTCGCCGGCCCCGACGACATCTACGTCTCGCCCAACCAGGTCCGCAAGTTCGGGCTGCGCACGGGCGACACCGTCGAGGGCGAGATTCGCGCGCCCAAGGACGGCGAGCGCTATTTCGCGCTGACCAAGCTAAACACGGTCAACTTTGACGACCCCGAAGTGGTCCGCCACCGCGTCAACTTCGACAACCTGACCCCGCTCTACCCCGACGAGAAGCTGAGCCTGGACACGCTCGACCCGACGGTCAAGGACAAGTCGGCGCGGGTGATCGACATCATCAGCCCCCAGGGAAAGGGCCAGCGCGCGCTGATCGTCGCGCCGCCGCGCACCGGCAAGACCGTGCTGCTCCAGAACATCGCCAAGGCGATCACCGACAACCACCCCGAGGTGTTCCTGCTGGTCCTGCTGGTCGACGAGCGGCCCGAGGAAGTCACCGACATGCAGCGCTCGGTCAAGGGCGAGGTGATCTCCTCGACCTTCGACGAGCCCGCCACCCGCCACGTCCAGGTCGCCGAGATGGTGATCGAGAAGGCCAAGCGGCTGGTCGAGCACAAGCGCGACGTGGTCATCCTGCTCGATTCGATCACCCGGCTGGGGCGCGCCTACAACACCGTGGTGCCGAGCTCGGGCAAGGTCCTGACCGGCGGCGTCGACGCCAACGCGTTGCAGCGGCCCAAGCGCTTCTTCGGCGCCGCGCGTAACATCGAGGAAGGGGGCAGCCTGTCGATCATCGCCACCGCGCTGATCGACACCGGCAGTCGCATGGACGAGGTGATCTTCGAGGAGTTCAAGGGCACCGGCAACTCCGAGATCGTGCTCGACCGCAAGGTCTCGGACAAGCGCATCTTCCCCTCGCTCGACGTTGGCAAGTCCGGCACCCGCAAGGAAGAGCTGCTGGTGCCCAAGGACCAGCTCTCCAAGATGTGGGTCCTGCGCCGCATCCTGATGCAGATGGGCACGGTCGACGCGATGGAGTTCCTGCTCGACAAGATGAAGGATTCGAAGACCAACGAAGACTTCTTCGCGACGATGAACCAGTGAGGCCGGACTGGCGATGATCCTCGAGCTGCTTGGGACGCGATCGTCCACGATTTCTCGAACATCACCGAGCCGGCGGCGTTCGCCGCGTTCCTCCAGGTGCTGATGATCGACATCGTCCTCGCCGGCGACAACGCGATCGTCGTGGGCGCGCTCGCTGCCGGGCTTCCCGCCGAACAACGCAAGAAGGTTATCCTTCTCGGCGTGATCGCCGCGTTGGTGCTGCGGATCGCCTTTGCGCTGGTGGTCACCCAGCTGATGCAGGTCGTCGGGCTGATCTTCGTCGGCGGGCTGCTGCTGGTCTGGGTCGCCTGGCGGATGTGGCGCGACCTTCGGCATGCGGGCGAATCGCCCGGCTCGGACGAGATTCACGGTGACGAGCATTCCGGCCTGAGGCCCGCCAAGAGCTTCGCCGGCGCGGCCTGGGCGGTGGCGATCGCCGACGTCAGCATGAGCCTCGACAACGTTCTCGCAGTCGCCGGCGCGGCGCGCGACTATCCCGGCATCCTCATCCTCGGCCTGATCTTCGCGGTCGCGCTGATGGGCCTCGCCGCCAACGTCATCGCCAAGTACATCGAGCGCTATCGCTGGATCGCCTACGTCGGCCTGGCGGTGATCGTCTTTGTCGCGGGCAAGATGATCTACGAGGGCTGGGTCGACCCCGCGGTCGGGCTGGGCTCGCTGTTCGGCTGAAACCTCAGGTCTTCTCCAGCTCGGCGGCCATCAGCTCCCAGACTTTGTTGATCGCCTTGAGCGGCCGTACCATGACCTTGAAGTCGCGGATCTTCCAGTCGAGGTCGAAGGCGATCAGGTCGACTCCGTTGACCCTGACCCCGTCGATCTCGGCGGTGAACTCGAGGCAGACCTCGTGACCATCCACGAGCTCGCGGACATAGGTGAACTTGTTCGCCCCGCCCGGCGCTCCGAACACTTGGCCTGCCGCGCTGAGATAGGCGCAGACCTTGTCGCGCCCGACCTGCGGGGTGTGGACCACCGGCGAGTGGAACACCGCGTCCTCGGCGAGGATCTTGGCGAGCTCCTCGGGCGGATTGCCTTCGGCCATCACCCGGTGCCATGCTGCGAGCCCTTCATGCCGCATCGTCGTTCCTCCGCGCCCCACGTCGCCGCAGGCTATAGCCCCGCGAGCCGAATGGCGAGGGGTTTGCCGTGAACCAGGCCGATCTGCGGCTGGCGAGCGCGGCGGCCGCCTTGCGCGCCGGCGAATTCTCGCGCGCCGCTGACGCGTTGCGCGCGCTCGCCGCGGAGCTGTCCCCCGTCGCGATGCCGTGGGAGATGCTCGCCCGCGCGGAGGAAGGTTGCGGAAATCGTGCCGCTGCGGCGGCCGCGCTCGACCAGCGCCTGCGGCTAGACAAACGCGACATCGGGGCGCTGTTGTTGCGCGCGCGGCTGTTCGTCCAGGACGGCGATTCGCGCGCCGCGTCGGCCTTCTTTCGGGCCGCGCTCAATCAGGAGGGCTTCGCCGGCGGCTGCCCCGAGCCGCTGCGGCCCCTGCTCGAGCAGGGCCGGCGCTACGTCGCCGAGAGCTCGAGCCGCTTCGCCGAACACTTGCTCGACACCCTCGACGCGCCCGCCACACCGCGCATCGCCCATGCGCTCGACCTCCTGACCGGCAAGCGCGAGATCTTTCTCCAGCAGCCTTCGGTGTTCTATTTCCCCGAGCTGCCGCAGCGCCAGTTCTACGATCCCGCCGAGTTTCCGTGGCTCGAGCCGATGCTGGCGCTGGTCCCCGAGATGCACGCCGAGCTCGACGCGGTCGAGGCCGGGGACGATCGGTTCAGCCCTTACGTGACCCGCGATCCCTCGCGGCCAGCGCCGAACAATCCGCTGCTCGACGATCCCGTCTGGGGCGTGTTCTGGTTCTGGAAAGGCGGCGAGGTCGTCGCTGACAACGCCGCACGCTGTCCCGCGACGATGCGCGCGCTCGAGCATGCGCCGCTGCCGCGGATCGCCGGCCGCTCGCCGGTCGCGCACTGGTCGCGGCTCTTGCCCGGCGCGCATATCCGCCCGCACCACGGCATGCTCAACACGCGGCTCATCTGCCACATCCCGATCCGCACCGCGCCGGGGTGCAGCCTGCGCGTGGGCAACGAGGTCCGCGAGTGGATCGACGGCGTGCCGCTGGTGTTCGACGACAGCATCGAGCACGAGGCGAGGAACGGGGGCGACTGCTCGCGCACGGTGTTGCTGTTCGAGATCTGGCGGCCCGAGATCGCCGAGGAAGAGCGCGTGCAACTCGCCCAAATCTTCAAGGCAATCGGCGACTTTACCGAGTAGCGCCTAGCCGAGGTGCTCGGCGAAGAATTCACGCGTGCGCCGGTCGGCGAGTTGCGCGCCGCCGGCGTCGCGGCGATTGCCCATCTCGGCGGCGAAGCCGTGGTCGAGCCCAAGGTAGTCGTGCAGGGTGACGTGACGATTGCCGCCCAGACCCTCATGGATCGCCTTCTGCGCCTCGGGCCCGACGAAATGGTCGGCCCCGGCGATATGCAGCATCAGCGGGTTGGCGATCGCGTGGCTTTCGCCCAGCATCTGGTCGATCATCACGCCGTAATAGCCGACCGAGGCGGTGATGTCGGTGCGCGCCGCGGCCATGTAAGCAAGCCGACCGCCGAGACAGTAGCCGACCAATCCAACTTTCGCGATGCCCTCGCTGCGCCGCACGTGATGGATCGCCGCCTCGATATCGTTGACCCCGTCGTTGGCGTCGTACTGCTGGAAATAGCCGAACGCCTCCTGCATTTGCTCGGGTTCGTCGGGATCGAGCTCTACGCCGGGAGCGAACCGCCAGAAGATGTCGGGCGCGAGTGCGAGGTAGCCAAGCCCGGCCCAGCCGTCGCACTTGCGGCGGATGCCCTCGTTGACCCCGAAAATCTCGGGCACGACGATGATCGCGGCCTTGGGTTGCCCTGTCGGCCGGGCGATGTAGGCGGGAATCGCGCCATTGCCGTCGAGCGCGGGAAAGGTGGCCTGTTCGCCCATGGTCGATCCTTTCTGGCGGAGCTTTGTGGCAGCCTAGGCGGGCGGCGTGGACTTTGCCAAGGGGCTGTGACAGGCTTTGCGCCGGCCGAGCGAGGGAGGATGCGATGAAGGTCAACGTCGAGATCGACTGCACGCCCGAGGAGGCGCGGCGCTTCCTCGGCTTCCCCGATGTCTCGAAAGCCAACGACGTCTACGTCGACGCGATGGCCAAGGCGATGAAGGGTGCGCCCGACGTCGACCAGCTCCAGGACTTCGCCAAGCAGCTCGCGCCGATGGGCCAGATCGGGATGAACCTGTTCCAGCAGTTCCTCGAGAAGGGGCCGGGAGCGTTCGCGGACTTCGGCGGTGGTGGCAAGGGACGCAAGCGCAGCGACGATTGACCAAGCCGCGGTCCGCGCGCCGCTTGGGCCTATGACCGAGACGATCTTTGCCCAGTCGAGCGGGCCTCCGCCCGCGGCGATCGCGGTGGTGCGGATAAGCGGGCCGGGCGCGGGCGCCGCTCTCATGGCCTTGGCCGGTCGCTTGCCGAAGTCGCGCCGCGCAACAGCGGTGACGCTCAGCGATCCCGCCGACGGTGCGCCGCTCGATCGCGCGCTGGCGCTGTGGCTGCCCGGTCCGGCCACCGCGACCGGCGAGGATGTCGCCGAGCTCCACCTCCACGGCGGGCGGGCGGTGGTCGCCGCCGTCGAGGCTGCGCTGGCCCGGCTGCCCGGCCTGCGCCGCGCCGAGGCGGGCGAGTTCACCCGCCGCGCGTTCGCCAACGGGCGGATCGACCTGGCCGAAGCCGAAGGGCTCGCCGACCTGCTCACCGCCGAGACCGAGCTTCAGCGCCGCAGCGCGATGGCGATGGCCGAGGGCGCGCTGTCGCGGCTGGTCGATGGCTGGCGCGAGCGGATCCTGGCGCTTGGCGCGGCGGTCGAAGCCGTGCTCGACTTCGGCGACGAGGACGATGTCGCGCCCTTAGCGGCGCGCTTCGGCGACGAGTGCGCGCAGCTGGCGGACGACCTCTCCCAGTGGCTCGGCAGGCCGCGCGCGGAACCGTTGCGCGAGGGGTTCCGGGTCGTCCTGGCCGGGCCTCCGAATGCGGGAAAGAGTAGCCTTTTCAATGCGTTGACTGAGAGCGAGGCGGCGATTACATCGACCATCCCGGGGACGACCCGTGACGTCATAACGCGCACCGTAGCGATCGAGGGCGTGCCCTTGCAGTTCGTCGACACGGCGGGGCTGCACGAGGGCGGCGCCGACCCGGTCGAACGGATCGGCATCGACCGCGCGCTTGGCGCGGCGCGCGAGGCCGATCTCGTGCTCTGGCTCGGACCGGAAGGCGGGGGGCCGCAAGGCGTCCGGCTGTGGGAGATCGCGCCGCAGTCCGATCGCCCCGACCATCCAGCCAAAAGTTCCGCCCGGCATACCGTCTCGGCGCATCGCGGCGATGGCCTCGCAGCGCTGCGCGCCGATATCGTCGCGACCGCGCGGAGCGCCTTGCCCGGGCCAGGCGAGGCGGCTTTGAGCGCGCGGCAGCATCGCCTGCTCGGCGAGTGCCGGGATGCGGTGACGGCGGCCGTCGTGCTCGACGACCCGCTACTCGTCGCCGAAAGCCTTCGTCTGGCGCGCGTTGCCCTCGATCGGCTGGTTGGGCGCGCCGGCACCGAAGACATGCTCGATGCGCTGTTCGGCCGGTTCTGTATCGGCAAGTGATGTTCCACGTGGAACATCGGCGATTTTGACGCTCGCGGCGCGGTGGGCTAATGGCGCCCGCGTGAAGCGATACGACATCATCGTAGTCGGCGGCGGCCACGCCGGGTGCGAGGCCGCAGCGGTCGCGGCGCGGATGGGTGCTCGGGTGGCGCTGGTCACGTTCGATCCGGCGACCCTCGGGGCGATGAGCTGCAACCCGGCGATCGGCGGGCTGGGCAAGGGCCACCTGGTTCGCGAGGTCGACGCCTTCGACGGATTGATCGCGCGCGCGGCCGACGCCGCGGCGATCCATTACCGGATGCTCAACCGCTCGAAGGGGAGCGCTGTCCAGGGACCGCGGGTCCAGGCGGACCGTACGCTGTTCCGCATCGCGATACAGCGGATGTTGGCCGCGCAGCCGGGGCTCGAGGTCGTCGCCGGCGAAGCCGCGGCGCTGCGCCTCGCCGGCGGGCGCGTCGCGGGGATCGGGCTGGCCGACGGCTCGGCGCTCGAGGCGCAGGCGGTGGTGGTGTGCACCGGCACCTTCCTGGGCGGGCGGATGTTCCGCGGCGAGGAGGTGTTCGAGGGTGGCCGGATCGGGGAGGCGGGCGCGCACAGGCTCGCCGCGCAACTGCGCGAGGCCGCGCTGCCGATGGCGCGGCTCAAGACCGGCACCCCGCCGCGGCTCGACGGGCGGACGATCGACTGGGCGCGGCTCGCCGAGCAGCCGAGCGATGCCGAGCCCTGGACGATGTCGCCGCTGACCGTCGGGCGGCTGAATCCCCAGCTTTTCTGCGCGATCACCCGGACCAACCCGCGCAGCCATGACGTCATCCGCGCCAACCTCGCCCGGTCGCCGCTGTTCAGCGGCGCGATCGACGCGCAAGGGCCGCGCTACTGCCCGTCGATCGAGGACAAGATCCACCGCTTCGCCGACCGCGACGGCCACCAGGTGTTCCTCGAGCCCGAAGGGCTGGGCACCCCGATGATCTACCCCAACGGGATCAGCACCTCGCTTCCCGCCGACGTCCAACTGGCGATGCTGCGGACGATGACAGGCCTCGAGCGGGTCGCAATGACCGTTCCCGGCTACGCGGTCGAGTACGACCATATCGACCCCCGGGCGCTGCGGCCCAGCCTCGAAGTGCGGGCGCTGCCCGGGCTTTACTGCGCGGGCCAGATCGACGGCACGACCGGCTACGAAGAAGCCGCGGCGCAGGGCTTGGTGGCCGGCATGCACGCGGCCGCGGCGGTTCTCGGCCGCGCGCCGGCGCCATTGACCCGCGCCAACAGCTACATGGCGGTGATGGTCGACGACCTCACCCTGCATGGCGTCAGCGAGCCCTATCGGATGCTCACCGCGCGGGCCGAGTACCGGCTCAGGCTCCGCGCCAACAACGCCTCGACCCGGCTGACCCCATTGGCGATCGCCGCCGGGTGCGTAGGACCGGGGCGCGCCGCGTGGTTTGCCCGGCGGGAGGAGGCGCGGCTGGCCGCCGACGCGGCGCTCGATCGCGAATCCGACGCTCGCAACCTCGGGCTGCCATCGGGCGATACGGGGCGCAGGCCGCTGCGCGATTGGCTGCGCCTGCCGGGGGTGACGCTTGCCACCGTGCTCGGCGAGGCCGCGCCGCCTGACCCCGAGTTGCGCGAGGAAATCGAGGAGGATGCGGCTTACGCCCCCTATCTCGAGCGCCAGCAGGCGGAGTTGCGCGCCTTGCGCGCGGGCGAGAGCGTGCCACTCGGCGACGCGCTCGATTTCGCCGCAATTCCCGGTCTCTCGCGGGAGATGGCGGAGCGGCTGACGGCCGCGCGCCCCGCGACGCTCGGGGCGGCGGGACGCGTGGCGGGCGTAACTCCCGCGGCCTTGGCGGTCCTGCTCGTGCATGCCCGACGGCAGCCGGCGCGACCGGTCGCGGCGTGATTCTGACCAGCGAGGCGCAAGCCCGCGCCTGGTTCGCCGCGCGCTCCGATTTCGACCCGGACACGGTGGCGCGGCTGGATCGGCTCGGCACTCTCTTGCGAGCCGAAAACCTGCTTCAGAACCTCGTTTCCGCGAGCTCGGTCGAACCGATCTGGGTCCGCCACTTTGCCGATTCCGCGCAGTTGCTCGACCATGTTCCACGTGAAACGCTTGGCCGGCCGTGGCTCGACCTCGGATCGGGTGCGGGGTTTCCAGGGTTGGTGGTCGCGGTCTGCCGGCCGGAAATTCAAATGGTTCTGATTGAAAGCCGGGCGAAGCGCATCGCGTGGCTGCAGCGAGCGGTCGGTGAGCTCGGACTGTCGCAGGTCAACGTACGGGGGCGGCGGCTGGAAGCGGTCGAATCGTTCGCCGCTCGTGTCATTTCCGCACGCGCTTTTGCGCCACTTACGCAACTCATCGCGCTTTCGGCACGTTTTTCCACACCGCAAACGCATTGGGTGTTGCCCAAAGGGCGACGCGGGCGTCAGGAATTGCTCGAGATGCCCAAATCACTGCAGGCCCTGTTCCACGTGGAACCCAGCATCACCGATCGGGACGCTGAGATCCTGGTGGGGCGGGGCGCGCCTGCGGTGGACACAAGTGCGCGGCGATGATCCGGATCGCGATCGCCAACCAGAAGGGCGGGGTGGGCAAGACGACCACCGCGATCAATCTCGCGACAGCGCTCGCCGCGACGGGCTGGCGGACCCTGCTGGTCGACCTCGACCCGCAAGGCAACGCCTCGACCGGCATCGGCGTCGGCGCGCATGAGCGCGAGCGGACCAGCTACGACGTGCTGATCGAGGGCTGTCCGCTCGCGGAGGCCACGCTGGCGACGCGAATTCCCGGGCTCGACGTGGTCCCGGCGACGGTCGACCTTTCGGGCGCCGAGGTCGAGCTGGTCGGCTTCGATGACCGCACGGGGCGTCTGAAATCGGCGATTCTCGGCGATTCGCGCCACGACGTCTGCCTGATCGACTGTCCCCCCTCGCTCGGCCTGCTGACGCTCAACGCGCTGACCGCGGCGGACACGCTGCTGGTCCCGCTCCAGTGCGAGTTCTTCGCGCTCGAAGGGCTGAGCCATCTGCTCAATACGGTCGAGCAGGTCCAGCAGCGCTTCAACCCGGCGCTCGGCATCGTCGGGGTGGTGCTGACGATGTTCGACCGCCGCAACCGCCTGACCGACCAGGTCGCCGACGACGTCCGCTCGTGCCTCGGCGGCCTCGTCTTCGACACGGTGATCCCGCGCAATGTGCGCCTCTCCGAAGCGCCGAGCCACGGGCTGCCGGCGCTGGTATACGATCACACCTGTGCCGGCTCACAGGCCTACATGGCGCTTGCGCGCGAGCTGATCGGCCGGCTTCCCGAACGAAGGATCGCCGCATGAGCAACGACGAACTGGTACGCCTGTCGGTTCCCGCACCTGCCGCGGGCGGCGCCGCCAAGAAGCGGCCGAGCGGGCTCGGGCGCGGTCTGGGCGCGCTGATGGGCGAGGCCCGCGGCGAAGAGCCGCTCGCGCAACCCGGACCGGCGGGCGGAGCTCCGGCGCGAGCTGGGGCGGCGCTGACCTCGATCGCGACCGCGCAGATCGAAGCGCATCCCAGCCAGCCTCGCCGCCGCTTCGACGAAGCCGCGCTCGACGAGCTGGCGCAGTCGATCGCCCAACGCGGGGTGATCCAGCCGGTTATCGTGCGGCCGCTCGGCCCAGATTCGAGCGGCAGCGCGCGTTACCAGCTGGTCGCCGGCGAGCGGCGCTGGCGGGCGGCGCAGAAGGCGCAGCTTCACGAAATTCCGGCGATCGTTCGCGAGCTCGACGAACGCGAGGTCACCGCGCTCGCGCTGATCGAGAACCTCCAGCGCGAAGATCTCAACCCGATCGAAGAAGCCAGCGCATATCAAAGACTTAGCGAAGAACAAGGGCTGTCTCAGGCGGACCTGGCGCGGATGGTCGACAAGTCGCGCAGTCATGTCGCCAACCTCATGCGGCTGCTCGTGCTGCCGCGCGAGGTCCAGGCGATGGTCGAGGACGGACGGCTGCAGATGGGCCATGCCCGCGCGCTGATCGGCACTCCCGATCCGGTCGCGCTGGCCCACGACGTGGTCGCGCGCGGCCTCTCGGCGCGCGCGACCGAGCGGCTCGCGCGCAAGGCCGCGCGCGGCGAGGCCGCGGTCGCGCGGCGGGCGCGGGATACGCGCGATCCCGCGCAGAACGCCGACATCGCCGCGGTCCAGCGGCATCTCGAGGATTTTCTCGGGCTCAAGGTCGGCATCGTCGCCGACGCCGATCCGCGCAGCGGCGCGGTCACGATCCGCTACCGCACGCTGGACCAGCTCGACCTGATCTGCCAGGCTAACGTGCTCAATAACTGCACGGTGCAGGCGCAGCCGCTGGCGTTCGGGACGGTGCCGGCGGTCAATCTCACCCCGCTGGAGACAACCGCGCGGGTCGTCGTCAATTGCGGACCCAACATTCCGTTCACGGTCGCGTTCGACAACGGACAGCACTTCGCTGCGCAGCGCCGCGTCCACAACGCGGGAATGAACGCCTATCTCGAATACGAGGTCCATTCGGACCCCGCGCGCACCAGCCCTTGGGGCAGCGGCGCGGGTCAGATCGTCTCCGGCAATTCCGGGGCCAGCGGCGAAGCGACGCTCATCGCCTACGGCCGCATCACCGCGGCGCTGCTGGTGTTCGTCGGCCCTTACACCGATTCAATCGCGGTGACGGTCAGCTTCTAGCGCTGTGGACTGGTGCGTATTAGGGGCAGGAGCCGCTCCTCACCGCCGCGTTAACCTTGGCCTAAGTCATTTCCCGTAGACGCCGCCCCTGATCGAAGGGGCACAAGTGCAATGAACCGCTGGCGCATCGGCGCAATACTGGCGACGGCGGGCGGATATGCGCTGACGGCGACGCCGGGCGTCGCGGCAGGCCGGGCGACCTACCAGATCCCGGTATCGGTCAACCCGGTGGCGAGCTGCACGGTCAGCGCCGCCCCCCTGATCTTCATGATCCCGGTGCCGATCAACGGCAGCGTCGACTCCAGCACGACGATCACCGTCAAGTGCCCGCCCAACACGCCTTACACGGTCGATATCGATCGAGGCCTCTACCCCCAAGGGATCAACCGGCGGGCCTACAACGTGGACGCCAACGCCTACGTCACCTACGACGTCTACAAGGATCCACCGCGCTCGCAGGTCTGGGGAACGGGCGGGACCAAGGTCGTCGCCGGCAACTCGGGGACCAGCGGCACCGTGGAGATGACCGTCTATGGCCGCGTCTCCTCGAGCAAATCGCTCAAGGCCGGCGGCTACCGGGACACGCTGACGATCACCCTGGCGTTTTGAGCGCAGTGGCGGGTTCGGCGCGCGCCCCCAAAAATCCATAGCAAAATTGGGTGGTCGCCAAGAAAAGGCGATTCCGCTTACCCGATGTTAACCATGTGGCCATAGGTATTGTGCCGGAGGGAGCGGAAAATTTCCGCGTAACCATTAGCGAATTTTCAATCGTTCGCAGCGCATGGGGGACACGGCCTTTGACGCCGAGACTTTTTTGGGGATGATCACCATGCGTAAGATTGCATTCGCCTTTGCCGCGCTGGGCGCGGTCGCTTCGACCCCGGCCCTGGCCGCTACCGCGACCAACACGATGCCGGTGTCGGTCAACGTCATCAACTCGTGCACCGTTTCCGCCTCGCCGATGTCGTTCGGCGCGCCGACCGCGATCGGCGGCGCCGACATCGACTCGACCTCGACGATCACGCTCCAGTGCACCAACGGCGCGAGCTACGACGTCGCGCTCGACCTCGGCCTCAATGCGGTCGGTTCGCAGCGCTACATGGAAAACGCCGCGGGCACCGTGTCGGTTCCCTACGGCGTCTACACCGACGTCGGCCGCACGGCCGCCTGGGGCAGCACCTCGGGCACCGACACCGTTTCGGGCACCGCCGACGCCAGCGGCGCGGTCAGCCTGACTGCGTTCGGCCGGATCCCGTCGACCGCCTCGTCGGTCGTGGCCGGTTCCTACAACGACACGGTGACGGTGAGCGTCACCTTCTAAGCCTGCCGGAGACCTGAATGACCCGACCTGCCGTTTCACCGCGCCTCATCGCTCTGATTCTGGCAGGCGGGTCATTCCTGGCCACCGCCGCTCCCGCGGCGTTCGCCGAAGAGGCCGCGGCGCAGGCGGCCGCCCAGCCCCAAGCGCAACCGCCGGGCTTGGCCAAGCTCAACATCGCTCCGCTCCGCTTCGAGCTCGATGCCTCGAAGTCCGCCGCCACGCTGATGCTCACCAACACCTCCGAACGGCCCGTGCCCGTCCAGACCCGGCTGTTCGCCTGGCGTCAGGAAGGCGGCGAGGATCGGTTCGAGCCGAGCGGCGAGTTGACGATTTCACCCTCGATCATCGCAATTCCGCCCGGTGCCACCCAGATCGTCCGCCTGCTGCGGACCAGCGCCCCTTCGCCCGGGGAAAAGCGATTCCGCCTCGCGGTCGACCAGCTTCCGGACCCGACGATGGCGCAATCCGGCCAGGCCGAGGCGCGCCTGCGCTTCACCATCCCGGTGTTCTTCGACCGCGACAAGGCCGCGCCGGCCCAGCTCAGCTGGCGGGTCGGGCCCGACCGCGTCGAGCTCGCCAACAGCGGCGGCGCGACCTCGCGGATCGTCGCGATCGAGGTGAAGACCGCCGCGGGCCAGCCGGTTCCGGTCGAGCGCAACTCGCTGCGCTACGTCCAGGGGGGCTCCGCGATCGCCTGGCCGCTCACGAAGGGCTGCGCGCTCGGACCGGTGACGATCACCGCCCAGGTCGATGGCCAGACGGCCCATGTCCAGGCCTCGCCCGGTTGCGGCTGAACGGCTCCTAGCGCTCTTCGCCGCGGTCGCTGCGGCGTTCGGCGGGTCGCCCGCCCAAGCGCAAGCGGACCCGTTCGCCCTGCCCAAAGGCCTCACCGCGCAGAGTGTCGCGGCGAGCGAGGGGCCCGGGTTGTCCGAAATCGCGATCGACGGCGACGTCCGGCCGCGACTGGTGAATCTGGTGTGGCGAGGCGACACGCTGGCGATCGACGCCGATGCCGCGCGCGCCGCCGGGCTGCCGGTTCCGGATTCAAGCGGTGGCATGATACCGTTGAGCGCAATCAATCTGGCCAAGTGGCGCTTCGATTCGGTTCACCAGCGGCTCGAAGTGCAGTTGTTCCGCAAGAGCGACGGCGACAACCTCATCGATCTCACGCGGCCGCCGCGGATGGACGGGACTTCCGCGCCGCTCACGGCGCTTAGAATCGACTACGACCTGACCGGTACGCTCGCCCGCGGGCGCACCAGCGCGGCCGGGCTGGTCGAAGCCGCGCTGGTCCGCGGCAACGTCGCGCTGACCGGTGGGCTTCAACTGGTCAGCGCGCCCGCGCCCGGCACCGGCAAGCTGCTGCGGCTCGACGCCCAGCTGCAAATCCTGTTTCCGCGCCGCGGCCTGACCGCGACCGCGGGCGATTTCATCTCGGCGGGCGGCCAGGGCCAGCGCGCGTTGCGCCTCGGCGGCATCCAGCTCGCCTCCGACTACAGCCTGCGCCCCGATCTGGTCACCACCCCGCTGCCGAGCTTCACCGGACAAGTCGCGGTGCCGACCGGGATCGACCTGATCAACGGCGACCAGCGCTACAAGCTCGGCGAAATCCAGCCCGGCGAATTTACCGTGCGCAATGTGCCTTCGACCGCGGGCCGCGGCGAGGTTTCGGTGATCACCCGGGATTCGCTCGGCCGCGAAGTGATCCAAAGCACGCGGTTCTACGTCTCGCGCAATCTGCTGGCGCGGAACTTGAGCGAATTCGCGGTCAACGCGGGGTTCGTCCGACGACGATTCGGGGTTCGTGGCGAAGACTACGGCCCCCTCGCCGCCAGCGCATACTTCAGGCGCGGGATATCCTCGCGGCTGACGGTCGAGGGCACCGCCGAGTGGACCTCGGGCCTCGTCAATTTCGGGGCCCGGGGCGATGTCGCGCTCGGCGGTCTCGCGCTGGCGACGCTCGAGGCCCGCTACAGCCGCGATTCGGCGCTCGGCGACAGGGGAACCTTGCTCAATCTCGGCGTCGAATCCACCGGACGGCGCGTTTCGGGGCGAATTGGCGCGATTTTGCCCAGCTCGGGCTATCGCGACGTCGCGTTCCGGCTCGGCGACGCCGCGCCGCCCAAGCAGTTGTTCGGCCAGGTCAGCTTCGATCTCGGCAAGATGAACCAGATCCAGCTTTCCGCGACGCGCCAGGAGCGCCGCCCCGATCCGCGCTTTCCGCGCTTCGAGCGCCGCGCGGACCTCGTCAACGCCTCGTTCCGCACGCGGATCGGCCGCAACATGGATCTGTTCAGCTCGGCCGGCTATCGCCGCGGCGAGTCCCGCGTTTTCAGCGCTTTCGCCGGCCTTTCGATGCAGCTGGGCGGGGGGCGCAACGCGCAAATCTCAGTGAATGGCGGCACTCGCTCGCCGCTTTCGGGCACCAGCAGCGTGTCGCGCCACGATATCGAGGGCGCGCCGCTCGGCTACGCGCTCGAGCGCGGCTTCGGCCCGTCGAGCCGCACCGCCGGGAAGCTTTCGTACCGCAGCGAGCACGGCCGGCTCGAAGGCCAGATCGAGCGCGTCGCGGGGCGGTTCGGCGCGCGCGCCAACGCCCGCGGTACGCTCATCGCGGCCGGTGGCGCGGTCTTCGCGCGCAACCAGACCGGCGGCAGCTATGCGCTGGTCCGCACCGGGCGGATCGCCGGGGTCACGGTGATGCGCGAGAACCGGTCCGCCGGAGTGACCGCGGCGAAAGGCCTGCTGCTGGTCGAGAACATCCCCGCGCAAGTCCCGATCAGCTTCGATGTCGACCCCGATAAATTGCCCGCCGACGCGCTCGCCCGCGACACCAAGAAGCGGATCGTGATCCCGCGCCGCGCGGTCGGGCTGGTCGCGCTCGACGTGGTCCGCTTCGTCCCGCGCCAGATCCGGCTGTTCGGACCCGACGGCGCGCCGCTCGCGCCGGGCACCGTGCTCAGGGCGCTGCCTTCGGGCGAGGATCTGATGGCCGGGTTCGACGGAGTGGTCGACTTCAACGCCGGCGGCGCCGACCGCCGGCTGATCGCGCTCGGCCTGGGTGGTCCGGTTTGCCAGGCCGAGATCGACGCCGAATTGCTCGAGGACGCGGCCGCGCCCGACGCCCTGCCGCGCTTCGATTGCCGCGCGGTGGCGCCCGGCGTGCTCGCCGAAGCCGAGCTCCGGTCCGGGAAAGGCACGGCGGCGAAGCCACGCGCAGGACGCGCCCTCGCCGGGCGCAGCCGCCGCTGAGAAAGTCGCGCCGCGCAACTTCTCCGCGCCGCCCCGACTCCTTAATCGCCCGATTAAATAGCGGTTGACCGGCTTTGCCGGTCCCGCCAAATCGGCTCGCATCATTCTGCCGCCGAAGGGACCGTGATGTCGCTCGATTCTCTCGCCCGCACCGCCTACGACGAAGATCACGAAGCGTTCCGCCAGACGGTGCGGCGCTTCATGCTCGAAGAGATCGCCCCGCACGCCGCCGAGTGGGCCGAGAACGGGATCGTCCCCAAGGCGATCTGGCCCAAGGCCGGCGAGCTCGGCCTGCTCTGCCCGACGGTGCCCGCGGCGTACGGTGGGCTCGGGCTGGACTTCGGCTACAACGCGATCGTCGACGAGGAGAGCGCCTACCACGGCCGCGCCACCACCGGCTTCTCGCTCCAGTCGGACATCGTCACCAACTACCTGGTCAGCTACGGCAGCGAGGAGCAGAAGCGCGAGTGGCTGCCCAAGATGGTCGCGGGCGAGGCGATCACCGCGATCGCGATGACCGAGCCGGGCACCGGCTCCGACCTCCAGGGAATCCGCACCACCGCGAAGAAGGACGGCAACCATTACGTCATCAACGGGTCGAAGACCTACATCACCAACGGCCAGAACGCCGACCTCATCCTGGTCTGCGCCAAGACCGACACCGAGATCGAGCCCAAGTGGAAGGGCGTCTCGATCATCCTCGTCGAGGCCGGCCGCGAGGGCTTCAAGCGCGGCCGCAACCTCGACAAGATCGGCCAGGACGAGGCGGATACCTCCGAACTGTTCTTCGAGGACGTCCGGGTGCCGATCACCAACTGCCTCGGGGAAGAGGGCAAGGGCTTCATCTACCTGATGAGCGAGCTGCCGCAGGAGCGGCTGTCGATCGCGGTCTCGGCCCAGGCGTCGGCCCAGCGCGCGTTCGACGACACGGTCGAGTTCACCCGCGAGCGCAAGGCGTTCGGCAAGCCGGTGCTCGATTTCCAGAACACCCGCTTCACGCTCGCCGATCTCAAGACCAAGCTGCAGGTCGGCTGGGCCCACCTCGACTGGGCGCTGGCGCGGCTTCTTAAGAAAGAGTTAACCCCCGAGGAGGGCGCCGCGGCCAAGCTGTGGCACACCGAGCTGCAGTGGGAGGTGATGGACAAGTGCCTCCAGCTCCACGGCGGCGCGGGCTACATGAACGAGTACCCGATCGCGCGCGCCTGGCGCAGCGCGCGGGTCACGCGTATCTTCGGCGGGACCAACGAGATCATGAAGGAGCTGATCGGGCGGAAGCTGTGACGCCTAGTTCACCCGGCGCAGCTTGGTCCGCTTGTCGCGCAGCGGCGCGGCGCGGCGCGGGGGTCCGGGGACGGTCACGGTCTCGGGCACCCATTCCTCGCGGGTGACGACCTCGTCGCGGCACTCGACCCCGCCGGGGACCGAGACCAGCATGTAGCCGGGCGGCAGCAGCGCGTCGCATTCGTCGGCGTAGTCCACCCCCGGCCCGGAGTCGTACGCGTAACGCGGCTCGGGACCGCGGTCGTCCTCGGCGCGATCGATCGCCGCGCCGGCGACCGCCCCGACCGCCGCGCCGGCGACGGTGCCGACGGTGCGGTCGCCGCGCCCGGCAATCCGGTTGCCAGCGACACCCCCAACGACCCCGCCGATCAGCGCGCCGCCGAGGCCGTCGTCGCGGCCGCGATAGTCGTAGCCATCGTGATAGGCGGCGGGCAGCCAATGCGGCCTGACCGATCCGGCGCGGAACCCGCAGCGCTCGGCGAGCGCGCGGTCGACCGGGAACGCGGCCTGAACCGGCGGCGCATAGGCGGCCCGGTGCGCCGGCAGCGGATAGGCCTGAGCCGGATGATATCGGTACTGGGCAGCGGCCGGAGCGGCGGCGAGCGCGAGGGCCACGCCGGCCCCCGAGGCGATGATCCTGGCGCGCATGGGGTATCTCCCGGATCCGCGCGCGACCCAATGACGCCGCGGTTTACCCGCTAGCTACCATCGCCGGCCGCATCCATCCAAGGCTCGCGCGCGGGCGAGTGCAGTGCTGTCCCAATTCGGCGCAAGCTCAGACGCGCGCCGCGGCGAGCGCGGCGAGAGCCTCGAGCCCGGCGGCGTCCTCGGCGTCGAAGCGCGCCGGCTCGGGGCTGTCGAGGTCGATCACCGCGACTACTTTGCCGCCGCGGACCACGGGCACGACCAGCTCGGAGCGGCTGGCGGCGTCGCAGGCGATGTGCCCGGGAAAGGCGTGGACGTCGGCGACAACCTGAGTTTCGCCGCTCGCCGCCGCGGTTCCGCACACGCCCTGGCCGAACGGGATGCGGATGCACGCGGGCTGGCCGACGAACGGGCCGAGCACCAGCTCGCCGCCGACCGCGCGGTAGAATCCGGCCCAGTTGAGCCGCGGCACGAACTGCCAGATCAGCGCGGCGAGGTTGGCCATGTTGGCGACCGCGTCGGGCTCGCCCGCGGTCAGCGCATCGGCAGCAGCGAGCAGCTCGCGGTAGAGCTCGGGCTTGGCGGCGTCGGTGGTTGGAGCGAATTCGTGCATGCCCGGGGGGCTAGGGGGCCTGGCGGGCTGCCGCAAGCGGGCATTGCCGCGCGTCCGCGCCGGGCCTAAACCGGCGACATGCAGCTTTGGAAGAAGATCGCCCTGTGGGTCGTCGGGATCGTCGTGGTCCTGGCGCTCGCCCTCTGGTTCGTCACCCGCCCCGACACCGCCGATCTGACGTTGGCCGAAGTCTCCGGTCCGCGCCCGACGCTGGCCCAGGCCGACGCGGAGACCATCCCGACGGTGGTCATCGCCGAGCCGATCGGATGGAAGGCGAACGAAGCGCCGACCCCCGCGGCGGGCCTTGCGGTAACGCGCTTCGCCGACGGCCTCGATCATCCGCGGACGGTATACACGCTGCCCAACGGCGACGTGTTGGTGGCAGAGACGAACAGCCAGCCGCGCAGCGGCGGCGGGATCGAGGCGATGGTCGCAAAGTGGCTGTTCCGCAAGGCGGGCGCCGGGGCGCCCTCGCCCGACCGCATCCAGCTGCTCCGCGACGCCGACGGCGACGGTCGCGCCGAGCAGAGGTTCCTGTTCCGCGAAGGGCTGAAGTCGCCGTTCGGGATGGCGCTGCGCGAGACGCCCGAAGGGACGCAGCTTCTGGTTGCCAATACCGACGCGGTGCTGAGCTTCCCGTTCAAGCTCGGCGAGACCGCGCTGAGCGGCCGGCCGACCAAGCTGATGGACTTGCCCGGCGGGGCCAACCATTGGGCGCGCAACTTGCTGCTCTCGCCCGACGGCAGCAAACTCTACGTCTCGGTCGGCTCGGCTTCGAATATCGCCGAGAAGGGCATCGACAAGGAGAAGGGCCGCGCCGCGATCCACGAGTACGACTTCGCCAAGAAATCCCACCGGATCTTCTCGGCGGGGCTGCGCAACCCCAACGGGATGGATTGGCACCCGGGCTCGGGCGAGCTGTGGACCGTGGTCAACGAGCGCGACATGCTCGGCTCGGACCTCGTTCCCGATTACCTGACCAACGTGCCGTTCGGCTCGCATTACGGCTGGCCGTGGGTCTACTGGCGCGACACGCTCGACATGCGGGTCGAGGAACCCGCCCCCGAATACGTGCTCAGCTACATCCGCCGCCCCGAGTACGCGCTGGGCAGCCACACCGCGCCGCTCGGGCTGGTGTTCGCCAAGGGCGGCGCGCGGCTCGGGCCGAGCTTCGCCAGCGGCGCGTTCATCGCCCGCCACGGCTCGTGGAACCGCAAGCCGCTGGCCGGCTACGACGTGGTCTTCGTGCCGTTCGACGCGCGCGGCAACGATCTGCCGGGCAAGCCGGTGCCGGTGCTCACCGGGTTCCTCACCGGCGACGGCAAGACCCGCGGCCGCCCGACCTGGGTCGCCTGGGCCCGGGACGGCGCGCTGCTGGTCAGCGACGACACCGGCGGGGTGATCTGGCGCGTGATCGCGCCGGGCGCCGCGCCTTCGCCGGCGATCGCGGCGGTCAAGTCGACTTCGGTCGGCGGGCGAGTCGAGCTGCCCGAGGGCCTCAAGGGCGACGTCGCCCCGCCGACCGAGGTCTACAAGTATTAGAGCGCGTGGCCGGCGCGCCCGGCGAGCTCGGTGACGTATTGCCACGCGACCCGGCCCGAGCGGCTGCCGCGCCGTCGGGCCCACTCGAGCGCATCGCCGGCGTCCCAGGCGAGCCTATGGGTCTCGGCGTAACCGGCGACGATCGCCAGGTAATCGTCCTGCGAGCAGGCATGGAAGCCCAGGCTGAGCCCGAAGCGGTCGGCCAGCGCGAGCTTGTCGTCGACCGCGTCGCGCGGGTTGAGCGGGTCA
>JAIVIY010000016.1 GCA_020200285.1 Novosphingobium sp. | reverse complement strand
CTGACCTTTGCCCCGATCGACGGCAAGCTGGTCGCTACCGAGATGCTGACGCCCGAAGAGATCGCATGGTGGAACGATTACCATGCCCGGGTTCTCGCCAAGCTCGGCCCGCAGCTATCGGGTTCGGACAAATCATGGTTGGAAGAGGCATGCGCCCCCTTGTGATACGAACCATGTTCGCCTAATGTTCCACTGGCCCGCATAACAGGAGATTCGCGGATGATCGGTTATGTCACGGTGGGCACGAACGACCTCGAGCGCGCGGCCAAGTTCTATGACGCGATCGCCGCCGAGCTCGGCACCTCGCGGATGATGGAGTTCGACGGCTTCATCGCCTGGGGCGCGCCGGGCGGCGGCGCGGGGATCGCCGCGACCAAGCCGTTCGACGGCAACCCGGCGACCGTCGGCAACGGGGTCATGGTCGCGTTCGAGGGCAAGGATCAGGATCACGTCAAGCGCATCTACGACGTCGCGCTGGCTAACGGCGGGACCGACGAAGGCGCGCCGGGCCCGCGGAGCGACAATTTCTACGCCGGCTATTTCCGAGACCCCGACGGCAACAAGCTGAACGCCTTCGTGATGAGCTGAGGGCGCGGCTTGCGGCCGGATGAACCGGTCGCCGCTCGTGCGACAAATTGCGACAATAAACCCTTGGGCTGGCATAAAAACGCGACAGCGGCTTCCTAAATGAGCGCATTAGAAGCCGCGCCCGTCCGCTCAGACGCTTGCCTCCCCTTCCCCCCTTGACGGGGGGCGCGGCTTCCCCAGTTTCCCCACGGAAGGATGCTAGCGATGAAGAAGCTCACTTTGGCTGCCGGTCTGGCAGTTCTCGCCACGGGCGCGACCGCGCTCTATGCGGCCCCCGGCGGCGTTCGCAAGGGCGATGCCGACGGCAACGGCGCGATCAGCCGCGCCGAAGCTCAGGCCCAGGTCGCGGCGATGTTCGCCAAGGCCGACGCCAACAACGACGGCGTGCTCAACGCCGCCGACCGCGCCGCGCACCAGGCGCAGCGTTTCGCCAGGCTCGACAAGGACGGCAACGGCCAGGTCACCCAGGCCGAGTTCGAGGCGGCGCGGGCCGAGCGCCAGGCGAAAGTGGCCCAGCGCCGCGAAGCGCGCCAGGATCGCCGCGAAGCCAACCGCGGCGAGTGGTTCACCCGCCTCGACGCCGACAAGAGCGGCGGCCTCTCGCAGGCCGAGCTCACCGCCGGTCGCGGGCAGCGCGGCGATCGCGCCGGCATGCGCGGCCACCGCATGGGCATGGGCGGGCGTGGCATGGGCATGCTGCGGATGGCCGACGCCAACAACGACGGCGCGGTAACCCGCGACGAGGCGACCGCCGCTGCGCTCGCGCACTTCGACCGGGTCGACGCCAACAAGGACGGCTCGATCTCGGCCGACGAGCGCCGCGCCGCGATGCAGGCGATGCATGCCCGGATGAAGGACCGCCGCGGCGCTGCGCCGGCCGCGCCGGCCGACGCCGACCACGACCACGACTAAGCCGCGCGGGCGCGCTCGTCCGGATGACCGAACCCGCGCCCACCCGGCTGCTGCTGGTCGACGACGAAGCGGCGCTGCGCGAGCCCCTGGCGGACTATCTGGTCCGCCAGGGGTTTGCCGTTTCGCAGGCCGGCACCGCCGCCGAAGCGCGCAGCTGGCTGGCGCAGGAGACACCCGACCTCGTCCTGCTCGACATCATGATGCCCGGCGAGGACGGGCTGTCGCTGTGCCGTCACCTGGTCGAGGCGCGGCAGCTGCCGGTCATCTTCATCACCGCGCGCGGCGAAGCGACCGACCGGATCGTCGGGCTCGAGATCGGCGCCGACGACTACGTGGTCAAGCCGTTCGACCCGCGCGAGCTGGTCGCCCGGATCAGGAGCGTGCTGCGCCGCGCGACGCGCGAGCCGGCTTCGGCCAACGGCGACCTGCTCTACGAGTTCGAGAACTGGCGGCTCGATCCTTTGAAGCGCCGGCTGACCGACCCCGAAGGCGCGGTGGTGGCGATCTCCTCGGTCGAGTTCCGGCTGCTGACGACGTTCCTCGACCACCCGCGCCAGGTGCTCGATCGCGACCGCCTGCTCGACATGGTCCAGGGCCGCGAGGCGCATCTGTTCGACCGCGCGGTCGACAACCAGGTCAGCCGATTGCGCCGCAAGATCGAGGCTGACAGCAAGAACCCGCAGATCATCCAGACGGTGTGGGGCGGCGGCTACATGCTCGCGGCCGACGTCCGCCGGGTGGCGGCCTGAAATGCCGGAACCGATGCGGCTCTGGCCGCGCAGCCTGCAGGGCCAGCTGCTGCTGGCGATCGCGCTGGCGCTGTTCGTCGCGCAAGGGCTGAGCGCGGCGCTGCTCTATCGCGCGCAGACCGAGCGGCGCGAGGCGATGCTGATCAATTCCGCCGCGTTCCGCCTCGCCGGCGATCCGAACGCGCCGCGACCGCCGTGGGCGCGGCGCGGCGGGCGGATGCGCGTGGTGGTGGAGCCGGCGTCGCCGCAACGCCCCGGCGAGTTGCGCGAGGCCGACGCCGAGCGAGAGCTGGCCCGCATCCTCACCCGCGAGGGCGTCGCGTTCGAGGACCTAGTGATCGTCGAACGCGAGGTGGCGCGCGATCCGATCGCCCAGCGCTGGGCGGCGCGGCGCCTGCAGCGCGGCGATCGCAACTGGCGCGAGATGCCGCACGACCTGATCGTCGCCGCGATCCGCCGACCCGATGGCCAGTGGCTCCATGCCCGCGTCATGGTTCCCGCGCGGGAGCGGCGGCTGCTGTGGACTATGCTGCTCCAGGCGCTGTTCACTTACGCGGTGCTGGTCGGCGCGGTGGCGCTGGTGCTGCGCCGGATCACCCGCCCGCTCGCCGCGCTGACCGAGCGGATGGAGCGCTTCGCCGGGACCCGCAGCGACGGCCCGCTGCTGGCGCCGCAAGGACCGGACGACGTCCGTCGGTTGATCGCCGCGCACAACGCGCTCGAATCCCGCATCGCCGCGCTGCTCGACGAGAAGGACGTGATGCTCGGCGCGATCGGGCACGACCTCAAGACGCCCTTGGCGGCGCTACGCGTGCGGATCGAGAGCGTCGAGGACGAGGCCGAGCGGGCGAAGATGGCGGCGACGATCGAGGACATCGCGCGCAGCCTCGACGACATCCTCAGCCTGGCGCGCGTCGGCCGCCCCTCAGACCCGCTCGAGCCGACCGAGCTCGGCGCGCTCGCCGCCGCGGTGGTCGAGGAATACGAGGACCGCGGCGAGCCGGTGACGCTGGCCGACGCCCGCCGCCTGGTGCTGCCGCTGCGCGCGACCTGGCTGCGCCGGGCGATGCGCAACCTGATTGACAACGCGCTGCGCTATGGCGGCGCGGCGCGGGTCTCGTTGACGCGCGGGGACGGCCGCGCGGAGATCCGCGTCGACGACGACGGGCCCGGCATCCCCGAGCACGAGATCGCACGGATGATGGAGCCATTCACGCGGATGGAGGCGAGCCGCAACACCGCGACCGGCGGGGCCGGGCTCGGGCTGACGCTGGCGCAGGCGATCGCCGAGCAGCACGGGGGCGCGGTAGTGCTGGTCAACCGCGCCGAAGGCGGGCTCTCGGCAAGCATTTCGTTGCCGCTGGAGTGACGTTCGTCGAAAGCGCGTCGCCTCGTGCGCGCGAACGCTTAGTGCGCGAACCGACACGAAAATTGCGGGGACTGCCAATGCGATTGATCGGACCGGGGCTGGCGGCGGCGGCGCTGCTGACGGGAACTTCCTCGTTCGCGCCAGCGCCGGCGGCTTCGCCGCCCGCGGCGCCGCTCGCCGCCGAAGTTACGAGCGACCTGCCGCGCACCGCCGCGCCATCACACTACGCGATCGAGATCGAGCCCGACGCCGACAAACTCACCTTTGCCGGGCGCAGCAGCGTCGACCTCCAGGTGTTCGCGGCGACTGCCGAGCTGGTGCTCCACGCCAACGACCTCAAGATTGCCGAAGCCACGCTGACTCCGGCGGGCGGCGGAGCGCCGATCGCGCTGACGATCGCGCTCGAAGCGGACAAGCAGCTCGCCCGGTTCGCCGCCGCGCAGCCGATCGCGCCCGGCGCCTACCGCCTGGTCACGCGCTACAGCGGCACGATCAACACCCAGGCCAACGGGCTGTTCGCGCTCGACTACGCCGACACCGCGACCGGCGAGCCCCGCCGCGGGCTGTTCACCCAGTTCGAGGCGCCCGACGCGCGCCGCTTCGCGCCGATGTTCGACGAGCCGAGCTACAAGGCGACTTTCGACCTTTCGGCGATCGTCCCCGCCGAACAGATGGCGGTAAGCAACATGCCGGTCGCGCGCGAGGAGGCGTTGTCCGGTGGGCGCAAGAAGGTCACGTTCGCGACCAGCCCGAAGATGAGCTCGTACCTGCTGTTCTTCGGCCTCGGCGATTTCGAGCGGATAGCTAAAGCGACCCCCGCCGGGGTCGAGGTCGGCGTCGTGGTCCCGCGCGGCAAGACCGCGCAAGGCCAGCTCGCGCTCGACGCGATGCACAAGCTGGTTCCCTATTTCACCGACTACTTCGCCCAACCCTACCCGCTGCCCAAGCTCGACGAGGTGACCGGCCCCGGGCAGTCGCAGTTCTTCGGGGCGATGGAGAACTGGGGCGCGATATTCACCTTCGAGCGCATCCTGCTGGTCGATCCGGCGCTGACCAGCGACGGCACGCGCAAGGGCATCTGGGCGACCGTCGCGCACGAGACCGCGCACCAGTGGTTCGGCAACCTGGTGACGATGGCGTGGTGGGACGACCTCTGGCTCAACGAGGGCTTCGCCAGCTGGATCGAGACCAAGGCGACCGACCACTTCAACCCGACCTGGCACGCGCTGCTCGACCGCGTCGGCGGGCGCGAGGCGGCGATGGGCCAGGACGCCTTCGTCACCACCCACCCGGTGATCCAGCGCATCCGCACGGTCGAGGAGACCAACCAGGCGTTCGACGCGATCACTTACTCGAAGGGCGAGGCGGTGATCGCGATGCTCGAGGCCTATGCCGGGGCCGACACCTGGCGCGAGGGGCTGCGCAGCTACATGGCCGAGCGCAAGTACGGCAACGCCGCGACCGAGGACTTGTGGCGCGCGGTCGAGGCCGCCGGCGCGACCGGGCTGGTCAACGGCGGCCAGCTCGGCTACTTCCGCACGCTCTACCCGCAGGCTTCGCTCGGCGCGCTGACGAAAAGCTTCGCCAGGCTCGCGCCGATCGACCGGCTCGGGCTGATGCGCGACAACCTCGCGCTGTCGCGCGCCGGCTACCAGCCGATGGCCGGCACGCTCGACATGCTGGCGGCGGTCCCGGGCGAGGGCGACCCGACCGTGGCGCGCGCGGCGATCGACGAATGGGGCAAGCTTTACGGCGGGCTTGGCGACGACGCCAAGGCCAAGGCGCAGGTCGCCGCGCTGGCTTCAAAGCGCTTCGGCCCGCGGTTGCGCGCGTTAGGCTTCGAGCCGCGCGCGGGGGAGACATTGCCCGAGGCGCAGCTGCGCGCCGACCTGATCGCCAGCCTCGGCGCGATGGGCGACGCCGCGGTCGCCGCCGAGGCGCGGCGCAAGTTCGCCGCACTCGCCGCCGATCCGCGCGCGCTCGACGGCCCGCTCAAGACCACCTGGCTCAGGATTGTCGCGGCCAACGCCACGCGGCCCGAGTGGGACCGGCTCGCCGCGCTGGCCGACGCCAGCCAGGGCGTGGTCGAGAAGTCGACCTACTTCGGCCTGCTGGCGAGCGCCCGCGACGCCGCGCTGGCGCAAGCTGCGCTCGACATGGCGCTGACCGACCGCGCGCCGGTCACCGCGCGCGCGGCGATGATCGGCGGGGTCGCAGGGCAGCACGGCGACCTCGCGTTCCCGTTCGCGATGGCCAACCGCGCGAAGATCGCCGAGCTGGTCGACGATTCCTCGCAAGCGACCTACTTCGCGCGCCTCGCCGCCGCCGCCAACAAGCCCGAGACGCTCGCCGCGCTCGAGGCCTTCGCCGCGAGCTTGCCCGCCGACCAGCGCAAGCCGGTCGACCGTACGCTCGGACAGGTCCGGCGACGACTGGCCGAGCAGGCGGGGGTGAATGCGGGGCTCAAGGCTTGGTTGAAGGGGCGGTAGGGCCCATCCCCTCCCGCTTGCGGGAGGGGTAGCGAGACTTGGCCGCAAAGCGGCCTAGTCGCAGAGGGGTGGGCCTATCGGCCCAGCGCTTCGCGCGCCCACCCCTAGCCCCTCCCGCAAGCGGGAGGGGAGACCTCAACGCAGCAACCCGCCCAGCAACCCCCGCGCAAACCTTCCCAGCACAGCGCCGCCGAGCGCAGTCCCGATGCTGCCCGCCGCCGCGCTCGCCGCGCTGGCGACTGGCGATCCGCGCGCCTTACGCCCGGTCATCTGCCGCGCGACCATCGTCCCGGCCGACGCGGCGGCGGCGCCGAACGCGGCCTTGCCCGCCCGCTCCCATAGCGAAGGGGTCTTGCGCGGCTGGGCGCGCTGGGCCGCGACGCCCTGCTCTTCGACCACTTGCGCGGCCTCGACCGCATCGGCGGCTTTCCTGGCGAGCACGTCCTCGGCGCTTTCGCGGTCGACCACCGAATCGTACTTGCCCTCGAACGGACTGATCGAGCGGATGATCGCGCGCTCCTTGTCGGTCACCGGGCCGAGTCGGCTGCGCGGCGGGGCGATCAGCGTGCGCTGGACCACCGTCGGCGCGCCGTCCTCATCGAGCGTCGAGACCAGCGCCTCGCCGACCTTCAACTGGGTGATCGCGGTCTCGACGTCGAGCGCGGGGTTGATCCGGAAGGTTTCGGCCGCGGCGCGGATCGCTTTCTGGTCGCGCGGGGTGAACGCGCGCAGCGCGTGCTGGACGCGGTTGCCGAGCTGGCCGGCGATCTTCTCCGGGATGTCGATCGGGTTCTGGGTGACGAAGAACACCCCGACCCCCTTCGAGCGGATCAGCCGGACGACTTGCTCGATCTTGTCGAACAGCGCCTGCGGGGCGTCGTCGAACAAAAGGTGCGCCTCGTCGAAGAAGAACACCAGCCCCGGCTTGTCGGGATCGCCGACCTCGGGCAGCGCCTCGAACAATTCGCTGAGCAGCCACAACAGGAAGGTCGCGTAGAGCTTGGGGCTCTGCATCAGCCGGTCCGCGGCGAGGATGTTGATCATCCCTTTGCCGGTATCGTCCAGCCGGATGAAGTCGTTCACCTCGAACGCGGGCTCGCCGAAGAACAAGTCGGCGCCCTGGCTCTCGAACGCGAGCAGCTGGCGCTGGATCGTGCCGACGCTGGCCCTGGAGATGTTGCCGTAAGTGGTGGCGAGCTCGCTCGCTTTCGTCGCGGCCGCGGCCAGCACCTGCTGCAAGTCCTCCAGGTCGAGCAGCAGCAGGCCGTTGTCGTCGGCCCACTTGAAGGCCACCGCCAGGACGCCCTCCTGGGTTTCGTTGAGCCCCAGCAGGCGCGACAGCAGCAGCGGCCCCATCTCGCTGATCGTGGTTCGGATCGGGTGGCCCTTCTCGCCGTAGAGGTCCCAGAACACCGCGGGGTTGTCGCGGTATTCGTATGGTTCGATCCCGAGTTGGGCGGCGCGCGCCGCAAGGCTGGCGGCGTGCTTGAACGAGGCGCTGCCGGCCATCGCGATGCCCGCAAGATCGCCTTTCACGTCGGCCAGGAACACCGGGACGCCGGCGGCGGAAAACTGCTCGGCCATCGTTTGCAGCGTCACCGTCTTGCCGGTCCCGGTTGCGCCGGCGATCAGGCCGTGGCGGTTGGCGCGGCTGAGCAGCAGCGTCTGCTTCTCGCCCGCTTCCGTCGCGCCCAGGAAGATCTCTGCCATTCGCATGTGCTCCCGCATCTGTCTCTGCTGGATAGTGCGACGGCTGGCAGGGCGCGAGTGGGATTTTGCATCGCTCAAGCCATCCGCTTAGAGCGCCGGCATGCCCGCGCCCTTCGTCCTGCTCGACGACGCCCGCAGCGAGGGCGCGAGCCCGGCGCGGCTGTATCGCGACCCGGATGAGATCGTGGTCGCGCGGCGGCCCGAGGATGTCGCGCCGGCGCTGGCCCGGATCGAGGCGCTTGCGTCGAAGGGCCGCGCGCTCGCCGGGACGATCGCCTACGAGGCCGGGCTGGCGCTCGAGCCGCGGCTCGCGCCGCTGGCTGCCGGCCGCATCGGCGCGGGCGGGCCGCTGGTCTGGTTCGGAGCGTTCGCTGGGTGGGAAGAGATCGACGGCGAGGCGGTTCCCGCGTGGCTCGCCGGGCACGCCGCGCCGGGTCCTGCGCCCGCGATCGGCCCGCTCGAGCCGCAGCTTTCGCCGGGCGGCTACCTCGCGGCGTTCGACGCGTTGAGCGAAGCGATCCACGCCGGCGACATCTACCAGGCCAACCTGACCTTCCCGCTGGAGGGGAGCTTCCGCGGCGACCCGCTCGCGCTCTACGCCGCGATCCGCCCTCACGCCGCGGCGGGTTACGGCGGGATCGTGTTCGACGGCTCGCACTGGCTGCTGAGCTTCTCGCCCGAGCTGTTCGTCGCGCTCAAGGAAGGCGCGGTCACCGCCCGCCCGATGAAGGGCACGCGTCCGCGAGACGCAGATTCGGCGCGCGACGCGCAAGCCGCGGAAGAGCTCGCCGCCAGCGTCAAGGACCGCGCCGAGAACCTGATGATCGTCGACCTGATGCGCAACGACCTGTCGCGCGTGGCCGAGGCCGGCAGCGTCCGGGTCGAGCGCGCGTTCGCGGTCGAGAGCTACCCGACCGTCCACCAGATGACCACCACGGTGCGCGCCGAGCTGCGCGCCGGGGTCGGCGCGATCGATTTGGTGCGCGCGATCTTCCCCTGCGGCTCGATCACCGGCGCGCCCAAGATCCGCGCGATGGAGCTGATCGCGCAAGTCGAGCGCGACGCGCGCGGGGCCTATTGCGGCGCGATCGGGCGGATCGACCCGGCCGGCCCGAATGGCGCTTCCGACGCCGCGTTCAATGTGGCAATCCGCACCTTGCGGCTCGACCCCGAGGCCGGCCGCGCGCGGATGGGCGTCGGCTCGGCGATCGTCGCCGACAGCGAGCCCTTGAGCGAATGGCGCGAATGCGTGGTCAAGGGAGGGTTCGTGGGGCGATCGGCGGCGGCGCAATTCGACCTGATCGAGACCATGCGCTTCGATCCCGCCGACGGCGTGCCGCTGATCGAGCTGCACCTCGAACGCCTCAACGCCAGCGCCGAGAGCTTGAGCTTCGCCTTCGACCGCCACGCCTTGCGCAACGCCATCCAGGCGCTGTGCTTCGATCTCGACGCGCCCGCCAGGCTGCGGGTGCTGGCTTCTCGCGCCGGCGCCTATGCGATCGAGGCCGCGCCGCTGCCCGCTCCGTTGCCGGACCCCGCAATTGTCGCGCTGCTGCCGCTGCCGGTCGCGGCCAACGACTGGCGGCTGCGCCACAAGACCAGCGACCGCGGCTTCTACGAAGAAGCGCTGGCGGTGGCCAAGGCCGCGGGCGCCGACGAGGCGGTGTTCGTCGACGACGCCGGGCGGGTGACCGAGGGCAGCTTCACCACCGTGTTCGTCGAGCGCGACGGCAAATTGCTGACCCCGCCCGCGCGCCTCGGCCTGCTGCCCGGCGTGCTGCGCCGCTCGCTGCTCGACGGCGGCCGCGCGGGCGAGGCCGAACTGCGCATCGCCGATCTCGAAGCCGGATTCCTCCTCGGCAACGCCTTGCGAGGGCTGCTGCCCGCGCGATTGCTCGGCGGGTGAGCGACATTCCGATCCTGTTCGAGGACGCCGAGGCGCTGGTCATCGACAAGCCCGGCGGGCTGCCGCTCGAGCGGCCGCGCGCGGGCGGGGAAAGCCTCGCCGACCGGCTCGACGAGCTCCGGCTCGGCTTCCAGCGCGCACCGGTTCCGGTCCACCGGCTCGACGCCGACACCTCGGGCTGCCTGCTGCTGGCGCGCAACCCCAAGGCGTTGAAGCGCTTCGCCGCGGCGTTCGAGGCGCGCGAGGTCGAGAAGCTCTATCTCGGCATCCTCGCCGGCGCGCTGCCGGGCCAAGAGGGAACCATCGAGCTGGCGCTGAGCAAGATTAGCAGCGCCGAGAAGGGCTGGCGGATGATCCCGGCAAAGAAGGGCAAGCGGTCGGTTACCCACTGGCGCAAGCTGGCGAGCAAAGGCGGGCTGACGCTGGTCGAGTTCCGGCCCGAGACCGGCCGCACCCACCAGATCCGCATCCACGCCGCATCGGGGCTGGGCGCGGCGCTGCTCGGGGATCCGGTTTACGGGACGGGCAAGGGCGCGGCGCGGACGATGCTCCACGCCGCCGCGCTGAGCGTGCCGCGTGCGAGCAAGCCGCCGGTCGCGGCGCGCGCCCCGCTCCCCGCCGATTTCGCCGCGCTGGGCTTCGGCGATGGCTGAGGAGGAGGCTCAGGCGCAGGCGATCGCGCTGGCCGAGGAACGGTTCATCGCCGCAGCCGGCCCGGGCGGGCAGAACGTCAACAAGGTCGCGACCGCGGTCCAGCTGCGGCTCGACGTTTTCGCGCTGCGGCTGCCGCCTGAAGTGTTCGCGCGGTTGAAGTCGCTCGCCGGCAGCCGGATGACCGCGGGCGGCGAGATCGTGCTGACCGCGCGCCGCTTCCGCACGCAGGAAGCCAACCGCGCCGATGCGCGCGAGCGGCTCGCCGGGCTGATCGCGGCCGCGCACCGCCTGCCCGAAAAGCGCGCCAGAAGCCGGGTCAACCGGCTCAACAAGGCCGAGCGGCTCGAAGGCAAGAAGCGCCGCGCCGCGGTCAAGGCCGGGCGGGGCAAAGTTACGCTCGACTAGGCGCTCGCGCTCACGCGCATCACCTCGCGGCCATCGGCGGCGAACGCGCCCAGCTCGATCGCCGCGCCCCCGCCGCGCATCACCAGGTGCAGCGCCTCGCCGCCAATCGCCGGGGAGACCCCGCGGAAGGCGAACGACCGAAGCGCGTTGTCGCCGAGCTCGCGGCGCGCGAGGTCGAGCAGCAGCGTCGCGGTCAGCGGGCCGTGAACGACCAGGCCGCGATAGCCTTCGACGCCCCTGGCGTAAGGCCGATCGTAGTGGATGCGGTGGCTGTTGAAGGTCAGCGCCGAGAAGCGGAACAGCAGCGCTTCGTCGGGGACGATCGCACGGTGCGCGTCCCACCCGGCGGGATCGAACCGCTCTGCGCCGAGCGGAGGAGGCGATACCGAGCCTGCGGGCGGCGGATCGCGATAAACCAGGCTCTGCACCTCGCGCACCGCGAGGCCGTTCGGCCCATGCGTCTCATGCGCGACCTCGACGAACACCAGCGGCCCGCTGCCACCCTGCTTTTCGGCTACCGAAGCGACCCGCGACGTCCGCTCGACCGCGTCGCCGACGCCTAGCGGGGCGAGGAACTCGACCTTGCTCGCGGCCCACATCCGTCGCGGCTGCGGGACCGGCGGGAGGAAGCCGTCGGGCGAATTGTCGCGCCGCGGATGCCCGTCTTCGCCCAACGCGGCGGTCGGCGCCTCGGGCAGGCAAAGGCACCAGTGATAGCCTTGCGCGACCGCCTCGCCCGCGGGCGCCTCGCGGTCGAGCGTGGCGAGCCAGCGGCGGTGCGCGGCCGGATCGATCCGGTCGCGGCGGCGTTCCTCGCGCCCGACCCATGCCGACCAGTCGACCACGGCCTACTCTTTCGCGGGGACGGCCGGCGCGGCGGGCTGGGGCGGCGGCGAGGTGGAGCGGCGCTCATCGAGCATCGCCGCGGCGTCCTCGAGCGCCTTGGCCTCGCCCCCGGTCGCCTTCCCCGGCGCGGGCTCGCCCTCGTCCGCTCCGCACGCGGCGAGGGTCAGCAAGAAGGCGAGCGCGAGGATCGTCGGTTTCATAACCCGTCCTTGGCATGCCGGCGCATCCGCGGGAAGCCGTGCTCACCAAATGGCAAAGGGCGGGAACCGGCAACCCGGCCCCCGCCCCTCGCAATGCAATCCGGCCGCGAACCCGCGGCCGAACGAATTACATCTTGTCCGCTTCGGCCTTGGCCTCGTCGGTTGCCTTCTCGGCGGCGTCTGCGGCAGTTTCGGCTTCGGCAGCGGCGGCAGCCGCAGCGTCGGCGTCGCCGGCCGGAGCCATCGCGTCGGCGGGAGCGGTCGCGGTGTCGACCGGCATGGCTTCCTCGGCCGGCATCTCGACGGTGTCGGCGGCGGCTTCCTCGGCAGCGTTGTCGGCGTCGCCACACGCTACGTGCGCAGCGTGGTCGGAACGGAGCGTGCCCCGCTCGCCGGCGCGGTGGCGGCGCTGCTCGACCGCGGCGAGGACAGCGACCCCGCGTTCGCCGCGCAGGCCGAGGCCGACCGCTTGCGGCTCGGCCAGATTCGCAGCGGGCGCGAGGCGCGCGCCGCCGACTACTTCGCCCGCCACGCCGCCGAATGGGACGTGCTGCGCTCGCTCCACATCGCCGACGCTACGGTCGAGGCCGCGCTGGCCGAGTTGCTCGAGCGGCACCCGCTGGGTCGGCTGCTCGACATCGGCACCGGCACCGGGCGGATGGCCGAGCTGTTCGAGCCTTCGGCGGAAACCGTGGTCGCGCTCGACAACAGCCCCGAGATGCTGCGGCTCGCCCGCGCCCGGCTCCAGCATCTCGCCCCCGGCCGGGTCGAGCTGGTCCAGGGCGATTTCGCCGCGCTGCCCTTCGCCGACGCCGCGTTCGACACCGTGCTGTTCCACCAGGTGCTGCACTACGCGCAGTCGCCCGAGCAGGCCCTGGCCGAAACCGCGCGCGTGACCCGCCCCGGCGGGCGCGTGGCAATCGTCGACTTCGCCGCGCACGACCGCGAGGAATTGCGCGAGCGCCACGCCCACGTCCGGCTCGGCTTCGCCGACGACCAGGTCCGCGCGCTGCTGAGCGGCGCCGGCTTCGCGCCGGGGCCGGGCCGCTCGCTCGCCGGGCACGAGCTGACCGTGATGATCTGGACCGGCGAGCGGCTCGCCGGCACGGTCCGCCGCCTGCCGCGCCGGGACGCCGCATGAACGCCGCGCCGAGCGAGCTCCGGCGCGCGCGCGCCGCGCCGCTGTTCGCCGGGCTGCCCGGCGACATTGCGGTGAGCTTCGAGTTCTTCCCCCCGCGCACCGACAAGATGCACGAGCAATTGTGGGAGGCGATCGCCACGCTCGCCCCGCTCGGCCCGCGCTTCGTCTCGGTCACTTACGGCGCGGGTGGCTCGACCCGTGAGCGGACGCACGCGACGGTCGCGCGGATCGGCGCCGAGACCGGGATCCCCGCGGCCGCGCACCTCACTTGCGTCGAAGCCTCGCGCGAGGAGATCGACGCCATCGCCCGCGCCTATTGGGACGCGGGCATCCGCCACGTCGTCGCGCTCCGCGGCGACATGCCGGCGGGGCCGGGCACGGCCTACACGCCGCACCCCCGGGGCTACGCCAACGCCGCCGAGCTGGTCGCGGGGCTCAGGCGGATCGCCTCGTTCGAAATCTCGGTCGCGGCTTATCCCGAGTGCCATCCCGACAGCGTCGACCCGGTGAGCGATCTCGACAACCTCAAGCGCAAGCTTGACGCGGGGGCGAGCAGGGCGATCACCCAGTTCTTCTTTTCGCCCGAGACGTTCTTCCGCTTCCGCGACGCCGCCGCCGCGGCGGGAATCGACGCCGAGATCGTGCCGGGGATCATGCCGGTTACCAGCTTCGCCGCGGTCGAGCGGATGAGCTGGCTGTGCGGGACCGAAATTCCCGCCTGGCTCGCGCAGCAGTTCGTCGGCCTCGACCAGAAGCCGCAGGCGCGCCAGCTGGTCGCCGCGACGCTCGCCGCCGAGCTCTGCCGCCGGCTCTACGCGGGCGGCGTCCGCAGCTTCCACTTCTACACCTTGAACCGCGCCGAACTCAGCTACGCGATCTGCCACCTGCTCGGCCTGCGCCCGAAGGATACGCCATGACCCTCTCGACATGCTCGGGACGCAGCCCCCGCGAACGCCTCAACGCCGCCGCCGCGCAAGCCATCCTGGTCAAGGACGGGCCGTACGGCACCGCGATCCAGGCCGCCCGACTCGACGAGCCGGGCTATCGCGGCGAGACCGGGCTGGAGCGCGACCAGAAGGGCAACAACGACCTGGTCAATCTGACCCGGCCCGAGCTGATCCGCAGCGTCTGCGACGGCTACATTGCCGCGGGCGCGACGATCCTGGCCACCAACACCTTCAACGCCAACCGCATCAGCCAGGGCGATTACGGCGCGGAAACGCTGGTCCCCGACATCAACCGCGCGGCGGCGCGGATCATTCGCGAGGCGGTCGATGCGGCGAGCGCGCGCGACCGAATCCCGCGCTTCGTCGCCGGCGCGATCGGCCCGACCAACAAGACGCTGTCGCTCTCGCCCGACGTCAACGACCCTGGTTACCGCGAGGTCGACTTCGACACGGTCAAGCACGTCTATCGCGAGCAGGCGGCGGCGCTGGTCGAGGGCGGCGCCGACTTCATCCTGATCGAAACCGTGTTCGACACATTGAACTGCAAGGCCGGGATCATGGCGGTGCTCGAGCTCGAGCAGGCGCTCGGCCGCGAGGTTCCGCTGATGCTGTCGATGACGCTGACCGATCTTTCGGGCCGCAACCTCTCGGGCCACACGGTCGAGGCGTTCTGGCACGCGGTGCGGCATGCGCGGCCCGTCACGATCGGGCTCAACTGCTCGTTCGGCGCGGCGCAGCTCAGGCCACACGTCCGCCTGCTCAGCCAAATCGCCGAGACCCTGGTCATGGCCTACCCCAACGCGGGCCTGCCCAACGAGCTCGGCGAGTACGACGAATTGCCCCAGACCACCGCCGAGCTGGTCCGCGAATGGGCGCAAGCCGGCCAGGTCAACGCGCTCGGCGGCTGCTGCGGCAGCACCCCCGCGCACATCGCGGCGATGGCGCGCGCGATTGAGGGGCTGGCCCCGCGCCGGGTGCCGCAAGTGCCGGTGGCGACGCGCCTCGCGGGGCTCGAGCCCTTCACGCTCGCCGCATGAGCGAGATTGCCAACGCCTCCTCCCGCTTCGTCAACATCGGCGAGCGGACCAACGTCACCGGCTCGGCGGCGTTCAAGAAGCTGATCCTCGCGGGCGACTACGCGCGCGCGGTCGAGGTCGCGCGGCAGCAGGTGGAGAACGGCGCCCAGGTCATCGACGTCAACATGGACGAAGGCCTGCTCGACTCAGGTGAGGCGATGACCACCTTCCTCAAATTGATCGCCGCCGAGCCCGACATCGCCCGCGTGCCGGTGATGATCGACAGCTCGAAGTGGGAGGTGATCGAGGCGGGGCTGAAGTGCGTGTCGGGCAAGCCGATCGTCAATTCGATCTCGATGAAGGAAGGCGAAGGCCCGTTCCTCGAGGCGGCGCGCAAGTGCATGGCCTACGGCGCGGCGGTGGTCGTCATGGCCTTCGACGAGAGCGGCCAGGCCGACACGAAGGAGCGCAAGGTCGAGATCTGCGAGCGCGCCTACAGATTGCTCACCGGGATCGGCTTTCCACCCGAGGACATCATCTTCGATCCCAACATCTTCGCGATCGCGACGGGGATGGAGGAGCACGACCGCTACGCGATGGACTTCATCGAGGCCGTGGCCGAGATCCGGCGGCGCTGCCCGCACGTCCACTTCTCGGGCGGGCTGTCGAACCTGTCGTTCAGCTTCCGCGGCAACGAGCCGGTGCGCCGGGCGATGCACTCGGTGTTTCTCTACCACGCGATCCCCGCCGGGCTCGACATGGCAATCGTCAACGCCGGGCAGCTCGACGTCTACGATGCGATCGACCCGGTGCTGCGCGAGGCATGCGAGGACGTGATCCTGGCGCGGCGCCCCGACGCGACCGAGCGGCTGATCGCGCTCGCCGAGAGCTTCCGCGGCACCGACGCCAAGGCGGAGAAGGAAGCCGAGGAGTGGCGCAGCTGGGAGGTCGCACGGCGGATCGAGCACGCGCTGGTCAAGGGTATCGACGCGCATATCGTCGAGGACACCGAGGAGGCGCGCCAGGCCACCTTCGCCGCCGGCGGCCGCCCGATCGAGGTGATCGAGGGCCCGCTGATGGACGGGATGAACACCGTCGGCGACTTGTTCGGGTCGGGCAAGATGTTCCTGCCGCAAGTGGTCAAGTCGGCGCGGGTGATGAAGAAGGCGGTCGCCCACCTGATCCCGTTCATCGAGGCGGAAAAGACCGCGGCGTCGAAGCCCAAGGGCAAGATCGTCATGGCCACGGTCAAGGGCGACGTCCACGACATCGGCAAGAACATCGTCGGGGTGGTGCTGCAGTGCAATGGCTACGAGGTGATCGACCTGGGGGTGATGGTCCCGTGGACCAGGATCCTCGACATCGCGCGCGAGCAGAACGCCGACATCATCGGCCTGTCGGGGCTGATCACCCCCTCGCTCGACGAGATGGTCACCGTCGCCGAGGAGATGACCCGCGCGAAGCTCGACCTTCCGTTGCTGATCGGCGGGGCGACCACCAGCAAGGTCCACACCGCGCTTCGGATCGATCCGGCTTACGACGGCCCGGTGATCCACGTGCTCGACGCCAGCCGCGCGGTGGGGGTCGCCAGCCAGCTGCTGTCGGACACCCAGCGCGACGGGTTCGTCGAGACCACTGCGGTTGAATACGAGAAAGTGCGCGAGGCGCGCGAGGGCCGGGCGCAGAGCGTCCTGCTCAGCCTCGGGGAAGCCAGGGCGAATTATTACGACGCCTTCCTCTCGGACAAGGCCGCGCCGCCTCTCCAGCCCGGGATTCACGCGTTCGAGGACTGGTCGCTGGCGGACCTGCGCGAATACATCGACTGGACGCCGTTCTTTCGCGCCTGGGAGCTTGCCGGAACCCATCCATCGATCCTCGCGGACGAGGTCGTCGGCGACACCGCCCGCGCGCTCAAGGCCGATGCCGACGCGATGCTCGACAAGATCGTCGCCGAAAAGTGGCTCACCGCCAAGGGCGTGTGCGGCTTCTGGCCCTGCGCGCGGGACGGCGACGACGTGACGGTCCACCTGGTCGAACGCGAGGAGCACGTGCTTCTCCCCTTCCTGCGCCAGCAGGTGAGAAAGTCGCGCGAGCGCGCCAACTTCTGCCTCGCCGACTTCATCGATCCCGACGGCGACTGGATCGGCGGGTTCGCGGTCGGCATCCACGGGATCGAGCCCCACCTCGAGCGCTTCCGGGCGGGCCACGACGACTATTCCGACATCCTCCTCAAGGCGCTCGCCGACCGCTTCGCCGAGGCTTTCGCCGAGCGGCTCCACCAGCATGTCCGCACCACGCTGTGGGGCTACGCGCCGGGCGAGCAACTGACCAACGAGGCGCTGGTCCGCGAGCAGTACCGCGGCATCCGCCCCGCGCCGGGCTATCCCGCGTGCCCCGACCACAGCCTCAAGCCGATCCTGTTCGACCTGCTCGACGCGGGTGCGAACGCGGGCATCACGCTGACCGAATCGAACGCGATGCTGCCGGCCTCGGCGGTCAGCGGCTTCTACTTCGCGCACCCCGAAAGCCAGTACTTCGGCGTCGCCCGGATCGGCAGGGACCAGCTCGAAGACTACGCGGCGCGGCGCGGCGAGGATCTTGCGACGGTGGAGAGGTGGCTTCGGCCGAATTTAGATTAGCCCCACCAATCCTTCGTCATTGCGAGGAGCGCAGCGACGCGGCAATCTAGGGTTGTGCGCGCCGCCCTGGATTGCTTCGCTACGCTCGCAATGACGAGCTTGATGGTTGCCCAGCTGGCTCCAACGCCAGCCTTGGCCCAACCCGCTACCGTCGCGGTCGCGTTCGACCGCACGTCCATACGGCCGCTGATCGCCGAGGGGCTCGCCGACAAGGCGGCGAAGCGAAAGGTCACCGCCGATTCGCCCGTTCGCATCGCCAGCGTCTCCAAGCTGATCACCGCGCTGGGGGTGATGCGGCTGTTCGACGCCGGCGTCCTCGAGCTCGACCGCGACGTCTCCGACTACCTCGGCTGGCGGCTGCGCAACCCGGCGTTCCCGGACGCACCTATCACGCTGCGTCTGCTGCTCTCGCACCAATCGAGTCTGGTCGACGGCGGCGAGCTCTACATCGTTCCGCTCGGCGGGACGCTGCGCGGTCGGCTTGCCGACCCGCGCGTGTGGGATGCGCAGCACGCGCCCGGTTCGGACCGGTTCCATTATGCCAACATCAACTTTCCGGTGATCGCCGGCGTGATGGAAGCCGCGACCGGCGAGCGCTTCGACCGGTTGATGACGCGGCTGGTGTTCCGCCCCCTGAAGCTCGACGCGGGATTCAACTGGTCGGGCAGCTCGGCTAAGGCGATCCGCCGCGCGGTGGTGCTCTATCGGCCGACCGGCGAAGTCGCGCGCGACGACCTCAACGGCGCTCCGCCCGCCTGTCTGGTCGTTCCCGCCGCCAACGGCTCATGCGACCTGTCGCGATACCGCCCCGGCGACAACGGCGCGCTGTTCTCGCCGCAGGGCGGAGCGCGCCTCTCGATGCGCGACCTGGCCCGGATCGGGCGGGCGCTGGCCAACCGCGGCAAGGGCTTCCTGACCCCGGCGAGCTACGCGGCGCTGGTCGAGCCACAGTGGCGGCTGCTCGGCGACAACGGGCGCGACGAGGAAGGCAAGCCGGGCGGGATATTCTGCGCTTACGGGCTCGCGGTCCACGTCATCGGCAGCGCCGCGCCCGGCTGTCGCGACGACTTGTTCGGCGACGGCGTTGCGCGGATCGGCCATTCGGGCGAGGCCTACGGCTTGCGCTCGGGGCTGTGGCTCGATCCGAAAAGCGGCCGCGGCGTGGCCTTCTTCACCAGCGCGGTGCCCGACGACGCGGCCAAGGGCCCGAGCGGGTTCACGCGCTTGGAAGAAGACCTGGTCGCGCGCGCGAAGGCTACCCGCCGGCTTGATTTTTGACGTACCGACAACGGCCTGGCGCAGCGCAGGCCCGCTGCGCCGCATCGTTGCGGTCGCCCGGGCCCGCCGGGGAACGGGTCGACCAGGGAAACAGTTTTATCTCCATCTTCCGACATCGATGGAGATGGAAATGAACAACCAGAACGATCGGGACCGCCAGGGCCAAGGCATGGGCGGCGGCCAGCAGAACCAGCAGGACGACGCGAGCCGCAAGGGCGGACAGCAGACCCAGCAGGACGACTTCGGCCGTCAGGGTGGCCAGCAGGCCGGTCAGCAAAGCGGCAAGCAGGGTCAGCAGCAAGGACAGCAGACCGGCCAGCAGACCGAGTACGAGCGCAAGCGTCGCGAGGGCGAGGAAGGCGAGAGACTCGAGGAAGAAGAGGAAACCCGCCAACAGGAACAGCAGGACCGCGAGCGTAAGCGCCAGCCAGGCTCGGACTTCGACGACAGCGAAATCTGATCGCCGGGCGACATCGTGAACGGGAAAGGGCCGGCCGCAACGCCGGCCCTTTTTCTATGCGTTGCGCTTCGCGATATCGGGGACCAGCACCGCCGTGCCGTCGAGCGTTCCGTTGCGCACCCGGACGATCGCCTCGTCGGCGTCTGTCAGCGGGAATGCGGTGACCGTCGGGCGCAGGCCGATCTCGCCGGCGAGGGCGAGGAATTCCACCCCGTCGGCGCGGGTCAGGTTGGCGACCGAGACGATTCCGCGCTCGCCCCAAAGGTCGGCGTAAGCGAACGCGGGAATCTCGCTCATGTGGATGCCCGCGCAGACCACCCGGCCGCCCTTGCCCACCGCGCGCAGCGCGACGGGGACCAGCGCCCCGACCGGGGCGAACAGGATCGCGGCGTCGAGCTCTGCGGGCGGCGTCTCGTCCGATCCGCCGGCCCAGGCGCAGCCCAGGCTGCGCGCGAACGCCTGCCCGCCGGCGTCGCCGGCTCGCGTGAAGGCGAAGACCTCGCGCGCCTGGTGGATCGCGACCTGGGCGAGCAAGTGCGCGGCGGCGCCGAAGCCGTACAGCCCCAGCCGCCGCGCCTCGCCCGCCATGCGATAGGCGCGCCAACCGATCAGCCCGGCGCAGAGCAGCGGCGCGGCGGTGCTGTCGTCGAGCGCCTCGGGCAGCGCGAAGCAAAACGCGGCGTCGGCGATCGTATGGGTCGCGTAGCCGCCGTCGCGGGTCGCGCCGGTGAACAGCGGGGCGTCGCACAAGTTCTCGCGGCCCTCTCGGCAATAGCGGCACGCGCCGCAAGTCCGCCCCAGCCAGGGCACCCCAACCCGGTCGCCAAGCGCCAATTGGTCGACGCCCTCGCCCAGCGCAGCGACCCGTCCGACGATCTCGTGCCCCGGCACCACCGGGTAGCGCGCGGGAATCTCGCCGTCGAGCACGTGCAGATCGGTGCGGCACACCCCGCAGGCGGCGACCTCGACCAGCACCTCGCCCGGTCCAGGCGCCGGCAATTCGCGCTCGACACCGGTCAGCCCGGCGTGCGCCGTCCGGCATTCCATCGCGGTCATCGTCGCCATCGCCGCAAGCTACCGGCTGCGAAGTGATTTTCCTACACTGCCAAAATTTGCCATGCATGGCCGCATGACCGCGCTTCCGCCCTTCGCCCATTCAGTTCAAGACGAGGGATTCGACGCTGGAGAAGGTTCCGCGGCACATGATCGGATCCCCGGGAAAATCTCTCCTAGGACTGTGGTCCATGCGGTCCACGAAGCGCGCGAATCGCTGCAGCGCGTGTTCGGCTTCGCCGACTTCCGCGGCGTGCAGGAACAGGTCGTGGACCGCGTGCTTGCCGGCGAATCGACGCTCGCGGTGATGCCGACGGGCGCGGGCAAGTCGCTGTGCTACCAGCTGCCCGCGGTCATGCTGGCGGGCACTTGCGTCGTGGTCTCGCCGCTGATCGCGCTGATGCACGACCAGCTGCGCGCCGCGCGCGTCAACGGCATCCGCGCGGCGACGCTGACCAGCGCCGACGCGGATCGCGAGGAGACGATCGAGCGGTTCCGCGCCGGCGCGCTCGACTTGCTCTACGTCGCGCCGGAGCGCGCCAGCCAGCCGCATTTCCGCGAACTGCTGGGCACCGCGCCGCTCAGCCTGTTCGCGATCGACGAGGCGCACTGCGTTTCCGAATGGGGCCACGACTTTCGCCCCGACTACCGCCTGCTGCGCCCGCTGATGGACGCCTTCGCGCACGTCCCGCGCCTCGCGCTGACCGCTACCGCCGACGTCCACACCCGCGCCGACATCCTGACCCAGCTCGGGATTCCCGGCGAGGGAATGATCGTCGCCGGGTTCGACCGGCCCAACATCCGCTACACGATCCGACACCGCGACAACGCCGCGCGGCAGCTGCGCCAGGTGCTGCTCGAGCAGCCCGGGCCGGGGATCGTCTACGCCCCGACCCCCGACGTGCGCTTCGTCGCCCACGCCGGGCTGCCCAAGTCGATCGAGGCTTACTACCAAGAGACCGGCCGCGCCGGGCGCGATGGCGACGATGCGGTCGCGGTGATGCTGTGGGCGGCCAAGGACTTCACCCTCGCCCGCTCCCGCATCGAGGAAGTCGAGGAGGCGCGCCGCGCCGGGGAGCGCGCCCGGCTCGACGCGCTCAACGTCCTGGTCGAGACCCCCGGCTGCCGCCGCGCGATCCTGCTCCGCCATTTCGGGGAGGACCCGCCCGAGAGCTGCGGCAACTGCGACAACTGCCTGTCGGCGCCGGGAGTGCGCGACGCCAGCGAGCTGGCGCGCAAGCTGCTCTCGGCCGCCTACCGCACCGGGCAGAGCTTCGGTTTCGGCCATCTGGAAAAAGTGCTGACCGGGGCGAGCGACGAGCGGGTGCTCCAGCGCGGTCACGACCGGCTCAGCGTGTTCGGGATCGTCGCTGCGGACGAGGCGCCGCTGCTGCGCCCGCTCGCCCGTGCGCTCCAGGCACGCGGCAGCCTGGTCGCGACCGAGCACGGCGGGCTGGCGCTGGGCGGCGACGCGCGCGCGATCCTCAAGGGCGAAGCGCCCGTCATGCTGGCAATCGCCACCCGGCCCGAGCGCTCGCGCAAGCGCGACCGTGCGGCCGCCAACCCTGTCGGCGACCCTTTGTTCGACGCGCTGCGCGCGCTGCGCCGCGAGCTGGCGGCCGAAAGCCAAGTCCCGCCTTACGTGATCTTCCACGACGCGGTGCTGCGCGAGATGGCCGCGCACCGCCCGGCCAGCCGCGCCGAGCTGGCCCGGATTGGCGGCGTCGGCGCACGCAAGCTCGAGGCTTACGGCGACGCCTTCCTCGCCGTGGTGCGGCGGCATTCCTAACCGGCTGTTAACCATTGCCGGCTACGCAGGACGCGGTTTTTCGGGGAGGCCGCGAGATGTCGATCCTGCCGTACGGAACTTGCGGGACCGCCCGCAACGATCGCCTCGCCCTGGTCCTGCTCGGCGCGCTGGCCCTGGCCGTTATCCCGGTCGGCGCGGCGTTAGCCCAACCCTCGCCGCGTCCCTACACTATCGCCGAGACCGGGCGCAGCTTCGCTTCGCTCCAGCAGGCGGTCGACGCGGTCGGCGAGGGTTCGGGGACGATCCGCATCGCCGCGGGCCGTTGGCGCGACTGCGCGGTGCAGAGCGCGGGCTCGGTCGCTTACGTCGCCCAGGTCCCGGGCCGGGCCGCGCTCGACGGCGCGGTCTGCGAAGGCAAGGCCGCACTGGTGCTGCGCGGGCGCAGCGCGCGGGTGAGCGGGCTGATCTTCGCGCGCATCCGCGTGCCCGACAGGAACGGCGCGGGCATCCGGCTCGAGCGCGGCGACCTCGCGGTCAGCCAGAGCTGGTTCGCCGACAGCGAGCAGGGCATCCTCGCCGGCGACGACCCCGCCGGCTCGATCCTGATCGACAAGTCGACCTTCACCCGGCTCGGCACTTGCGAAGGCGCCGGCGGGTGCGCGCACTCGATCTATATCGGCAATTACGGTGCGCTGACCGTGCGCCGCAGCCGCTTCGAGCAGGGCCGCGGCGGGCACTACCTCAAGAGCCGCGCCGGGCGGATCGAGGTGACCGATTCGAGCTTCGACGATTCGCGCGGGAAAGCGACCAACTACATGATCGACCTGCCCGGCGGGGCGAGCGGGACGATCTCGGGCAACTGGTTCGTGCAAGGCGCCGAGAAGGAGAACTACAGCGCCCTCATCACCGTCGCCCCCGAAGGCAGGACGCGCAGCTCCAACGGACTCAGGATCGCCGGCAACGACGCTCGTCTCGCGCCCGGGGTCGAGCGCGCCACGGTGTTCGTCGCCGACTGGTCGGGCGATCGCCTCGCGCTCGGCGAGAACCGGCTGGGCATCGGGCTCAAACGGTTCGAGCGGCGCTGACCGCTCGCAGGGTCAATTCATCATCCATGAAACGAGACGCGCCCCGCTACGGTCGAGCAGCGAGGCGCGGGGCTCGTAGCGGCCGGGAAGGCGTCGAGCCTTCCCGGTTGCCGGTCGATACGGCTCAGCCGCGCTCGGACGGCCTGGCCACCGGCTCCGGCGGCGGGGGCGCCGGCGGGGGCGGGGG
>JAIVIY010000108.1 GCA_020200285.1 Novosphingobium sp. | reverse complement strand
CATCAGCACATGGCTTTCGACCGGCATTTCGAGAACTCCAAAATGTGTAAGACATGTGTAAGTCTTTTTGGAGGTCTCGTCCTTACCTAAAGTATTGGTTTTGCGTGGTTTTTGGCTTACTTTTTTAGGCTAAACGCAATTTTGAGAGGGACAGGAAATGATCTTCGGTGTCGGTAAACGCGCGCGATTGCTGAGTTGCGCCCTCCAAGCTGGTGATACTGTACAGAAAGATGGCAACGGTGCTCACAATCAGCACCGTTATCGCCAATAGCCTGCCGCGCTTCTTTCTCGGGTAAGTGAGCGCCATCCCTCAAACTGACAGCCCATCTCTCAAAGCAAGCAAACAAATTTTCGTTCCCCCCTTGTTCTGAAGGAACAAAGCGGATACACCGGGCTTCGGTTGACGGCTCCACCCGCCGCTCTCTAAGCCGAGGAGGCACCCGCGATGGCTGCGAATCTCAAGCTCGTTCAGGAAGGTAAAGAGAAGGACATGGACCGTCAGAAGGCGCTCGAGGCGGCGCTGGCGCAGATCGACCGCGCCTTCGGCAAGGGCTCGGCGATGAAGCTCGGCTCGAAGGAGGCGATGCAGGTCGAGACGATCCCGAGCGGCAGCCTCGGGCTCGACATCGCGCTGGGCGTCGGCGGGTTGCCGCGCGGCCGGGTGATCGAGATCTACGGGCCGGAAAGCTCGGGCAAGACCACGCTGGCGCTGCACGTAATCGCCGAGGCGCAGAAGGGCGGCGGCACCGCGGCGTTCGTCGACGCCGAGCACGCGCTCGACCCGGTCTACGCCAGGAAGCTCGGGGTCGACATCGACGAGCTGATCGTCTCGCAGCCCGACACCGGCGAGCAGGCGCTCGAGATCGTCGACACGCTGGTCCGCTCGAACGCGATCGACGTGCTGGTCATCGATTCGGTCGCCGCGCTGGTCCCGCGCGCCGAGATCGAGGGCGAGATGGGCGACAGCCATGTCGGCCTCCAGGCCCGGCTGATGAGCCAGTCGCTGCGCAAGCTCACCGGCTCGATCAGCCGCTCGCGCTGCATGGTGATCTTCATCAACCAGCTCAGAATGAAGATCGGGGTGATGTACGGCAACCCCGAGACCACCACCGGCGGCAACGCGCTCAAGTTCTACGCTTCGGTCCGGCTCGACATCCGCCGCACCGGGCAGATCAAGGACCGCGACGAGATCATCGGCAACACCACCCGGGTCAAGGTGGTCAAGAACAAGGTCGCGCCGCCGTTCAAGCAGGTCGAGTTCGACATCATGTACGGCGAGGGCGTGTCGAAGATCGGCGAGATCCTCGACCTCGGGGTCAAGGCCGGGCTGGTCGAGAAATCGGGCGCCTGGTTCAGCTACGATTCGATCCGCATCGGCCAGGGCCGCGAGAACGCCAAGGCCTATCTCAAGGACAATCCCGAAGTCTGCGACCGCCTGGAAGCCGCGATCCGCGGCCGCACCGACCAGGTCGCCGAGGAGATGATGGCGGGTCCCGACGGGGACGACGACATCTGACCCTCACCTGCCGCCCTTCGGGCAGCAGCTAAACCCAACCCCGGCGCGCTCCCCGGCAGGAGCGCGCCGGTCCGGTTTTCAGGCGGAAGCCGCCGAGCGCTCGGCATCGCGCGCGGCCTTGCCGAACAGCGCCGCGGCGGCGAGCCAGAGCCCGCCGAACAGCGTGCTGCCCATCACCACCTCGAACACCCCGGCGGAGCCCGGCGAGCCCATCCCCGCGGAGAAGCCGAAGCCGGCGACGAGCATCTGGACGGCCGCCGCGGCCAGCATCGTCCTCGCCATCCCGGCCGGCCGGACCCGGGTCAGCACCGCGCCGCCCGCCGCTACCGCGAGCACCGCCAGGAACATCAGGTTGGCCGGGTTGCCCTCGTCGCCGAGGAAGCCGACCGCGAGGTTGACCCAGACCAGCAGGAACCCGGCCAGCACCGCGACCGCCGCGCCGAGCCGGTACGGCAGCGAGCGCGAGGCGCGGACCAGCCCCTCGATCGCCAGTCCGGCGATCAGCAGCATCGCCCCCATCGCCGCGAAGTCCTCGGCGGTCCACACCACCTCGCGGGTGAAGCGCATCGCCACCGCGGGCAGCGCGAGCAGCGCCGCGGCCGCGCTCCACGCCGCGATCCGCCACGGAAAGCCCGCTGCTGCGCGTTCGATTGAATTCGCCACCATCCGATCTCCTGTTGCTATCGATTGCACGCTACTAGCTTTGCCGGGCGGTGAGCGTCATGAGCAGGCGGTGAGGAATCGCTGAAAATGTCATCACGCGCGGTCCGCTTCGCCGGCTTCACTTTCGATCCCGAAGACCGGCGGCTCAGCCGCGGCGGCGATCGGATCGCACTCAACGCGCGCTACCTCGATGCGCTGGCGCTGCTGGTCCGCGAGCCCGGCAGCCTGGTCACCAAAGACCGCTTCCACGACGAGGTCTGGCGCGGCGTCCCGGTCACGGACGAGGCGCTGACCCAGTGCATCCGCACGCTGCGCCGCGAGCTCGGCGACGACGCGGCACGGCCGCGGCTGATCGAGACGGTGCCCAAGCACGGCTATCGCTTCATCGCCGCGGTCGAGCCGGCGGACGAGCCCGCGCCGACGCCCTTGCTGGCGCCGGTCTCAAGCGGACGGCTGCGGCGCCTGGTGGCGCTTGCCGCGGCCGGCACCGGGGGCGCGGTCGCCGCCGGGCTGCTCGGCGGGCTGATCTACGGCGCGATCCTCGCCGCCGCGCTGCCGGGAGCGAGCGCGGCGGCGATCTCCACGCTGCTGGTGGCGGCCTTCGTCACCGCGGCGATCGCGCTGCTCGGCGGGGCTGGGGTCAGCGGCGGAATCGCGCTCGCCGCGCTCGCCGCCGAGCGCCCCGGCTTGCGCTACGTGCTCGGCGGCGCGGCCGGCGGTTTCCTCACCGGCGCGCTGGTCCGCCTGATCGGGCTCGACGCGTTCGCGCTGCTGTTCGGCGCTGCTCCGCAGGACATCACCGGCGGCGGCGAAGGCGCGCTGCTCGGCGCGGCGGCGGGGCTCGGGGTGTGGCTGGCCGACCGCGGCTGGAGCCTGCGCCGCGCAGCCTTCGCCGGAGCGCTCGCCGCCGCGCTGGCGGGGCTCGCCATCCCGCTGCTCGGCGGCCGGTTGATGGGCGGCAGCCTGGCCTCGCTCGCCGAGCGCTTCCCGGCTTCGCGGCTCGATCTCGGTCGCCTCGGCGCCCTGTTCGGCGAGCCCGGCTTCGGGCTGGTCACGGCGATGATCACCGGCGCGGCCGAAGGCGCGCTGTTCGCCGGCTGCGTGGTCGCCGCGATCGCCTGGGCGCAGCGGTGGGTGCCTAGCCCGCCAGCTCCGCCGCTCGCGCCTTGACCACTTCGTCGGCCTGCTTGCCGGACAATTCGGCGAGGTGGTCGTACTCGGCGGTGTAGCTCGCCAGCCCCTGGCTCAGCGAGCGCAGCTCGGCGTCGAGGCCGTGGAGCCCGCTTTCCGGCAGCATCGCCTCGATCCGCTCCCACCGCGCCCAGTCGGGATGCTGACCGAGACCGAGGATCTGGCCGCGGCGGGTGGAGATCAGCGACCCGGCCTTGCTGCCGGTGCCCGGCGGAGTGTCGATCGTCACCTTGAAGATCGGCTCGAGCAGGTACGGCGCGCATTGCGCGAGGCCCTCGCTCATCGCGATCCGCCCGGCGGTGCGGAAGGCGAGCTCGGAGCTGTCGACGGTGTGGTAAGAGCCGTCGATCAATTTGACCGCGGCGTCGACCACCGGGAAGCCCAGCGGACCCTTGTCCATCGCGTCCCTGATCCCGGCCTCGACCGCGGGGATGTATTGCCGCGGGATCACGCCGCCGGTGATCTTGTCCTCGAACACGAAGCCTTCGCCGCGCGCCAGCGGGCGGATCTCGATCACGCAGTCGCCGTACTGGCCGTGCCCGCCCGACTGCTTCTTGTGGCGCCCTCGCTGCGTTGCCGATTTGCGGATCGATTCCTTGTAGGCGATCCGCGGCGGCTTGGTGTCGACCGCCACCCCGTATCGGCGTTGAAGCCGGGCGACGACCAGCTGGAGATGCTCGTCGTTGACCCCGCGCAGCAGCGTTTCATGGGTCGCGTCGTCCTGCTTCCATTCGAGCGCGGGATCCTCCTCGCACAAGCGGTGGAGCGCGGTCGAGAGCTTGACGTCGTCCTGGCGGTTGCGGGTGGTGATCGCGATCGCGGCGTTGCGCGCCGGGTACTCGAGCTGCGGCTCGCCGTTGCGCCTGGCCCCGCGGGCGCCGAGCATCATTCCGCTCTTCGCCCCGTCGACCTTGGCCACCGCGACGATGTCGCCGGACCGGGCCTCGGCCTGCTTGGCGGTCTTGTCGCCCTGGAGCGCGAACAGCGAGCCGGTCCGCGCGGTTTCGCCGCCGACCTCGAGCTCCTCGCCCTCCTTGAGGCTGCCGCCGAGCACGCGGCCCAAGGCGAGCCGGCCCATCGCTCCGCCGTTGGCGATCTTGAAGACATGCAGCCCGCCGCCTTCCTCCAGGCCGAGGCGGGCGCAGGCGGCGTCAGGCGCGGGGGTCTCATGGCGCAGCAGCTTCATCAGCCGGCGCACCCCGCCGCCGGTCGCGGCCGAGCCGAACATCACCGGCACCACCTTGTTGCCGCCGGTGTCCTGGGCGAGGTCGGCGACGACCATGCCCTGCTCGGGCACCTCGTCCATCAGCAGCGCTTCCATCAGCGCGTCGTCGAAATCGGCGAGCGTCTCGAGCAGCTTCTGGCGCTCCTCCTTTTCGCGCGCGGTCAGCTCGACCGGGATCGCGATGCATTCGGATTCCTGGCCCGGGCGGTAGCGGTAGGCGCGCTCGAGCGCGACGTCGACGTAGCCGACGATGCTTTCGCCGTCCCGGATCGGGAACTGGCGGAGCGCGAGCGGCTCGCGGCTCATCGGCTGGAGCGCCGCGAGCACCTCGCGCACCGAGCCGGCGCGGGCGTTGTCGATCTTGTTGACGAAGATCACGTGGGGCAGGCCGAGGTCGTCGATCCGCCGCAGGAACGGCTCGACCAGCGCGGCGCGCAGCGGATCGGGGTCGACCACCACGACCGCCAGGTCGGCGGCGGGCAGCGCGGCGACGCCGTCGGCGGCGAAGCCGATGCCGCCCGGGGTGTCGATCAACGCATAGTGATCGCCTAGATAGTCGAAGTTCAGCAGGTTGATTTCGGTCGAGCCGCGCCGGGCGCGAGCCTCGGGGCTGGCGTCGCCGACCGAGGTTCCGGCCTCGACGCTGCCTTGGCGGTTGATCGCGCCGCCCGCGTAGAGCAGCGCTTCGGCCAGGCTGGTCTTGCCCGTGCCCGCCGGCCCGACCAGGGCGATCGCACGGGTTCCGGCAGCCTGGCCGGCTACCGCGCCGGTGTGGGTGTTCCTCGCAAGGGTGGCGGTGCTGGCCATCGTCGGCTCCTCATGATGTCGCAAGGAGCGCGCCGGGCCCGTATGCGCCCGAAGCGCTGGGGAAGCGCGCATGCTGTGCCTGTCGCCGCCGAGTCGCAAGGGGAATCTCGGCGGTTCGTCCCTTGCGGGGACGGGTTCGTCGGGTAAGGGTTGGGCGATGACCGACAAGCGCGAATGGGAAGGCCCGGTCGGGCGCAGCTGGGCCGAGGAATGGCGGCGCACCGACCGCAGCTTCGCCGAGCTGACCCCGCGCCTGCTCGAGGCGATCGCCGCCTTGCCCGGCGGCGACGTGGTCGACATCGGCTGCGGCGCGGGCCAGCTGTCGCTGGCGGTGGCCGACGCCAGGCCGGACGCGCGGATGCTGGGGATCGACGTTTCCGCGGACCTCGTCGCCGCCGCGACGATCCGCGCCCAGGGCCGCCGCAACTGCGCCTTCGCGCTGGCCGACGCGGCAACCTGGGAACCCGACCGCGGCGCGCCCGACCTCTACATCTCGCGCCACGGGGTGATGTTCTTCGACGATCCGGTCGCGGCCTTCGTGCATCTCGCCGGGGTCGCCCAGAGGGGTGCAAACTTGTGCTTCTCGTGCTTTCGCTCGCCGCGCGAGAACCCCTGGGCCAGCGGAATCGCCGCCTTGCTCCCGGCCGGCGGCGCCCCGCCCGATCCGCACGCGCCGGGGCCGTTCGCCTTCGCCGATCCGCGGCGGGTCGCCGAAATCCTCGAAAGCTCGGGGTGGCGCGATGTCGCGTTCGCGCCGCATGACATCCGCTACATCGCCGGGCAGGGCCCCGATCCGGTCGCCGAGGCGCTCGCGCTGTTCGCCCGGATCGGCCCCGCCGCGCGGGCGATGCGCGAGTTGCCCGAAGACGAGCGCCCGGCGTTCCAGGCCCGGCTCGCCGAGTTCGTGGCCGAGCATCGCCGCGGCGACACGGTCGCTTTCGGGGCAGGCGTGTGGATCGCCACCGCGGTCAAGGCGTGAGGCCCGAGCCGATACCGGTGGTGGTCAATCGCGGGGGGGGCACGGCCGGCTCGCTCGGCGACGCGTTGGAACACACCCTGCGCGAGGCCTTCGCCGGGCAGGCCATCGATCTCCGCCTAGTCGAGGGTCGGGACGTCGCCGCAACGGTCGAGGAGGTCGCAGGCACCCCGGTAGTGGCGGTCGGCGGGGGCGACGGAACCCAAGGCTCGGCGGCGGCGGTGCTCGCGGGAAGCGAGACGGCGCTGGCGATCCTCCCGCTCGGCACGCGCAATCATCTGGCCAGGGACCTGCAGATCCCCACGGATCTCGGCGAAGCGGCAAAGGTCGCGGCGGGCGGATGCCGCGAAAGCATCGACCTCGCTCGCGCCGGCGATCGCGTGTTCGTCAACAACGCCTCGATCGGGCTCTACACCCGGCTGGTGCGCGAGCGCGACAAGCGCGCCGGGCCGAAGTGGCTCGGCACCCTTCCCGCGGCGTGGACCGTGCTCAGAACGATGCGCGCCAAGCCCTTCGCGCTGGCGATCGACGGCAAGCGCCGACGCGTGGTCACCCCGCTGCTGTTCATCGGCAACAACCGCTACTCGCTCGACGCCGGCAAGCTCGGCCAGCGCGAGACGTTGACCGACAGCGTGCTCTCGCTGCTGGCGATCGAGCGCAAGAGCGTGCCCGCGCTGCTCGGCTTCGCGGTCCGCGCACTGTTCGGCCGCGCCGACGCCCAGCGCGACTTCTGCGAGCTGACCGCGGCGCGCGAGGTGACAATCGAAGGGACGGGCGAAATCGAGGTCGCCTTCGACGGCGAGGTCGAGCGGATGCCTGTGCCGTTGAAATTCGCGATCATGCCCGCCGCGCTCCAGGTGATGGTCCCCGCGGAGGCGACCGACGCTTAATCCGCTTGCCGCACCGCAGCGCGCTGCCTAATTCGCGCACCATGACCCCGACGAACGAAATCCGCCGATCGTTCCTCGACTACTTCGGGGGCAACGCGCACGAGATCGTGCCGTCGGCGCCGCTGGTGCCCTACAACGACCCGACGCTGATGTTCGTCAACGCGGGCATGGTGCCGTTCAAGAACGTCTTCACCGGGCTCGAGACGCGCAAGGAACCGCGCGCGGTCTCCTCGCAGAAGTGCGTGCGCGCCGGGGGCAAGCACAACGACCTCGACAACGTCGGCTACACCGCGCGGCACCACACCTTTTTCGAGATGCTCGGCAACTTCAGCTTCGGCGATTACTTCAAGGACCAGGCGATCGAGCACGCCTGGGAGCTGCTGACCGAAGTCTGGGGCATCCCGGCCGAGAAGCTGACCGCGACGGTCTATCACACCGACGACGAAGCGTTCGACCTGTGGAAGAACGTCGCGGGCCTGCCCGAAGAGCGCATCATCCGCATCGCCACCAAGGACAACTTCTGGGCGATGGGCGACGACGGCCCCTGCGGGCCGTGCAGCGAGATTTTCTACGATCACGGCGCGCACATCGCCGGCGGCCCGCCCGGCAGCCCGGACGAGGACGGCGACCGCTTCGTCGAGATCTGGAACCTGGTGTTCATGCAGTACGAGCAGGCCGGCGGCGAGATCGTCGGCGACCTGCCCAAGAAGAGCATCGACACCGGGATGGGGCTCGAGCGCCTCGCCGCGGTGCTCCAGGGCGTTCACGACAACTACGACACCGACATCTTCCGCGCGCTGATCGCGGCCAGCGAGAGCCTCACGGGGGTTGAGGCGACGGGCGAGCAACAGGCCAGCCACCGCGTCATCGCCGACCATTTGCGCTCGACCGCGTTCCTGATGGCCGACGGGGTGCTGCCGTCGAACGAGGGCCGCGGCTACGTGCTGCGCCGGATCATGCGCCGGGCGATGCGCCACGCGCACCTGTTGGGCGCCAAGGACCCGCTGATGCACCGCCTGGTCCCCGCGCTGGTCGCCGAGATGGGCCAGGCCTACCCCGAGCTCGGCCGCGCCCAGCCGCTGATCGAGGAGACGCTCCAGCGCGAGGAAGTCCAGTTCCGGCGGACGCTGGCCAACGGCTTGCGGCTGCTCGACGAGGAGACCGGCGCGCTCGGCGAAGGCGACAGCTTGCCGGGCGAGACCGCGTTCCGGCTCTACGACACCTTCGGCTTTCCCTACGACCTGACCGAGGACGCCTTGCGCGCGCGCGGGATCGCCGTCGACCGCGAGGGCTTCGACGCGGCGATGGCGCGGCAGAAGGCGGCGGCGCGCGCGGCGTGGAAGGGTTCGGGTGAGGCCGCCGCGGGCGAGCTATGGTTCGACATCGCCGAGCGCGAGGGCGGCACCGAGTTCACCGGCTACACCTCGACCGAAGGCGAGGGGCGGGTGGTCGCGCTGGTCAAGGACGGGACCGAAGTCGCCTCGGCCGACGCCGGCGAGCAAGTCATCGTCCTGACCAACCAGACCCCGTTCTACGGCGAGAGCGGCGGCCAGACCGGCGACGCGGGGACGATCACCGGTCCGGGCGGGCTGAAGATAGCGGTGACCGACACCACCAAGCCGCTCGGCCGCTTGCACGCGATGCGCGGAGTGGTCGAAAGCGGGCGGATCGGCGTGGGCGTCACGGTCCACCTTACGGTCGACGCCGCGCGTCGCGACGCCATCCGCGCCAATCATTCGGCGACCCACCTGGTCCACGCCGCGCTGCGCAACCGTTTGGGCGGGCACGTCACCCAGAAGGGCTCGCTGGTCGCCGCCGACCGCTTCCGCTTCGACTTCTCGCACCCCAAGCCGCTGACGGCGGAAGACATCGCCGCGGTCGAGGCCGAGGTCAACGCCGAGATCCGCGCCAACGAGCCGGTGGTCACCCGGCTGATGAGCCCCGACGAGGCGGTCGAGGCCGGTGCGCTGGCGCTGTTCGGCGAGAAGTACGGCGACGAGGTCCGCGTGCTCGGGATGGGCCGGACCGGCGGCGAAGGCCGCAACTATTCGGTCGAGCTGTGCGGCGGCACCCACGTCCGCGCGACCGGCGACATCGGGCTGTTCCGGATCATCTCGGAAAGCGCGGTGTCGAGTGGTGTTCGTCGTATCGAGGCGGTCACCGGCGAAGCCGCGTTCCGCTGGCTGGCCGCGCGCGAGGACGCGCTCAA
>JAIVIY010000107.1 GCA_020200285.1 Novosphingobium sp. | reverse complement strand
GGGGACTTCGCCGCGGGGCACCGACGGCCGGTAGTCGACGCGGGCCGCGTAACGGGCGAAGACCGGTTCGGGGATCCCGAGGCGGCCGACCACCGTCAGCGTCGCCGCGCTTTGCGGAATCCGGGCGATCGCCTCGAGCGCGTGGTGGATGCCCTTGCGCGGGATCGCCAGCCCGAGGAACAGGAACCGGACCGGCTCGTGGCGCGCGATCGGCCGCGGTGGGGGCAGGTCGCCGAACAGCGCCTCGTCCCAGCCGTAGCCGAGCACCCGGACTTTCGGCGCGACGCTCGCGCCGCCTGCGCGGCGCACGGTCGCGGCGGCGAACGCGCTGCCGCAGAGGATCGTGTCGGCGAGCTCGTACTCGCGCTGGTCCCGCGCGATCTGGCGCGCCGACACCCGGCGCTCGACCGGCAGGAACCACTCGGGATAGGCTTGCGCTACGTGGTCCATCGCCGCGTTGTAGGCGCGCCAGTCGCCGGTGGTGCGGTCGAGGATGCGCAGCTTCCCGCTGGCTTCGGGCGCCGCGAACAGCGTCTCCGACGAGCCGTTGTAGCCCCACAACGCGCGCACCGCGGGGTCGCGCGCGGCGCGCCGCAGCCCGCGGGGGAAGGCGGTGTTGCCGAGGTAGTCGAGGCGCCGGGCGAGCGCGTCGAGCCCCGCGGCCGAGGCCAGGCGCTCGAACCATTCGATCGCGCCCGAGGTCCGCACTCGCGCGGGATCGAGCCCCGGCTGCGAAAAGCGCCGCAGCCGCGCGCCGACCACGCGGCCGAGCGGGCCGGGCAGGCGCTCGAGCGCGTACGGGAACCGCCCGGGGCGATGGTAGATCGAGGACGCATACCACGCCAGGCGATCGAGCTGCTGGAGCGCGAGCGCGGTCTGCCAGCTGTGCTGGGTCCCTGGATGGAACACGGCGACGTCGTGACGCTGCGGCATGGCCCCGGCTAGCCGAGCGCACGGCGCATGTCACGCTGGGCGAGATAACCAAATTGGAAAAATAACTTTCCTACAGGGAACCCATTGTGCATGAGTGAGATCGACTCGCCACTCACCGGAGCGCTTCGCCTTGAGCCAGGTCCCGATTTCCTACCCGGCGCGCTACGCGCCCGGGGTCGCCCTCAACTACGCCGATCCCGCGGGTCACGCGGTCACGGTCAGCCAAGCGGCGCCGCTGCCGGTGACGCTGGCCGCGGGCGGCGGTTCGACCAGCCCGCAGCCACCGCTCAGCGGAACGGCTTCGGCGGCGCTTACCGCCGGCCCATTCGTGCCGCAGGCAGGCAAGCCGCTGGTGCTTTCGCTGGCCGGGACCTGGAGCGGCGCGGTCCAGCTGCTGCGCTCGGTCGACGGCGGCGCGACCAAGCTGCCGGTGACGCTGGCCGGCGCGCCGTGGGGGAACTATTGGGCCAACGTTTGCGAGCCCGTATGGGAGGAGAGCGAGGCCGGCACCGCGTTCTACCTCCAGCTGGCGCCGGCTTCGGGCGCGATCCACTACCGGCTGGCGCAGTAGCATGGCGGCCGACATTCTCGCCCGCGGCCTCGCCGCGAAAAGCTGGGCCGGGGTCCGCGCGCGCTCGGTGACGATCGAGGAGTTCGGCGCGACCGGGCTCGGCGACGACCGCGCCGCGGTCCAGCGGGCGATCGACTTCGCGGCCGCCAACGGCGTCGCCCGGGTCACCACCCGGCTGCCGCGGCTCGAGCTGTGGGAGCCGCTGCGGACGCTGCCGCTCGGCGCCGCGCTCGAGCAGTTCTACGCCGACCGCACCTTGCGGATTCCCGCGTGCGATGCGCTCGATCTCGATTTCGCCGGGGCCGAAGTGACGCTCAAGGGACCGACCGGAGGCGCTCGCTTCCCCGGTCAGGTCGTGGCCGACGGCGTGTGGCTCGGCGGCTTCATCACCGTCACCGGCCCGGTCGGCAACCTCCGCCTGGCCAACGTCGACGTCGAGGGCGGGTTCACCGGCGACACGCTCAACCAGGACGACGTCAACCTGTTCGACAAGGGCTTCCTCTGCCAGGACCTGGGCGACAACGCGCTCGGCGCCGGGCTGGGCATGGGCCGGATCGAGATGGAGAACGTGGTGCTGCACGGCTTCGCCGGCGAGATCATGTATGACAACAGCGCACGCGAGCACATCAGCCGCGACTGCCACTTCTACAACAGCGGCCACAGCTGCTGGAACCCGAGCGGGGTCGGCCGCCTGACGGCCTACAACCTCCAGGCCGGCATCGCGCGCCAGCCCGCCGAGGTGGTTTGCGGCGTCGGACACACCTACCACGGCGGGCGCTTCTACCAGGCGGGCACTGCGGGCTGCCTGTTCATCGGCGGCCCCGACCCCGGCTTCGGCAACCCCTACAACCTGCCCATCCGTCGCACCGATGCTCCGCCCCCCTTCACCCGCTTCATCGGCACGCGGTTCGAGCACCTGCAGAACTACCTCTATCTCGGCAGCTACATGCGCGGCTCGATCGAGCTGATCGACGCCGAGCTGTTCCTCGCAGCGGGCTTCGCTTCGGCCGACGGGCTCCACGACATCGACCTCGAGGTGACGGCCTGGGCCGACCGGCGCAGCGCCTACAACGCGGTCACGCTGGCCGGCCCGGCCACCGACAACGGCCATCAGCCGCGCAACATCAACCTCCGCGTCCACTGCGGGCGGACCCGGCTCGCGGCGGAGAACAGCCGCTCGGTCGGCGCCGGGCTCGAGGTGTTCAACCTGGTCGAGGCAGACACCATCAGCTGTGTGGTTGACGGCATCGCTGGCACGCCGTTCCGGGCCTCCCCTGTCGGGATGGCCGGCTTCGCCATGCCGCGGATCGAGGTTACCGGATTTACCGCCTTGGCGCTGCCGATGAGCGGCGAGTTCCTCAGCTTCAGCTCCGACCAGGTCTATGCGATCGGCAGCCGCGCGGTGACCTTGTTTCCCCAGGCGAACGGGACCTTCACCTTCACCCTGGCTACCGCCGGTTACCAGCACGGCCAGCGCTTTCGCTTCATCCACGACGGCTCGGGCGGCGGCGCGCGGATCGTGCGTTTCGCCAAGGACGGCGGCGGGTTGAAGCTCAACGCCGAGCGCACCTTGCGCGGCGCCGGCGAGTACCTGGAGCTCGAATACTCGGCCTACGGTGCGGTGTGGGTGGAGCGGGCCTTCTGCGGCCAGGCTCCCACCGGCGAAGCGCAGGAACCCACGCTGATCGACAGCACGACCGGTGTCGCGGCGTTCAGCGCCGCTCCCTGGAGCGTCAACGCGATGACCCTGGCGTCGGCCGGCGTGCCTGGACCCGACGGAACCGGCGATGCGACTCGCCTCACCGCCGGCGGCGGCGGCTTCAATCTGGTGCACGCGTCGACCACGGCCGATGCCGGCGACACGGCGCTGGTCTTCCAGCACGCGCTCTATAGCAACTGACCCGGGCCGGCCGGGAGCCCGCGGGGCGTCCGCCCCGGCGCGGGCCCGCGGCCCGATTGCGGCGACCTTGTTCCGGCGGCGCGCCCCGCTATGGCGCGCTCATGGCGGACGAGCTCGCACCTGGACTTTCGCCGGCGCCGCCCCAGGTCCGCGTCGGCATCCTCTTCGCCCAGTTCGCCGCCTATCACCTCGACCGCTGCGAAGCCGCCGCGCGGCGGCTAGTCGGGCAGGCCGAGGTGGTCGCGGTCGAGGTCGCGCAAAGCTCGCGCGCTTACGCCTGGGCGCCCTCGGGCGAGGTCCGCGGCGCACACAAGCGGGTGCTGTTCGCCGATCGCGCGTTCGAAGCGATCCCGCGGCTTCAACGGCTGCGGGCGATGCTCGCCGCGCTGGGCGACTGCGATGTCGCGTTCGTCGGGATCGGCTACGACCAGCCCGACGTGCTAGCGCTGGCCTGGATGCTGCGGCTCAAGGGCAAGCGCGTGGTGCTGATGAGCGAATCGAAAGCCGACGACGCGCGACGCCGCTGGTGGCGCGAGGCCGGCAAGCGCGTGCTGCTATGGCCGTTCGCCGCGGCGCTGGTCGGCGGGCCGCGCCACGCCGCCTACATGCGTTCGCTCGGCTTCCGCCGCCGGCCGGTGGTCGAGGGCTACGACACCGTCTCGCTCGAGCGGGTGCGGGCGATGGGCGGCGCGGCGCGGCTCGCCCCGGCGGATCGTCCGTTCGTGTTCGTCGGGCGGTTCGTGGCGAAGAAGAACCTGGCGCTGCTGATCGAGGCGTTTGGGCGCTACCGCCGCGGCGGCGGGCGGCGGAACCTGGTGCTGGTCGGCGGCGGCGAGCTGCACGAAGCGCTGCGCGCGCGGATTGCCGCAGCGGGACTGGACGGCGCGATCGCCATCACCGGCTTCGTCGACGCGGCGCAAGTGGGCGCGCATCTCGCCGACGCGCGCGCGCTGCTCCTTGCGAGCAGCGTCGAGCAGTGGGGTCTGGTGGTCAACGAGGCGCTCGCGTTCGGCTTGCCGGTCGCGGTCAGCGAAGCGGTCGGCGCGCGCGAAACGCTGGTCGCGCACGGCGGCAACGGATTCGTCCTGGCGAGCGACGACGCGGCAGCCTGGGCCGAGGCGATGCGCGCGCTCGACGACGATGCCTTGCGGGCGCGGATGAGCGATGCATCGCGCCGGCTGGCTCCGGCGGGGGATGTCGAACGGTTCGCGGCGGGCGTGGAACGGCTCGCCGGGCTTTAGGCGATCACCGGCACGCCTGCGGTCACCGCCTCGACCGCAACCCCCGAAATCCGCGCCCGATACGAGCTGCGGCGGTAGGGCAGAACCATGCAGTCGACGCTCGCGAGCAGCGCGTCGTAGGCCGTGCTGGCGAGCGGCTCGGTGAGGAATGCGACCTTGCCGCCGGCGGCGAGCGCGGGATCGGGCGGGTAAGGCCTCCCGGCGGCCTCGGCGATCGGATGGGGCCACTGGATGGTGAAGCGCGCCGCCGGGCTCGCGGGATCGGCGAGATAGAGGGCGATTCCCCGCTGCAGCACGTCGATCCCCTTCTCGAACCGCGCCGGGCCGAGGCAGGCGAAGTGCAGCGGCGCGGAGGGATCGCGCGGCGCGGGCGGCGGCAGGGCGGCAACCCGCGGGCTCGGGAACACTTCCGGGCGGATGCCAGTGAGGCGCAGATATTCGTCCGCCAGCCGCTCGCTGTCGGTGGCGATCGTCACCCGGCTCGCGGCGATCGCCCCGGCGAACGAGCGCAGCCCCAGCCCGAACAGCCGCGCGGCCGGGCCGAAGCGGGGCTCGGCGCGGTGCTCGGGATAAGTTCCGGCGTTGTTGCGGATCAGCAGCACCAGCCGCCCGATTCGCTTGCGCTCGAGCGACCACAGCAGCCGCCAGCCCCAGACGTGGTGGCCGACCACGGTCGGCGCGAACACGCAGTCGAAGCGGCCGCTGCGGCGGAGGAACTTCCGCATCGTCCGGAACACCAGCGCGTTGTGGCGAAGGAAGCCGAGCTTGCGCTCGAGCCAGCCGCCGCGGCGGTAGTCGCCGTCCCACGGGGTGCGCGCGAACAGCGGGATCGCGCCGAGTTCGGCCCGCAACGCCTCGCTGACCGCGGCGTGGGCGACGACGCTAACCTCGACGCCGGCACCGCGGTTCAGCTCCGCGACCGCGCGGACGTATTCGTACCAGTGCCCGACGTAGTCCTTGAGCGCCTCCTCGACGATCAGCAGGCGCCTAGCCAAGCTGGGCCTCGTACCAGCGCACCGTCCGGGCGATGCCCTCGGGCAGCGAGGTCGGCGCGGTCCAGCCGAGCGTGTCGCGCATCCGGCGGACGTCGAGCTGGCGCGTCTTCACCCCGACGAAGCGGTCTTGATTGTAGCGTATCTCGCCGTCGAAGCCGGCAGCGTCCTTGATCCATTGCGCGAGCTCGGCGATCGACCTCGCCTCGCCCATTCCGAGGTTGAGCGCGGGCTCGTCAGAGCGCAGCGCGGCGGCGATGATCCCGTCGACCGCATCGCCGACGTAGAGAAACTCGCGCTCTTGGCTGCCGTCGCCCCACACCTCGACCTCGCGCGCGCCGCTCCGGGCCGCGCGGACGAACTTGCCGATCAGCGCGCCGACCACGTGGCTGTTCTCGGCGAAGCTGTCGCCGGGGCCGTAGACCGTCGGCAACACCACGCTCGCCGACCTGAGCCCGTGCTCCTGGCGGTAGGCGCGCTGGCCGATCAGCAGCGCCTTCTTGGTCATCGCGTAGGCGAACAGGTAGTCCTCGGGCTCGTGGCCGTAGAGCTCCTCCTCGGGGTGCGCGTGCGGCAGCGAGGGGTACATGCAATAGCTGAGCACCGAGGTCAGCTTGGCTTCGGGCAGGAACCGCGCCCAGCCTTCGAGCGCGTTGACGTTCAGTTTCATGTTGACGTTGAACTGGGTTGCCGGGTGGTGGACCGGCCAGTCGCCCGCCTTGTAGAGCGCTGCGAGGTGGATCAGGTGATCGACCGGACCACCCTCGCGGACTTCGCCCAGCCACTCGAACCAGGCGCGCTCGTCGGCGAGGTCGACCGTGGCGCTGCCGACCGCGATCACCTCGGCCTCGGGGTAACGGCGGCGCAGTTCCTCGACCACCGCGCGGCCGATGAAGCCGGTGCCGCCGGTGACGATGACTCGCTTCATCGCGCCACCGTCTCCCCGCCGCGGCCGACGATCCGCACCTCGGGTACCGCGACGATGAACCGCCCGCCGCCGGCGAGGTAGGCGTCGTACTTGCCGACGAGGAAATCGAGGAAGTTCCAGGCCAGCACCAGGTAATAGTCGGGGACGTCGGTCAGCGAGCGCTCGTCGACCACCGGGATGTGCGTGCCCGGCGTGACACGCCCGACCTTCAGGTGATTGACCTCGGTCGCCAGCGCGACCAGCTCCGGCCCGATCCTTGCGTAGTTCAGCAAGGTGCTGCCCTTGACCGGCGCGCCGAGCGCGTAAACCGACTTGCCCGCGGCCTTGAGCTCGCCGAGCAGCGCCTTCAATTCGGCGATGTTGGCCTCGATCCGCCGGGCGAAGTCGCGATAGGTCGCCAGCTCGTAAAGCCCGGCCGCGCGTTCGGCCGCGATCGCCTCGGCCACCGCCGGCGTCGTCTCGCGCGCGCTGTCCTCGCGGACCACATAGAGGATGAACGAGCCGCCGTGGATCGCCGAAAACTCGACGTCGTGGATCCGCAGGCCGTGCTGCGCGAACAGCTTGGTCAGCGGGCCGAGGCTGTGGATGCAGCTGTGCTCGTGGTAGAAGTGGTCGAACTCGTTGCGCTCGATCAGGTCCTTGAGGTTGACTCCCTGGACCACGAACACGCTTTCCGGCCCCATCACCTCGCGCAAGCCGCGGCAGAAGTCGTGCAAGTCCGGAACGTGGTAGAACACGGCGGTGGCGGTGATCACCTCGGGGCAGATGCCGAGCTGGGCCAGCGAGCGGCCGGTCGGCAAGTTCCAGAACTGCTTGAACACGGTCACGCCCTGCTCGCGCGCGATTCTGCCCGGCCGCTCGGACGGATCGACGCCGAGCGTGCGCAGGCCCTGCCTGGCGAACATCTTGAGCAAGGTGCCGTCGTTGCAGCCGACGTCGATCACCAGGTCGTTGGGTTGCAGCCCCAGCTTGTAGACCACCCGCGCCGCGAGCTGCTCGAAGTGCGCGACCACCGGCGCGTTGACCCCCGAGAGGTAGGGATGATCGCGGAACAGCACGTCCTGCGGCGGAAACTCCGCGATCTGGACTTCCCAGCAGTCCTCGCAAACCATCATCGCCAGCGGGAAGCTGATCTCGCGGGCGACCTCTTCAGCGGGGAGGAAGTTGTTGCCGTTGGGCTGGTCGCCGAGGTCGATGAACTCGACCAGCCGGCTGCCGCCGCAAACCATGCACTCCGTCCGCTTCATCGCGCCTTGCCCACCCCCAGTACCGAAATGCCCGCGCGGCCTTAGGAGCGCGGCGGCGCGGCGGCAAGCGCGCGCAACTGCGCTTCGAAGCCGCCTAGGATCGCCTCGCGCGACCAGCGCTCGCCCGCCCGCGCCCGGGCCGCGGCGCCGAGCCGCGCAGCGAGTTGGCGGTCGTCGGTGAGGCCGACGATGGCCTCGGCCAGCGCCGCGCCGTCGCCCGGCGGGACCGCGATCCCGCAGCCCTCGATCTCTTCGGCGAGCCCGGTGCCCGCCGCGGCAGTCGCCACCACCGGGCGGCCCGAGGCGAGCATGTTGGTGAGCTTGGACGGGAGCACGAGGTCGGCCGCGGCGTCGACTTGGGGAAGCAGGTGGATGTCGGCGGTCTCGAGCAGCTCCATCAGCCGCGCGGCGGGCTGGAGCGGGTGGAAGCGGACGTTAGTCAGTCCCGCGGCTTCGGCCTTGAGCGCGGGCAGCTCGGGTCCCTCGCCGCAGATCGCGAAGACGATGTCGTCGCGGCCGCGCAAGCGCCGCGCGGCGTCGAGGATCACCTGCGCGCCCTGCTTTCGCCCGAGGCTCCCTGAATAGAGCGCGACGGTCCGCTCGCCGAGGCCCCATTCGCGACGATAGTTCGCGCGGCCATTGGCGGGGGGAGCGTTGGCCCAGTTGCGCAGCTCGAAGGTGCTCTCGGGGGCGACCCCCTTGGCCCGCAGCCGCGCGACCATCGCCGGGCTGATCGTCGAGACCCGGTCCGCCGCGCCGAGCGCCGCGCGCTCGAGCGCGGCCAGCGCGCCGGCCAGCGGTCCGACCCCGACCAGGCCGGTGGCGAGCGCGGCGTCGGCCTCGAAATCCTGAAGGTGCAGCCACAGCCGGGCTCTGCCCAGCCGCGCCGCCAGCCGGGCGACCGGCCCGCTTAGCAACGACGGCGCGATGCCGATCACCACGGCGGGCCGGCCGCGCCACGCGCGCCACGCCGCGACCGGTAGCGCGGCCGCGGCGAAGCTCAGGTGGTGGACGATCCGGCGGAGCCCGCCGGGCTGGCGCGGCACGTAATGCGGGCAGCGGACGATGGTCACGCCGTTCTCGCGCGAGCGGCGCCAAAACGGCAGGCGAAAGCCCGGGTAAGTCCGCCACCGCGGATAATAGGGGCGCCCGGCAACGACCTCGACCTCGTGCCCGCGCCCGGCGAGCCACTCGGCGAGTCCCGTGGTGTAAGGCCCGATCCCGATCGGCTCGGGCGCGTAGTTGAGGCCGACGATCAGGATGCGCAACGCGCGGACCTGCGCCGTTTTCAGTTCTTCTGCGGAACGGTGAAGCTGCCGGTGACCCGGCCGCCGGTCCCGGTCGAGGCGCCGACCGCCGAGGACGAGCCGCGGGCGCGGCCGTCGACGCTCGACACTCCGCTGGCGAGATCGATCACCAGCCGCCCGCCGTTGAGCGTGTCATTGCCGCGGCGCAGCGCGACGTTGCCGATCATGGTGATGATCCGGCGGTTGAAATCGTAGATCGCGACATCGCCGCGCGCGGTCTCGTTGCCGCGCGCCACCCGCACCCCGCCGGTCGCGTCGATCCGCTGGATGCTCAAGCCGCCGGCGTCGGAATAGGCGACCGTGGTCCGCGCCGCGTTGAGGCGCAAGTCGCCCTGGCTGATGGCGACGTCGCCCGAGAGGACCACGCGGTTCTGGCGGTCCTGCAGCTCGATCCGGTCGGCGGCGTAGTTGACCGGGGCGTTGGAGTTGAACCCGGCGACTTGCGCTTGCGCGACCCAGCCGGCGCCGAGCGCGGCCGCTCCGGCGGCGAAACCGGCGAGGGCCGAGCGCAAGGCGAGGGCGCGACGCTGCATCGGCGAGAGCCTTAGGCGCTGGGGGGCGGCGTGGGAAGTCACGGCATCTTCATCCGCCCGGGGGTCATCCTGAGGCGCGCGTTGCCGTCGAGCGTGATGGTCCGCGCCTGGAGATCGGTGACGATCCGGTCGGCGCTGAAGGTGCCGGCCGGCACGCTCCCCTCGACCCGGCCGCGGCTGACCAGCGTCTGGTCCTGCAGGTCGACGTCGACGTCGCGGGCGGTCATCCGGTAGCCGTCGGCGGCGACGAAGACCACCGGGCCGAACACGCTGACCTTCTGGTCGTCCATGTCCCAGGCGCCGCGGTTGGCGCTGAGCACCGCCGGGCCCTGGTTGAGGAGGATGCGGGCGACCAGGTCGCGCATCGCCACCACGGGGTTCTCGGCGGAGCGCTGGACCGCCGAGCCGGCGGTCAGCGAGAATGGCCGGCCGGAATTGTCCTGGCCGCGATACATCGCGCTTTCCACCCGCAGCCGGTCCTCGACGACGTCCACCTTGGTGCGGTCGAGCAGGAAGCTGACCTCGCCGCGCGGGCTCAGCGGGCTGAACACCATGATCGCGGCGAGCACCCCGACGCCCGCGGGCAGCGCCACCGCCAGGGTGCGGACCAGGCGGTCGTGAAAACCCCCCGGCAGCGCGAAGCGGACCCGCCGGGAATGGATGATTTCGGCCTGGACGCTCATTCGGGTTGCCTGAACGCGCCTCGATTACTCGTGGCTGAAGATGTCCTTGTCGGCCCAGCCGGCAAGGTCGAGCCGCGCGCGGGTCGGCAGGTAGGCGAAGCTCGCCTCGGCGATGCTCGAGCGGCCCTCGCGCTCGAGCCGGGCGACGAGGATCTCGTGCATCCCGTGGAGGTAGCGGACGTCCGACGCGGCGTATTCCTGCTGCGCCTCGCTCAGCGTCTCGGCGCCCCAGTCGCTCGACTGCTGCTGCTTGGAGATCTCCTTGCCGAGCAGCTCGCGGACCAGGTCCTTGAGCCCGTGGCGATCGGTGTAGGTGCGGGTCAATTTGCTCGCGATCTTGGTGCAGAACACCGGCGTCGCCCAGACCCCGAGGTAATGATGCAGCGCCGCGAGATCGAAGCGGGCGAAGTGGAACAGCTTGATCCGCGCCGCGTCGCCGAGCACCGCCTTGAGGTTGGGCGCGGCGTAGTCGCTGCCCGCGCCGAACTTGATCAGATGCTCGTCGCCGCGGCCGTCGGCGATCTGGACCAGGCACAGCCGGTCGCGCGGGGTGACCAGCCCGAGCGTCTCGGTGTCGACCGCGACCGGTCCGGGAGCGAGCACGCCGGCCGGGAGATCCTCGTGATGGAGATGAACGGCCATTCGGTTCGAGCGCATAGGACGGATGCCCCGGTTCTCCAAGCCCTGGCCCGCTCATCCCGAGCGAAGTCGAGGGATGCCTCGCGACTGTGGACCGGAGCGCGGCGTGCCTCGACTGCCGGCTGAAAAGACGGCAGTTCATCCTGAGCTTGCCGAAGGGCTCGACACGAGCGGATATTCAGGATCGATGCCCGCCAACCAACTCCCCGAATCCTGGCGCGCGGCGCTCGGGCCGGTGCTCGAGAGCCGGCCGCTGCGCGCGCTCGGCGGGTTCCTCAGCGCCGAGGAGCAGTCCGGCAAGACGATCTATCCGCCGCGCGGGCTTCGGCTGGCGGCGTTCGAGCGCTGCCCGCTCGACCGGGTCAAGGTGGTGATCCTCGGGCAGGACCCCTACCACGGGCCCGGCCAGGCGCACGGGCTGTGCTTCTCGGTGCCCGAGGGCTGCCCGGTCCCGCCGAGCTTGCGCAACATCTATAAGGAGCTCGAAAGCGACCTCGGCATTGCCCCCGCCGCGCACGGCGATTTGTCGCGCTGGGCCGAGCAGGGCGTGCTGCTCTTGAACAACGCGCTGACGGTCGAGGCCGGGCGGGCCGGCTCGCATCAGCAGCTCGGCTGGGAGGATTTCACCGACGCCGCGATCCGCGCGGTGGCCGAACGCGCCGATCCCAGCGTGTTCATCCTGTGGGGCAGCCACGCGCGCAACAAGGCGGCGCGGGTGCCGGGGCTCGGCCCGGATTCGCGCCACCTGATCCTGACCAGCCCGCATCCGAGCCCCTTGTCAGCGCACGGCGGGTTCTTCGGCTCGAGACCGTTCAGCCGGACCAACGCGTTTCTGCAGGAGAAAGGGCGCGGGACGATCGACTGGCGGGTTTAGCGGGACGACGAAACCGCCCCCCGCTCGCACTTGCTCTGCGCTTCCTCGCCGCCGCCTTCGAGGAAGGTCAGCGCGACGAAGCCGCCGACGACCAGGATCACGAAGGCGGCGGTGGCCTTGCCGAGGTGGCGGTCGATGAACAGCTTGATCGGCGCCCCGAACAGCCGGAACAGCACCCCGACGATCATGAAGCTGATCGCCCGGCTGACCACGCTCGAGAGGATGAAGGGGATCAGCGGCATGGCGATGAACCCGGCGGTGATCGTCAGCAACTTGAACGGGATCGGGGTCGCGCCCTTGATCATGATGATCTCGGCCCCGTACTCGCGCAGATAGCAGGCGGCGACCGGGAAGCTCTCGGTCATCCCCAGCGCGGCGAGCAGCTGCGCACCGACGGTGTCGTACAAACCCCAGCCGATCGCGTAGCCGAGCAGCCCGCCGAGCACCGAGGCGATCGTCGCGACCAGCGCGAACCATATCGCGCGGCGGGGTGCGGCCAGGCACATCAGCCCGAGCAGCGGATGCGGCGGAATCGGGAAGAAGCTCGCCTCGATGAACGAGAACGCCGCCAGCCAGCCGACCGCATGCGGGTGCGCGGCCTTTTCCATGGTCCAGTCGTAGAGGCGGCGAAGCATGAGGGCGGGCGTCTAGGCGAGCCGGCAAAGCTAGGCCAGCGGAACTTTATAACCGTATCGGTTATTCCGCTTGACATCGTCACGCTAGTATGGCACAAATCAGGAACATCGCGATGGACCGATTCGCGGATCGGGGGTCGCACTTCACGACATGGACGGTTCGATCATGGCAACGACGGCGAAGCGCCGCGCGAAAGCGACCGTGTGCCCCAAGTGGGTCAAGCCCTTTCTCGCGGCGCTGGCCGAAACCTCTAACGTCTCGGCCGCGGCGCGGGGCGCGAAGGTCGATACCTCGACCGTCTACGAGCGTCGCCGCAAGCACGCCGAATTCGCCCGCGACTGGCAGGTCGCGCTGTGCGAGGGTTACGACAACCTCGAGATGGAGACGCTGTTCCGTCTCCGCACCGGCGAGATCAAGGGCTCGACCGCGAAGCGAGGCGTGCGCCAGTACGACAACGCCCTGGCGTTGCGGCTGCTGCTGGCGCACCGGGACAGCACGACGCGGACGCGCGCGATCCGCGACAACGTCTCTGCGGAGGAGATCCGCGCCTCGCTCGATCGCAAGGTCGCCGAGATTCGCGAACGGGTCCTGGCGGCGCGAGCGCCGCTGGCTTTGCCCGAGCCCAAGCCTGATGCAGGCTGACCGGCTCGACTGGCTTGAAGCCAGCGAGGATGAAGACCGCGACGAGCTGAGCCGATACCTCAATGAAGACGAGCGCAGCGAATGGAACTACCACTGGCCCAACGTCGCCCGCCGCGAGCAGGAAGCTCCGGAAGGCGACTGGCGGCTGTGGGTCATCCTGGCGGGGCGGGGTTTCGGCAAGACCCGCGCGGGCGCCGAATGGGTGCGCCGCGTTGCCGATAGCGATCCCGCCGCGCGAATCGCGCTGGTTGCGGCATCGCTGGGCGAAGCCCGCAGCGTGATGGTCGAAGGCGAAAGCGGCATCCTCAGATGCTGCCCGCCGTGGCGAGCACCGACGTTCGAGCCATCGCTCCGGCGATTGACCTGGTCGAACGGCGCGCAAGCGGCGCTTTATTCGGCGGGGGAACCGGAATCGTTGCGCGGTCCGCAACACAGTCACGCGTGGTGCGACGAAGTCGGCAAATGGGTGTTCGCCGGCGGCCAGGCGACGCGGACCTGGGACAATTTGCTGCTGGGGCTGCGCGTCGGCGAAGCGCCGCGAATCGTCGCGACCACCACCCCGCGCTCGGTGCCGCTCGTCCGCAGATTGCTCGATGAAGCGAACGGCGAAGAGGTCATCATCACCCGGGGCCGGACGACGGACAACTACAAGAACCTGCCCAAGCGCTTTCTCGAAGGCATCCGTCGGCAGTTCGAAGGCACCCTGATCGGCCGCCAGGAGCTCGATGGCGAGCTGATCGAGGACATCCCCGGCGCGCTGTGGACGCGGTCAATTCTCGAAGCTTGCCGCGAACCCGCCGCGTCGTCGCCCCCCAGGCGCGTCGTCGTCGCGGTCGATCCGCCGGCGAGCGCCGAGGGCGACGCTTGCGGGATCGTCGTCGCGGCGCTGGGCGAGGACGGCATCGGCCGGGTGCTCGCCGACGCCTCGGTCGAGAAGGCCGCGCCCGAGAAATGGGCCCGCGCGGTGGCCAATGCGGCGCGGGCCTGGGGCGCCGACCGCGTGGTCGCCGAGGTCAACCAGGGCGGGGCGATGGTCGCCAGCGTGCTGCGCGCCGCGGACATCGCGCTGCCCCTGCGCCAGGTCCGCGCC
>JAIVIY010000015.1 GCA_020200285.1 Novosphingobium sp. | reverse complement strand
GCGAGGCGCCCGCCATCGCTGCAAACATGCGGCCCCTGCCCAGCTCGAACCTGATCATCCTGGTAAAATCTCCCTTCGCCGGCGGGCGAGGGCTATGCCGGATCGCCTTTCCCCAAGCTGAAGCGGCGACGCTAGCGGCTTGAGCGGGCAAAGAAAATGCCCGGCGGAAACGCGTCCCGCCGGGCGTCCGATTTCGGCCTCCTCCGGTTGGAGGAAACCTGAGCTTGTCAGTCCCTCTGGCCCATGAAGCTCAGCAGGAACTGGAACATGTTGATGAAGTCGAGATACAGGCTCAGCGCGCCGAGGACGATGGCCTTGCCCATGAACTCGGTGCCCTGGAGGCGGTAGTAATCGTTCTTCAGCCGCTGGGTGTCGTAGGCGGTGAGGCCCGCGAAGATCAGCACGCCCAGGAAGCTGACCGCCCAGTAGAGGCCCGGCGACTTCAGGAAGATGTTGATGATCGACGCGACGATCAGCCCGACCACGCCCATGATCAGGAAGCTGCCCATCCCGGACAGGTCCTTCTTGGTGGTGTAGCCGACCAGGCTGAGCCCGGCGAAGGCCGCGGCGGCGGCGAAGAACGTCGCGGCGATCGAACCCCCGGTGAAGACCAGGAAGATCGTCGACAGCGACAGCCCCATGACCGTGGCGAAGCCCCAGAACATCGCCTGCAGCGTGCCGGTCGACATCCGGTTCGCGCCGAAGCTCATGAACAGCACGAACGCCAGCGGCGAGAGCATGATCAGCCAGCTCAGCGGCCCGCCGGTCATCACCGTCGCGGCGAGCCCCGAACGGTAGAACAGCAGCGCGACGACGCCCGAGAGCAGCACGCCCGAGGCCATGTAGTTGTAGATCGACAGCATGTAGCGGCGCAGGCCCTGGTCGACGACGTAGCCGTCGCGACCGGCGACCGCGCCGGTGACGCCAGGAGACGCGCCGAAGCCCGAGCGGACACCGCGGTCCGTGGGCTGGGGATCGTTCCAATTAGCCATTGTCAGCTCCTTCAGCCGGCGCCTGCAACGACAAGCCGGTTGCCGCGCAATATCGCGTCGAAGGTTAAAAGATTCAAGCGAATCCGGTGTAACCGCGTGTATCAGCCGCTGCGGCCGAGCTCCTCGCTGCGATCGCGCGCCGCACGTAGCGTTTCGGCGATCAGACGGTCGGCCGCGTCGTCGCGCTCGAGCACGTCAAGGCCGGCGCGCGTCGTCCCTCCCGCCGAAGCGACCCGGGCGGCGAGCGCGGCGAAATCCTCTTCCGAGCGCGCGGCGAGCTCGGCCGCGCCACGCACCGTCGCCAGCGCCATCGCCGCCGCGGTCCGCGGCTCGAGCCCGAGCGCGGCGCCGCCCTTGGCGAAGGCTTCGAGCAGGCGGTAGACGAACCCCGGCCCAGAGCCGGCCAACGCCGTCACCGCATGAAGCAGCGTCTCGTCGTCGTGCCATTCGACGGATCCGAGCGCGCCGCCAAGCCGGTCGAGCAAGGCGCGATCTTCGTCTGTGATGCCAGGTCCAGCCAGCAACGTGACGGGCGAGAGACCATACTCGGCCGACAAATTGGCCATGATCCGAGCAATCCTTGCGTTCGGCAATGCCGAGGCCAGGGTTGCGGACTCCACTCCCGCCATAATTGACAGCACGATTGCGTTGCGCCCGACTTCGCGCAGGGTCGGAACGAGGTTCTCAAATAACTGCGGTTTGATAGCTAGAACGATGAGGCCGAACCGCTCCAGCTGGGGAATTTCGCGAACGACTCTGACATGCTTTGGATTTGCGATGGGATCGGCGACCGTGACACCGTCCGGGGAAAGCTCGCAGCTGGTTATCCAGCCTTGGAGCAAAGCTTGCCCCATGTTGCCGCAGCCGACGAGGAGGGTGGAGGGTGGATACACCGACAACTCCAATCCCTCGCCCCTTCAGGGGAGAGGATACGAAGGCTTGCGAGCTTGCTCGCTAGCCGAAGTTGGAGAGGGGCGGAGGTTGCGCGCTAACGCAGCCCCTCTCCGCTGCGACTAAGCCCGCTGCGCAGGCCAAGTCTCGCTCCCTCTCCCCTGAAGGGGAGAGGGCTGGTGGCTCAAGCCTCGCCTTGGGCGTCGACCAGCGCGCTGGCGAGCGCTTCGGCGGGGGTCTTGTCGCCCCACAGAATGAACTGGAACGCCGGGTAGAAGCGGTCGCATTCGTCGATCGCGGCCTCGATCACGGTCTGCGCCTGGGCGATGGTCAGCAGCCCGTCCTCGCCGAGCATCAGACCGTGGCGGTAGAGCAGCACCCCGCCGCTCGACCAGATGTCGAAATGGCCGAGCCAGAGCTGCTCGTTGATCAGCGCCAGCACCTCGTACACCCCGGCGCGCTTGTCCTCGGGGACGCGGATGTCGGGCAGGCACAGCAGCTGGAGCACGTTGTCCTCGGTCCGCCAGATCCCGCGCAGCTGGTAGCTCGCCCAGCTGCCCTGGATCTCGCCGAGGATCTCGTCGTCGGAAACGTACTCGTACTGCCAGCCGCGCGCATCGAACAGCGAGGCGAGCACGTCGACCGGCGCGCCGTCGGCGTCTTCGACTTCGCGCTGGCCAGGGTGTGTATTCATATTCCGGAACGGCCTGGACGGAGCGGATTTTGGCGCACGGGTAGGAGCAAGGAGGGAGCGATGGAAATCCATCGTGACCGACGCGCGACGCCCCCGTGCGTCAAAAGCCGCCCGCCGCTGCGCGATCGCCCGCAGGAGCCCGCTGGCCGCGTCGCTTGCTTGCGCTTAGCTTCGGCTAGGCGACTGCGCTGCGCTCCTCGCCAGCGGGCTCCTGCGGGCGATCCAGGCCATTCCGGAATATGAATACACACCCTACTGGTCGGCACGCGGGACATCGCCCCCTATCAACGCCCGCCGGCGGCGGGCTCCCTCGCCGGGGTGATTGGGTCAAGCGCCGGCCGACGGCAATCGGCGGGCGCGCGGCGGCTGGGCATAACCCGACAACCCTGTGCAAAAGCTGTGGATTCGGCGGGGACCCCGCGCCTCACTTGGCCGCCAGCGCGTCGACCGCCTGGCCGGCCGGGCTGGTCCAGACGAAGGCGTCCATTTCCTCCTTCCTGAGCGACTTGAGCAAGGCCTGGGCGGCAGCCTGCGTCTCGAACGGACCGATTAGCAGGCGGTTGGTCTGGCCCCACGGGGTTGTCCAGGCCTTGCGGCCCTTGAACAAGTCGCCCTCGGTGCGCTGGTGCTTGCGCCAGTCGAAGGCCAGCGCGCCCTTGTCGCGCCCGACCCCGAGCTGGACCCAGATCCGGCTGGGATGGCTCGGCGCGGCGGGCTTGGGCTTGGCCTTGGGGTCGGGCTTGGCGGCGGGCTTGGCCGCCTTCCCAGCGGTCGCGGCCGGCTCGGCGGTCAGCGTGCGGCGGGTGTCGCGGGGTGCGTCGGGCAGCGGGCCGCGCTCGTCGGGCGTCGCCGCGCGCCGGGCCCGGACCTGCTCGATCGCCGCGAGGTCGACCGCGACCCCATTGGCGCGCTGCTCTTCCGCGGGCGGACGGAAGTCGCCGAATGCGGCGGCGAAATCACGCGGCGGCGCGGCCGCCGACTGCGGCGCCGCGGTCTCCTGCGACCGGCGCGCGAGATCGAGGTTGCTGGCGGGAAGCGAATGGCTCGCGATCGCGCCGACCGAAGCGGGCGGCCCAATCGGCGTCGCGGCAGGCTGCACCGACGCGACCTGGACCGGAACCGGCGCGGGCACCGTCAGCGAAGCTGCCGAAGCCGAATCAGGCGTAGCGCCGGAGGGACCCGGAACCGCTGTCGCCATCGGCGTCGCCCCGACCGGCTCCTGAGTGCGGACCGTGGCGAGTGGAACCGGGGTCGCGGCCGCGATCCTCACCGGCGGCGAGGCCGGGAGTTGCGGGGGAGCCGGAGCGGGCGCGGGGGTCGTCGCGGGCGTCGCCATAACCGCGCGCGCCGACGCGGGCTTGCTCGGCACCGTCGCGACCGTGACGGTCTTGTCCGAATCCCGTCGCCGAGCCCGTGTTCGGGAATCGCCGCGCGCGCTCCTGCCCGCGCTCGCTTGCGATGCGGATGCCGTCGCCGGGCCGGCCGGCTTGCGCGGATTGAGCGCGGCGTAGCGCGCGACCCGCGGGTCGTCGCGGCCGATCTGCGCGGCGCGCGGGAAATGCCCGAAATTCGCGGCCGCGGCCTGCTGCGCCGGGGTCAGCCGGCCCATGTAGCGCAAGTACGGGATCAGCGCCGCGGCCAGGTCGCGCGGCATCGTCGCGTTGGCGATCCGCACCGCTTCCTCGGTCTCGCCGAGGATCGCCAGCGCAAACGCGCGGGTCCGCCACGCGGCGCGGTCGTTGCGGCGGATTTGCGGATGCAGCGCCGCTTCCGAGCCGGCGCGGTCGCCGGCGATCGCCAGGCTCAACGCGAGCCGGCGCGCGATCTCGTCGTGGCCGGGGACCGCGGCGAGCGCCTGGCGGTAGAAGCCCTGCGCCGTGGCGTTGTCGCCGACCAGGTCGTAGGCGAGCCCGCGCTCGCCCGCGAGCAGGGCATCGCGCGCGCCGGCCCGCTCGGCGGCCTCGAACAGGGGAATCGCCGCGAACGGATCCTCGTTGCGGACCATCGCGCTGGCCAGCGCCGACTTGACCCGCGGGTCGCCGGGCGCGAGCTGGTCGGCGCGGCCAAAGAAGCCGAGCGCGGCCTCGGTGTCGCCGAGGCTGAGCGCGGCGTGGCCGGCGTCGAGCAGCGCGGCGACATCGCGCGGGTTGGCTGCGAGCCGGTTGAGCGCGGCGTTGAGCTGCCTGCTGCCCGGGTTGGGCAGCGCCTGGACCATCGCGCGCGGCTCGTCATCGACCTGCGCCCAGGCGGGGGTCAGGCCGGCGCAAGCCGCGCCCACGGCGAGCAGCCAGCCAAGCCGCATCCCTGCTGTTCGCAAACCCGTGCCCATGGTCGGCGCCGCCCTAGCAGCCGCGACCCGACGCTGCGATGAACGAACCCTACTGGTTGTTCTGTCGGCCGAGGAACCGCGGAATGTTGAGCGCCCCGCCGCTTTCGCCCGAGTCGTCGTCCTCGTCCTCCTCGGACTCGGCCGGACGGCCGCCGCGCGAAAGGTTGGCCATGCGCTCGAACAGCGTCGCCCCGCTGACCGAGCCGCCGCCCGCGCCCGGCTTGCCCGCAGCGAGCCCGCCCATGCCGCGCGAGATCCGCGGCGCGACCTCCTCGTCTTCCTCGATCAGGCGGTCGGCGTCGCCGAGCAGGTCGTCGGTGGCGGGACGGCGGCCGAAGCTCGACAGCCGCTCGAGCGAAGCGTAGCCGCCATCCTCGGCCTCGACTTCGTCGGCTTCCTCTTCCTCGCCGTACTCGCTGTCCTCTTCGGCCCGGCCCTCGTCGAGCTCGAGACGCAGGTCGAGCGCGTCTTCGACCGCTTCGTCGCCAGCCGCGGCCGCGACCGCGGTTTCGTCGCTGTCGGCGTCGCCCGCGTCGGGCTCGCCGGTGAAGCCGCCCTCGGCCCCGACCACCGCCAGCTCGTCTTCCGCCGGGTGCGCGATGCCATGCTCGGTGTCGCCGCTCCACGAGGTCGTCGCCGCGGGTTCGGGCTCAGCCTCCGGCTCGGGCTCGGCTTCCGGCTCGGTGAACGTAATCGGCGTCTTGGCGGCGGGAATCGCGGGTCCGCGCGAGGCCGACGACAGCGCGAACGGGCGCGCCGCTTCCTCGGCCATCTCGGCGGTCTGCTCGATGCCCGTCGCGACCACCGAGACCCGGATCTTGCCCTGGAGGTCGGGATTGAACGCCGAGCCCCAGATGATGTTGGCGTTGGGATCGACCAGCTCGCGGATGTGGTTGGCGGCCTCGTCGACCTCGAGCAGCTTCATGTCCTCGCCGCCGATGATCGAGATGATCACCCCCTTGGCGCCCTGCATCGAGACGCCGTCGAGCAGCGGGTTGGAGATCGCCCGCTCCGCCGCCTCGAGCGCGCGGTTCTCGCCGCTGCCCTCGCCGGTGCCCATCATCGCCTTGCCCATCTCGCCCATCACCGAGCGGACGTCGGCGAAATCGAGGTTGATCAGGCCCGGCATGACCATCAGATCGGTGATCGAGCGCACGCCCTGCTGGAGCACCTCGTCGGCGAGCTGGAACGCCTCCTTGAAGGTGGTCTCGGCCTTGGCGACCAGGAACAGGTTCTGGTTGGGGATCACGATCAATGTGTCGACGTGCTTCTGCAGCTCCTCGATGCCCGCCTCGGCGGCGCGCATCCGGCGGGTGCCCTCGAACAGGAACGGCTTGGTCACCACGCCGACGGTCAGCACCCCGCGGTCGCGCGCGGCCTTGGCGATGACCGGGGCCGCGCCGGTGCCGGTGCCGCCGCCCATGCCGGCGGCGATGAAGCACATGTGCGCGCCTTCGAGGGCGCGCTCGACGTCGTCGAGCGTCTCCTCCGCCGCGGCGCGGCCGACCTCGGGCCGCGAGCCCGCGCCGAGGCCCTGGGTGATGTCGGGCCCCAGCTGGATGCGATGCTCGGCCACCGAATTGTTGAGCGCTTGCGCGTCGGTGTTGGCGACGATGAAGTCGACCCCCTCGATCTCGGCGTGGATCATGTTGGCGATCGCGTTGCCGCCCGCGCCGCCGACCCCGATCACGGCGATGCGGGGCCGCAGCTCCTCGACTTTGGGCGGGCCGATATGGATGCTCATGTGGGTCTCCCCCGGAATGGCCGTGCGCGACGATGCAGTTGCGCGCGAGTGTGACATGGAACGATTCTGCAACGCAAAGGTGAATTAACCTTTTCCACAGGCTCGACAGGCGTTTGCGGCGCGTCCACCATCAGAAGTATTCTTTCAGCGCGCGGTAAACGCGGCGGGCGAGGCCCATCCCCGAATAGCGCATCGTCGGCTGATAGCTCGGCCCGACGCTACGGATGTCGACCGGATCGGCGGCGGCGTAGAGCACCAGCCCGGCGAGGGTGGCGAAGCCCGGCGTGGCGTGCGCTTCGGGCAGCCCGGTCATCTGCGGCGGCTTGCCGACCCGGGTGGTCTTGCCGAGCGCGCCCTGGGCGAAATCGGCGAGACCGGGAAGCTCCGCCCCGCCCCCGGTGAGCACTATCTGCTGGCCGCGCTGGCCGGTGAAGCCCATCGCCTTCAACGCCCGGCCGACCTCCTCCATCCACTGCCCGAGCTGCTGGGTGATCACCGAGACCAGCTCGGCGCGGGGGATGCGGTTCTTGTCGTCGGCGTGGCGCGCGACCGGGCCGGCCCCCTCGGGATCGCTGGGGGCGTTGACCGGGACCATCTCGCGGTGATCGGTCGGGCTGGCGATCGCCGAGCCGTGGACGCACTTGAGGCGCTCGGCCTGGTAGCGGCGGATGCCGAAGGCCGAGGCGAGCGCATCGGTGACGTCGCCCGAGCCGAACGGCAGCGCGGTCATCCCCAGCAGCATTCCCCCGGCATAGACCGAGACATTGGTCACCTCGCCGCCGAACTCGATCAGCGCGACGCCCAGCTCGCGCTCTTCCGGCGTCAGGCAGGCGTGACCCGCCGCGACCGGCGAGCCGACCACCGCCTCGACCTCGAGATGCGCGTTCTGGACGCATTCGGTGAGATTGCGCACCGGCGCCCCGTCGGCGAGCATCACGTGGATGTCGACCGCCAGCCGCTCGGCGTGAAGCCCCCGGGGGTTGCTCACCCCGTGCGCGCCGTCGAGCGTGTAGTGCGCGGGCTGGGCGTGGAGCACCATCCGCCCGTCGGGCTGGATCACGTCGCGCCCCGCGACCAGCAAGTGCTCGATGTCGTCAGCCTCGATCCGCCGCCCGCCGATGTCGACTTCGACCCGCGCCAGCGTGCTGGCGAGCCCGGCTCCGGCGCAGCCGACCCACACGCTGTCGAGCGTCACCCCGGCGATCTTCTCGGCCCGCTCGATCGCGTCGCGGACCGCGTGGGTCGCGGCCTGCATCTCGGTGACGTAGCCGCGCTTGATCCCCTGGCTGGCGCGGTGGCCCGAGCCGAGCACGATCATCTCGCCGGTCTCGGACAGGCCGGCGATCATCGCCGAGACCCGGAACGAACCGATGTTGACCGCGCCGAAGACCTTGACGATCCGCGGCGCGCCGGGGCGTTGCGGGACGGTGCGCGCGGCCATCGGCTCAGTCCGCCGCCGCCTTGGCCTTGGCCGCAGTTTTGGCCGCGGCCTTGGCCGCCGCGTCCTTGGCCGCCTGCTGAGCCCGGCCGGGCACGCGCAGATAGATGCGGTCGGGCGCGCGCATGTCGAAATAGGCGACTTGCCCGCCGAGCAGGCGGTTGACCCCGTCCATCTTGGCGAAGCTGACCAGCGCCGAGGCCGATGGCTCCTCGCCCTGCGGCAATGCGAGAACCTGCCCGGTCCTGAAGGTCAGATTCCAGCGGCGGTTGCCGACCCATTCGGCCTCGCGCACTTGTGGCTTCAATGCCGGCGCGGCCTCGAGCAGCCGGTCGAGATCCGCGATCCGGCGCCCCGCGCCGGGGCCGGCGAGGGTCAGCATCGTCTTGGCGCGCTCGGCCTTGACCGGCTCGAGCTCGTGACCCCGGGCGTCGATCAGCACGTAGCGGCCCGGCTTCTTGAGCACCGCGCGCGGGCGTCGCTCGATGATGTCGACCACCAGCGTGTCGGGCAGCTGGCGCGAGACCCGCGCGTCCTCGACCCACGACAGCTGGAGCAGTTCGTCGCGCAACCGCTGGAGGTCGACCAGCGGCATCGCCCGGTCGCGCTCGGCCAGCACTTTCTCGTAGACCTTCAACTCGTTCATCCGCTCGACCCCGCGGACCTCGACCCTCCGGACCTCGAACCCGGCGTCGCCGGCGAGCGCGGCGAGCTGCGCCGCGGCCATCGTCGGGACCCCGGCCATGCTCGCCACCATCCACGCCAGCACCGCCGCGCCGCCGAGGATCATCGCCAGGAACGCCTGCTGCAGGCGCGCCTCGCTGACCGGCAGCGCGCCGAGCGCGCGGTCGAGCGCCGAGCCGGTGGTGCGCCGTGCCCGGGCCACCCGCGCTTTGTTGGTTCGGGCCGCGGCGGCGCGCCGCACCCCCTTGCCGCCGCGCCGTATGGTCTGCGCCATCAGCCCCCCTTCGCTCCCCTGTGGTGCTCCAAAGCGTCGGCGATGATCGCTTCGACCAGATCGCCGTAATCCATCCCGAGGTGGCGCGCCTGCTCGGGCACCAGGCTCAGCGGGGTCATCCCCGGTTGGGTGTTGAGCTCGAGCAGGAACAGCCCCTCGATCCCCTGCTCGTCGTCCCAGCGGAAGTCGGAGCGGCTGGTCCCGCGGCAGCCGAGCAGGCGGTGGGCGCGCAGCGCGTAGTCCTTGCAGGCCTCGGTGATCTCGTCGGGAATCTCGGCCGGGCAGACGTGCTCGGTCAGCCCTTCGGTGTACTTGGCGTCGAAATCGTAGAAGCCCGTCTTGGGCTTGAGTTCGGTGACCATCAGCGCGCGGTCGGCGATCACCGCGGTGGTCAGCTCGCGGCCGCGGATGAACGGCTCGGCCAACAGACGCTCGAACACTTGCCACGGCCCGGTAACATCGCGCCCGATCGGATTGCCGTAATTGCCCTCGGCGGTGACGATCGCCACCCCGACCGACGAGCCCTCGTTGACCGGCTTGAGCACGTAGGGCCGCGCCAGCGGGTCGCGCTCGTGGATCTCGGCGCTGTCGACGATCCGCCCGCCGGGCATCGGGATGCCGTGCGGGACCAGCGCGTGCTTGGTC
>JAIVIY010000106.1 GCA_020200285.1 Novosphingobium sp. | reverse complement strand
TTCGGGGTGTTCTTGACCAGGTGGTAGACGTCGTCGCTGAGCGACAGCTTGGCCAGCACGTAGCCGGGCATGAACTTGCGCTCGACCTGGACCTTCTTGCCGCGCTTGACCTCGGTCACGGTCTCGGTCGGGACCTCGACCTGCTCGACCAGCGCCTGCAGCCCCATCCGCTCGGCCTCCGAGAGGATCGAATCGCGGACCTTGTTCTCGAAGCCCGAGTAGGCGTGGATGATGTACCAGCGGGACATGGAACTCTCTCGTTATCAGGCGAGCGACAGCAGCTGCCGCACGACCCAGCCGAACAGCGTATCGACCCCGAGGAAGAAGATCGCGAGGATCACCATCATGATCCCGACCATGATCGCGGTGGTGACGGTCTCCTGACGGGTCGGCCAGACGACCTTGCGCGCCTCGGCCTGGACCTGGCGCATGAACTCACCGGGGCTGGTCTTGGCCATCGCCTGAACGTTCCTTCAAGAATCGCGCCTCGCGCCATGGGTTCCGCGCCGCCGCGGCCCCCCGTAGATCACAGGGCCGCGGACTGGCTGAGGTTCTCCGATGTCGGAAGACAGTCGCGCCATTACAAGCGCTGCGGGGCGAAGGCAAGGGGACGGTTAGGCCATCGCCGCGGCGGGCGAATCGCGCCAGACGCCGTCCCATTCGTCGCCCGGCGGCGCGCCGGACAGCAGGCGCGTCCTCGCGACCATCAGCTGCGCCGGACGGTCCGCGGGGTCGAGCTCGGCGGCGCGGGCGAACGCGGCGCGCGCATCGTCCCAGCGCCGCTCGGCGAGCGCGGCGCGGCCTTGCGCGTAAGCCGCGAGCGCGGTCTCGCCCCGCGCCGGATCGGACGGAGCCCGGGCCAGCACTTCGAACACCGTCTCGGGCCGCTTGCGCCCGCGCACCGCGATCAGGTCGATCTCGCGCAGCGGCTGCAAGCCCTCGATCGACCTGGCGGTGGTTTCGTCGATCAGCATCTCGACGCCGTAAGTCTTGGTCAGATCCTGCAGCCGCGCGGCGAGGTTCACGCTGTCGCCGATCACGGTGTAGTCCATCCGCTTGGGGCTGCCGATCGTGCCCGCGACGACTTCGCCGGTGGCGATGCCGATGCCGATCCGCAGCGCCGCGGCCCCGCGCCCGGCGCGCCGCGCGTTGACCTCGTCGAGCATCCGCAGCATCGCCAGGCCGCTGTCGAGCGCGTTTTGCGGGTCGCGTCCGCTGGCGATCGGCGCACCGTAGACCGCCATCACCGCGTCGCCGATGTACTTGTCGAGCACCCCGCCGTGGCCCGAAACCGCTTCGTAGAGCTCGGTGAACAGCTCGTTGAGCGTTTCGACCGTCTCGCGCGCCGACAGCTCCTCGGCGAGCGAGGTGAAGCCGCGGATGTCGGCGAACAGCACGCTGGCGGTGCACGCGGTGCCGAACAGCGATTCGTCGTCGCGGCTCATCACCTGGTCGACCACTTCCTGGGTCATGAACCGCCGCATCGCGCCCTGCAGCCGCTTTTCCTCGGAGATGTCCTCGATCACCAGCAGCACCCCGACCCGGCCCTCCTCGCCCTCGAGCGGAGTGATCGACAGGTTGACCGACGACGGCTTGTCGCGGGCGGTGACCAGCGCGACGTCGAGCAGCAACTTGGGCTCGCCGCCTTCGGCGACCGCGCCGAGCTCTTCGATCAGCCAGGTGTTGTTCGCGCTGAGCAGCGCGCGCGCATCGAGGCCGGCGAGCAGCGTGACCGAAGCGCCGAGGATTTCGGCCGCGGCGGCGTTGAGTTTGGTGATCTTCCAGTCGCGGTCAAGCGCGATCACTCCGCCCGACATCGAGCGCAGGATCGATTCGTCGAAGCTGCGCGCGGCGAGCGCCTCGCCGAACAGCCGCGCGTTCTCGATCGCGACCGCCGCCTGCGCCCCGAAAGCGACCGCCCGCGCGGCGTCGTCGCTGCTGAACTCGGCCCCGTCGCGCCGGTTGAGCGCTTGCATCACCCCGATCCGGCGGCCGTCGCGCGCGGTCACCGGCACGGTCAGCACGCTGCGCGTGCGATAGCCGGTGGCGTCGTCGATCGAGCGGTTGAAGCGCTCGTCGGCGTAAGCGTCGGGAACGTTGACCGTCTCGCCGGTGGCGAAGACGTAACCGGCGAGCCCGCGGCCGGCATCGAACCGCAGCGGCTCTCCGTCGACCCCTTGCGCGACCGCCGAGGTCAGCGCCGAACCGTCTCTGTCCTTGAGGAACAGCGAGCTGCGATCGGCATGGATGATCTTCGAGGTGACCGCGACGATCTTCTCGAGCAGCGAGCCGAGTTGGAGGTCCGAGGTGATCGCGGTGTTGACCTCGAGCAGCTGGCGCAGGTCCTCGTTGATCTGCTCGGCCTTGCCCACCGACAGCGACCAGCGCTCGGCCATCAGCACCACGTGGGTGTAGAGCAGCATGACAATGCCGAGCGTGACGAACTCGTAGCCGACGACCTGGTCGCGGCTGACCCACCCCGACATCACCGTGGTGTTGAGGAAGAAGGTCGAAATGAACAGGCTGAACCCGAGCAGGTACAGGAACGCCCCGTCGCGCCGGTTCCACGCGGCGCGGATCAGGATCGCGATCATGTAAGCCAGCGTGAACAGCGCCAGCATCATGAACACCTTCTGTTGAAACAGCGACGAGCGCAGCGTGTCGCCGGCCAGCAGGAGCGCCGAATGGACGGCGAAAGCCAGCGCGAAGCCGGTCAGGATCGCGCGCGCCATCCACTTCGAGCTTTCGCGCGGGAACAGCTCGTGCGCGTTGAGGAAGAAGAACGTCACCGCGACGATCCCCGAAAGATACTGGATCGCGAGCATCGTCGGGTACGAGGTGTGCGGGAACATCAGCATGAAGATGTTGTCGAACCCGAGGATCGCCGCGGTCGGCAGAAACGTCAGGCAGCTCAGCCCGAAATAGAGCGAGGCGCGGTCCTGCGGGCGGAACAGGAACACCGCGATGCCGAGCGCGGCGATCAGCAGCAGCGAGATGTTGTAGAGGTGTTCGCGCGACCACTTGAGCGCCAGCCAGCGGTCCATGGCCGCGGGCGAGCCGAACGTCGGCGGCTCCTCCATCGCGTTCTCGCGGTGGAGGAAGGACGCCATCTCGATCCCCAGGACCATGTCGCGCCCGGTCGCGACGAACGGGAACTGCTGCGAGCGCAAGTGGTAGCGGGTGTCGCCGGGCCCGTCGCCGATCCGGCCGAGCCCGCCGACCGGCTTGCCGTCGAGCGTGATCCGGTTGCCCGACCACAGCACCTGGATGTGCATCAGGTAGGGGCCCGGCTTGAGCCCCCGAAGCGTGAGCTCGTAGCGCGCGCGGCCGTTCATCGGGAGGGCCGCGCCGTCGGCGAGCCGATGCCCGGTCCATTGCCCGGGCACGTTGATCAGCGAAGTTTCGGCCTGCGCCGGCGGATCGGGGCCTAGCCAGCTCAGGCGCCACTGGCCCTGCGCCTGGATCGGCCGCCCGGTTTCGGGATAGTCCGACAGGTCGAGCACGCCGCCGCGCGCCAACGGCGCGCGCGAATCGATCGGGTTCTCGAACATCGGGGCGATGATCGCGAGCATCATCCCCAACGCGAGGATCGCGACGAGGAGCCGGCTGCGCGGCGTGGTCGGCGCGCGCCAGCCGAACCGGAACCGACGCCGGAGGCTGGGCGAAGCCGGCTTGGGTTGCGGCGGCGGGGGGGCCGCCGCATCGGGCGCAGCCGGTTCGCTCCCGGCCTGGGCCAGCGGAATCGCTCCCGGTACTGCGGTTGTCGCCATGAGCCGGTCCCGCAACGCCCGCCGCGAGCACGCGGAAAGGCCGTCAAGTCCCGGACTTAGCGCGGCTTCAGCGGCGCGTCGAGGCGATTGGCGGGGCGCTGGCAGGAGTGGAGGGACTCGAAATCGACCCGCGCCTGCTGATGCGCGCCTATCGCGCCGGGGTGTTCCCGATGGCCGACGCGCGCGACGATCCCGAGGTGTTCTGGGTCGAGCCGCGCGCGCGCGCGATCCTGCCGCTCGACCGCGTGCACATCTCGCGTTCGCTCGCCCGGACCTTGCGCCGGGACAAGTATCGGGTGACCTGCAACGTCGCGTTCGACGCGGTGATCGCCGCTTGCGCCGAGCCGGTGCCGGGCCGCAACGAGACCTGGATAAGTCGGCGTCTCGCGGCGAGCTATCGCGAGCTCCATCGCCTCGGCCAGGCGCATTCGATCGAGTGCTGGGAGCGCGGCGAGCTCGTCGGTGGGCTCTACGGAGTCGGCTTCGCCCGCGCGTTCTGCGGCGAGAGCATGTTCAGCCGCGCCCGCGACGCCTCCAAGGTCGCGCTGGCCTGGCTGGTCGCCGCCTTGCGCCGCGGCGGGGTCGAGCTGCTCGACTGCCAGTTCATGACCGATCATCTCGCCTCGCTGGGCGCGATCGAGATCGACCAGGCCGAGTACCTCGTCCGGCTGCGTGCGGCTCAGGCCGTCGCCGGGACGGGTGACGGCGCGGCCGGGCTCGCTTCGGGCGTGGGCGACGCGGCCGGGGTCGGAGTCGACGTCGGACTGGGCCTGCCCGCGGGCTTTGCCGCCTTGCTCGCCGAAGCTGCCGGGGCCGGACCCGCTTCCTCGCCGGGGAAGCGCATCGCGCAGTCCTTGATCCAGACGTCGTAGACCGGGTGCTCGACCACGTTGAGCGAGGGCGCGTTCTTGAACAGCCAGCCGGAGAACACCTTCTGCCATGCCAGCCGGCGGTTGCTGCCGACATAATCCTCGACAAAGACCTGGACGAACGCGCCGGTCTCGGGCGGGTCTTCCCACGGCGCGGTGCGCTCGCAGGCGGCGAGCTTGACGATGACGTTGTCGACCCGCTGCGCCTCGCCCGGCTTGAGCTTGAGATCGCGGGTCAGGTTGTTGCGCTTGTTGAGCAGGCCGACCGTCGCGACCCGCTCGGCCAGCGGGGTCACGCCCTTCTCGTCCCTGGCGGCGGCGCGCTTGCCCATCGCCGTCCGGGCCGCGCCCGCCTTGCCTTGGGCGAGCTCCACCCCGGGCGGCAGGTCGGGTTCGCGCTCGCACCCGGCGAGCGCCAGCGCGGCGGCGGCAAGGACGACCCTTCGCGGCGAGGCGGGCATCGCGGCGATCAGTCGCCGGGAGCCCAAGGCTCGTAGTCGCCGGTCGCCGCGGCGCGCACGCCCCCGCGCTCGAGCGCGCCCGCGGGGCGATAGGCGTTGGCGGTGCCGGTGGGATTGGGGGTGTAGTCGGCCTCCCACACCCGCGGCGCGGGCAAGTTGCTTTCGGGCGGGCCCCCACCGTCTTCATCGGCGAAGCTGCCGTGGAGCCAGCCGTGCCATTCCGCCGGGACCCGGCTGGCGTCGTTGGCGCCGGAATAGATCACCCAGCGGCGCTCGCGCCCGTCGCCCCGCTTCTTCGCGCGATAGTAGACGTTGCCTTGCGCGTCGGTGCCCACCTTCTCGCCGCGCAGCGCGCTGTGAAGCAGCGTGCCGACCGTCGCGCCGTCCCACCAGGTGAAGATCTTCGAGAGCAAGCCCATGGTGGCAGCGCCGTTAGAGGAAGGCACGGGTGGCGCGCAAGCTACCACTCGACCTTGTCGCCCGGAGCCAGGCCGAGTTGCGCGGCGCGGCCGCCGTTGAGCTCGAGCACCGCGATGCTCACTCCCCGCGCGGTGAGCGGGGTCTCGTCGTAGGGCACCGCGTCGGCGGCGATGTTGAGAATCCGCCGGTCGCTGCCGATGAAGATCAGATCGAGCGGGATCACCGTGTTGCGCATCCAGAACGACGGCACGTCGGGCGGGTTGCGGAGGAACAGCATGCCTTCGTCCGCGCCCATCGCGGTGCGGAACATCAGCCCTTTGGCCTGCTCGGCCGCGGTCCGCGCGACTTCGACGCGGAAGCGGTGCTCCCTGCCGGCGTGGGTGACCGTGAGCGGGACGATCTCCAGACCCGATTGGGGGTGGCGCGGCGCGGTCGTCGTGCGCTGCCGCTCGCCCGCGTCGGCGGCCATCGGCGAGCACGCGGCGAGCAGCGCCAGAACGGCCATCAACGGGGCGCGCAGGGTCATGCGGAATCGTCTCCGGCCGCCTCGTCGACCCATTCGAGCGCTTCGGCCTCGCTTGGTGCATCGAGCAAATTGCGCGCGGTGTCCAGCCGATGGCCGGCGCGGAGCATCGCCGCCAGCTGCTTTTCGCGCCGCGCGCGATCGGGGCGCGCGCGCCCGGCGCCGGACGCGCCGAACGGACCGAACCCGCGCTTGCGCGCAAGGACCAGCGCGGCCCGCCGCGCCTGCGCCTCGCTCGCCCGCGCATCCGCGCGCTCGGCCTCGCCCACGCCCGCCTCGCGCAGCGCCTGCTCGACCCGGCGCTCGCCGTAGCCGCGGCGGCGCAAGCCCGACGCCCGGGCGCGGGCGAAACCCGCGTCGTCGACATAGCCGGCGGCGACGAACCGCGCGACCAGCGCGTCGGGATCGGGCTCGCCGGCCCCCTCCCAGCCGCGTTCGCGCAGTTTGCGGCGCAAGTAGCGCCCGAGCTTGGCCGCGCTGGTGGCGAAGCGCGCGACATAGGCCAGCGCGAGCTCCTCGAGCCGCTGGCGATCGAGCGGGACGGGCGGGCGGCGCGCGCGCATGCGGCCATATTCGTGCCACACTCGCTGGCGAAGAGGAACGCCCGATCCCCCGGCCGATGAGGGCGGTCCGGTGGGGTGAAGTCACGCGGGGTTCAGGCGCAGCGGCCCAGCCGCGCATCCCGAACCTTTGCAAAACAACGGGTTAGCGCGACAGACCATGGCCGAACTCGAGACCATTGCCGAGCCGACGCTCGTCCCCACGCCCAATGATTGCCCGCTGCCGCGGCGTTACGCCGATTTCGCCACGTTTGGCGAAGCACTCGAATACGCGGCGCGCAGCGAGAAGGGCCTCAATTTCCACGACCCCCGCGGCCGGCTGATCCGCGTCTATCCGTTCGCCGAGCTGCTCGAGGATGCGCTGATGGCGGCCTGGCGGCTGGCCGCGGCCGGGATCGAGAAAGGGGACCGGGTCGCGCTGATCGCCGAGACCAACCCGGAATTCGCCGCGCTGTTCTGCGGCGCGGTGCTCGCCGGCGCGTGGCCGGTGCCGCTGCCGCTGCCGACCAGCTTCGGCGGCAAGGAAGGCTATATCGATCAGATCGCGGTGCAGCTCGCCTCGAGCGACCCCAAGATCCTCTACTACCCCGCCGAGATCGCGGCGATGGCCGAGGCCGCCGCGGCGCGCGAGGGCGTGCCGACCCAGGCGTGGCAAGACTTCTACGCCGCCCCGGCCGAGCCCGGCCCGCTGCCCGCCGCCGCTCCCGACGACATCTGCTATCTGCAGTATTCCTCGGGCTCGACGCGCTTTCCCCACGGGGTCGCGGTCACCCACCGCGCGTTGCTCAACAACCTCGCCGGCCATGCCCACGCGATGAAGATGGGCCCGGGCGACCGCGGGGTCAGCTGGCTGCCGCTCTATCACGACATGGGCCTGGTCGGCTGCTTCCTCTCGCCGATCGCCAACCAGCTATCGGCCGATTACCTCAAGACCGAGGACTTCGCCCGGCGCCCGCTCGCGTGGCTCGACCTGATCAGCCGCAACCAGGGGACCACGCTCAGCTATTCGCCGACCTTCGGCTACGACATCTGCGCCCGGCGGATTTCGTCGCAGAGCCACGTCGCCGAGCGTTTCGACCTGTCACGCTGGCGGCTCGCGGGCAACGGGGCCGACATGATCCGCCCCGACGTGATGCAGAACTTCGTCAACGCGTTTGCCGACGCGGGCTTCAAGGCCCAGGCCTTCACCCCCAGCTACGGCCTTGCCGAGGCGACGCTGGCGGTGACGGTGATGCCGCCGGGCGAAGGCATCCGGGTCGAGCTGGTCGAGGAAGAGCGCCTCTCGGGCCGTCCACGCGACTTGTCGCGCCCGGCGCGCTACCGGGCGATCGTCAACTGCGGCAAGCCGGTGCTCGACATGAAGGTCGAGATCCGCGGCGAGGACGGCCATGCCCTGCCCGATCATCACATCGGCAAGGTCTGGTGCTCGGGCCCGAGCGTGATGCACAGCTATTTCCGCGACGCGCAAGCGACCGAGGCCTGCCTGATCGACGGTTGGCTCGACACCGGCGACATGGGCTACATGCTCGACGGCTATCTGTTCATCGTCGGCCGGGCCAAGGACATGATCATCATCAACGGCAAGAACCACTGGCCGCAGGACATCGAGTGGGCGGTCGAGCAGCTCCCCGGCTTCCACCAGGGCGACATCGCCGCGTTCGCGGTCGAGGCGGCCAACGGCGAGGAAGTCCCCGCGGTGCTGGTCCATTGCCGGATCAGCGACCCGGTCGAGCGGGTCAAGCTGCACGAGCAGATCCGCGACAAGGTCCGCTCGATCACCGGGATGAACTGCGTGGTCGAGCTGGTCCCGCCCAAAAGCCTGCCGCGCACCAGCTCGGGCAAGCTGAGCCGGGCCAAGGCCAAGATGCTCTACCTCGAAGGCGAGATCGAGCCCTACCTGCTGGCGGCCTGAAGCTTCGACCGCCATACGCTTGAATCGGTAACCTTTTGCCCGCAAGATGGCGGGCGAGGGGATGGAGGTCTCGTCGGCGCGCAGTCGAGGGGGTACCGCGATCACGCACGTCACCGCACCCGATGAATTCCGGCTGATCGCCGATTCCGCGCCGGTGCCGATGTGGCTGACCGGGCTCGACCGCGTCCGCCGCTTCGTCAACCGCGCTTACGTGGACTTCCTCGGCTTGAGCTACGAGGAGGCGCGGGCGTTCGACTGGCGCACCATCCTCCATCCCGACGACCACGACCGGATCGTCGCCCAGTCGATCGCCGGCGAAGCTAGCCTCAAGCCGTTCACGCTCGAGGCGCGCTATCGCCGCGGCGACGGCGAATGGCGCTGGATGCATTCGGTCTCGCAGCCGTCGTTCGACGCCGAGGGCGCCCACAACGGCTTCATCGGCGTGGTCTTCGACCTGACCGAAGCGCGCGAAGCCGAACGGCACTTGCGCGAGACCGAGGAGCGCCTGCGCCTGGCGACCGAGAGCGCCGGCATCGGGACCTGGGAATGGGACCTGCCGCGCCTGACCGGGAACTGGTCGGCGCAGGCCCAGCGGATTCTCGGAATGGATCGCGGCGACGACGTTCCCTTGGCCGAGCGGATGGAGGCGATCGTCGCCGAAGACCGCGAGGGAGTTCTGGCGCACATCGGCGAGCGCGTCCGCGAGGGCGGCGACCTCGACATGGAATACCGGGTGCAGCGGCCTGACGGCGAAATCCGCTGGGTCGCCTCGCGCGGCATCGTCCTGCGCAATGCCGAGGGCCGGATGGTGCGCGCGCTGGGCACGGTTCGCGACATCACCGAGCGGCGCCGGGCGCAGGAACGGCTCGAGGAGCTCAACCGCACGCTCGAGAGCGCGGTCGCCGAGCGCACCCGCGAACGCAATGCGATGTGGCGGTTGAGCCGCGACCTGCTGCTGGTGCTCGACACGCGCCTGCGGATCGTCTCGATCAATCCGATCGTCGCCGAGCTGACCGGATATAGCGCCGATGAGGTCACCGGCCGGCCGTTCACCCGGTTCCTCCACCCCAACGACCAGGTCGCGCTCGCCGAGGCGATCCATCGCGGCCGGCGCGAGCGGATCAGCGAGGTCGAGGCGCGGGTCATCACCCGCGACGGCGAGCTGCGTCAGTTCGTCTGGAGCGCCTCGCCCGAGGGCGGTCAGGCCTACGTCAGCGGCCGCGACGTGACCGAGGAGCGCGATCGCCTGCGCGAGCTGCTCGACGCCCAGGAAGCGCTGCGCCAGGCGCAGAAGCTGGAGGCGATCGGCCAGCTCACCGGCGGGGTCGCGCACGACTTCAACAACCTGCTGAGCCCGATCATCGGCGGGCTCGACATCCTCCGGCGGCGCGGGGTGGGCGGCGAGCGCGAGCAGCGCCTGATCGACGGCGCGCTGCAATCGGCCGAGCGCGCCAAGGTCCTGGTCCAGCGCCTGCTGGCGTTCGCGCGGCGCCAGCCGCTGCAGGTGCGGGCGATCGAGCTGGCTCCGCTGCTCGACGGGCTGCGCGGCCTGCTCGCCTCGACGCTGGGTCCGCGCGTCGAATTGCGGATCGAGACCGAGCCCGGGCTCGCCGCGGTGATGGCCGATTCCAACCAGCTCGAGATGGCGATCCTCAACCTCGCGGTGAACGCGCGCGACGCGATGCCCCAAGGCGGCCGGCTGGCGGTCGAGGCGCGCAACGCGACCTCCGAAGAAGGCGCGCGCTTCGTCGAGCTGTCGGTCGGCGACGACGGCGTCGGGATGGACGACGAGACGCTGGCGCGGGCGATCGAGCCGTTCTTCTCGAACAAGGGCGTGGGCAAAGGGACCGGGCTGGGGCTGTCGATGGTCGAGGGGCTGACCGCGCAGCTCGGCGGATCGCTGCGGATCGCCAGCCGGCCGGGCGAAGGCACGACGGTGACGCTGGCGCTGCCGGCCGCCGCGGTCCGCCCGGCGGCGCGCGCGGAGCCGGGCGCGGCGCCTCCGGAATCGTCCGCGCGCGGACGCATCCTGCTGGTCGACGACGAGCCGCTGGTGCGGCTGGGCACCGCCGAGACGTTGCGCGAGGAAGGGTTCGAGGTCGACGAGGCCGACGACGGCGACGCGGCGATCGCGCTGGCCGCGGGCAACGCCTACGCTTGCGTGATCACCGACTACCTGATGCCCGGGCTGAACGGGGTCGAGCTCGCTCGCCGCCTGCGCGAGCAGTGGCCCGGCCTGCCGATCCTGCTGCTGTCGGGTTATGCCGATCCCGAGGCGTTCAGCGAGCTGCCCTATCTGACCAAGCCGTGCTTCGCCGCCGACTTGCTGCAGGCGATCGCCGGCCTCTCCGCGACGCTTCCGGTGCGGGACGATTGTGGAGCATCGGCGAGCAGCACTTGACGGCGAGGCCCGCGTTTGATTGCCTGCCCGACCGGGAGGACTCGCTGATGGGTGAGCACAGCCGGATCGCCGTCCCCTTCGGCAAGGCCGACGCCCCGACCGACCACTTCGGGGTGCTGATCGGGTGGAGCCACACGCCGTGCGGCAGCGGGGTCAACCTCAAGCTGCAGAGCGCCGCCTCGCAAGCCGCGCTCAAAAGCGGCGAGATCGACGCCAGCCATGTGCTGATGACCCGCAACCAAGCGCTGCTGCTCGCGCGCTACCTGCTCGACGCGACCGGGCAGCGGCTCGACATGCCGGAGCGGCCGCACGGCTGGCGCGCGGCATGGTCGAAAGTCCGCGGGCGCTGAAATCCGCGCGCCGGCCGGTCAGGCGACCGGGGCCTCCCGCCCGGCGAGCGCGCGCAGCTCGGTCTTGAGCAATTTGCCGATGTGGCTGCGCGGCATCTCGGCGATCGCATAGAGCGCGGAGAGCCGCTGGGTCTTGCCGAGGCGGGCGTTGGCCGCGGCACGGATGTCGTCGAGCCTATCCTCGTCCGCGTTCTTGAGCACGACGAAGCCGACCGGGGTCTCGCCCCACTTGTCCGAAGCCACCCCGATCACCGCCGCCTCGGCGACGCGCGGGTCCTTGAGCAGCTCGGCTTCGAGATCGATCGGGAAGACGTTGAACCCGCCCGAGATGATCACGTCCTTGGCGCGGCCGACCAGCTCGACGAAGCCGTCGGCGTCGACCCGGCCGATGTCGCCCATCTTCATCCACTTGGCTCCGTCGGCGGGATCGACCCACTGGGCCTCGGCGGTCTTGTCCGGGGCGTTGTTGTAGCCGCTCATCATCGTCGGCGAGCGGCCGTAGAGCTCGCCGGCCTCGCCCGGCGGGACCTCGCGGCCGTCCTCGGCGACCACCTTGAGCAGGCTGCCCGGCGCCGGCTGGCCGACGGTGTGGAGCTTGTCCGGGTGCTCGTGCGCGTAGAGGATGCAGACCACCCCGCCCTCGGTCATCGAATATATCTCGATCAGCCCGCCGGGCATCCGCCGCAGAACCTCGGCCTTGAGCTCCGCCGGGAACGGCGCGGACGTGCAGTACTTCATCCGCATCGGCGAGAGGTCGAACTCGTCGAAGCGCGGCTCGGCCATCAGCCGGCGGTACTGGACGGGGACCAGCATCGTATGCGTCGCGCGCTCGGCCTGGGCGCGCTGCAGCCACTTCACGGTGTCGAACTTGCCCATGATCGAGGCGCACCCGCCCGAGAACATCGTCGGCAGAAACACCGCCATCGTCGTGTTCGAATAGAGCGGGGTCGAGGTCAGCGTGATCGCGGTCGGCCCGTAACCCTGGAGCGAGCGGAACGCCATCTGCCGCCAGCGCATCAGGTGCGAGTGGACGATGCCCTTGGGGCTGCCCGTGGTGCCCGAGGAGTAGATGATGTTGAAGCGATCCTCCGGATCGGGCCGGAACGGCTCGCAAGCGGTGCCCGCGGGCGCCGCCCACGACCACAGCTCCTCGTCGAGCAAGATCCGGCGTTCGACGCCGAGCGCGAACTCGCCCAGCTCGGTCAGCCTGGCGCGGTCGACGAACAGGTGCTGCGCGCCCGAATCGAGCGCCATCGCGCGCAACTGCTCGGGGCTGGCGCTGGTGGTCAGCGGCGCGGCGCAACCGCCGGCGTAGATCGCGGCGAGGAAGACCAGCGCGTAGTCGACGGTCGAGGTGCCGAGGATCGCCACCGACTGGCCGCGCCCGAGGCCATCGGCCTTGAGCTGCGCGGCAATGCGCTGGATGCGCGCGGCCACCTCGGCCCAGCTCAGCTCGCCACGCTCGTCGCGCAGCGCGCAGGCCTGCCCGCGCACCTCGCCCCAGCCCGCCAGCAAGGCAGGGAAAGAGCCGAACTCGCGCTCGAGCTCCGCAGCGGGGTCCGGGGTGGCCGTCATTGCGGCGAACGCTCCGGGCGCGGACGCAGAACGCCCAGCGAAAACCTGTGACCTTTGCCGCTCGAGCGGCGGAAACCCGGGCGTTCGAATGCGCGGCGGTGTGACCTTCCGGAGCGAAGGCCGCAGGCGGCTGCGGGCGATTCCTCCGGCGATGCGGCGAGCGGGATCGAGCGGGCCATCGGCGTTCCTGTCACACTTTCGGGCATGTAGGAAAGCGAGAATACGCGGCTTTGGCTGCGTGCGAGGGAGCCCCAGGCCGCGGTTCGGTTGCAAAAAAGGCAACCGTCGGCACCGCATTAACACTCGGAAAGTGATCCATTTGACTTATATCTCGCACGGGCAAGCTTATTGCGCCCCCGTCCCTAACCGCCAACCCGGCGCGAGGGAGAAGAAGAGGAGGAAACCATGCGCAACGCCGTGTTCCAGATCGCGCTGCTGATCGCCGCCATCGGCGCCAGCGGTTCGCTGTTCTCCGCCACCGTCGCCTGACGTGCGGGGTATCGAGAAAGGCCGGTAGCGGAACCCCCGCTGCCGGCCTTTCGCACGCCTACCCAGCCAGCGCCTTGATCAGATCGAATAGATAGTCGCGCGCGGTATAGAGCGCCTTGGCCTCGAGCCGCTCGTTTAACCCGTGGGTGCCGTTGCCGTCGGGATCGGCCCAGACATGCGGCACGCCGTAGACCGGGACCTCGATGGCGATCGCCGGGTTGCCGATGACTTGCGCCAGCGTCGCCTTGGTCTCGGCCGCGGTGCGCCCCGGGAACATCCGGCAGTTGACGTTGGCGGTCGCGCGCTGCGGCAGCGCGTTGAGCGCGTGGCCGGCGTCGACCAGCGTCGCCACGCAGGTCGTGCGCAGCATCGAATGGAGCGACTTGTCGGTGTTGACCAGCGCTTCCGCCGCCGCGTCCGCGGGATCGTCGGCCAGCCGGACCATCGCCGCGCCGACCTCGCCGCCGCGCAACGGGCCCGACTTGCGGAAGAACGCGCGGGTCACGTCGGTGAATTGCAGCGGGAACTCGTGCCGGCCGATCTTCACCAGCGCCTCGGCCAGGTCGTAGATCGCGTTGTCGGGCGGCGGCGCCGAGCTGTGACCGCCGGGGTTGGTCGCGGTCAGGGTGAAGTCCTGGTAGGTCTTCTCGCCGATCTGGATCGTCTGGACCAGCAATTTGCCCTTGCCGTCGGTGCGCCCGCCGCCGCCTTCGTTGATCGCGAACTCGGCGTCGATCAGCTCGCGACGGTTCTGGGCGAGCCATTCGGCGCCGTTGAACGCGCCGGAAGTCTCCTCGCCGCAGGTCAGCGCCAGCTTGATCGTCCGCTTGGGCTGGTAGTTCGCCTGCTTCATCCGGATCAGCGCGTCGGTGAAGATCGCCGCCTGCGCCTTGTCGTCGAGCACCCCGCGGCCATAGAAATAGCCGTTCTCCTCGATCAGCGTGAACGGGTCGCGGGTCCAGTCCTCCCGCTTGGCCTCGACCACGTCGATGTGCGCGAGCATCAGCATCGGCTTGAGCGACTTCGACGTCCCCGGATAGATCGCGACCAGCCCGCCGTCGCGCGGATGCTCGGGCACTCCGAAGGCGATCAGCTGGTCGTCGGCGAACCCAGCCGCTTTCAGCCGCACCGCCATCTTCGCCGACGCCTCGGTGCAGCTGCCGACGTTGACCACGGTGTTGGTCTCGACCAGTTCCTCGTAAAGCGCGCGGAACGCCTGCTGGTCTGGGCGCAACGGGCCCATCATGCCGGTGGGAGTCTGGGCGGCAGCGGCGGTGCTCAACAGTGCAGCGAGGGTCACGCCGGGAATCATCTTGCGCATGAAAATCAGCACTCCGTTCGTCGGGGCGTAACCAGCACAGTTTCCTTGTGGATGGAAGCGTTCCTGGGTTCCTTCGCGGGTGCGGAATCCCTATATGCTGGGCATGGCGAGCACACCCGACGATACCCCCTCCGAACCGACCGGCACCACCCCCAACGCCAACGCTTATGGCGCCGATTCGATCAAGGTGCTCAAGGGCCTCGACGCGGTGCGCAAGCGCCCGGGGATGTACATCGGCGACACCGACGACGGCTCGGGCCTGCACCACATGGTGTTCGAGGTCTCCGACAACGCGATCGACGAGGCGCTCGCCGGGCACTGCGATCTGGTGCTGATCGAATTGAACCCCGACGGGTCGGTCAGCGTCGAGGACAACGGCCGCGGCATCCCGACGGGCATCCACGCCGAGGAAGGCGTTTCGGCGGCCGAGGTCATCATGACCCAGCTCCACGCGGGCGGGAAGTTCGAGAACACTTCCGAGGACAACGCCTACAAGGTCTCGGGCGGCCTCCACGGGGTCGGCGTCTCGGTCGTCAACGCGCTCAGCGAATGGCTCGAGCTGACGGTCTGGCGCGACGGCAAGGAGCACTGGATGCGCTTCCGCCACGGCGACGCGGAAGCGCCATTGAAGGTCGTCGGCGACGCCCCTCCCGGCAAGAAGGGCACGCGGGTGACCTTCCTCGCCTCGACCGACACGTTCAAGAACGTCACCGACTTCGACTTCGAGAAGCTCGAGCACCGCTATCGCGAGCTCGCTTTTCTCAACTCTGGCGTGCGCATCCTCTTGCGCGACAAGCGTCACGAGGAAGTCACCGAGCACGACTTGTTCTACGAGGGCGGGATCGGCGCGTTCGTCAGGTGGCTCGACCGCAACAAGCAGCCGCTGCTGCCCGATCCGATCGCGATCAGCTCGGAGCGCGACGGGATCGGCATCGACGTCGCGCTCGAATGGAACGACAGCTATTACGAGAACGTCCTGACGTTCACCAACAACATCCCGCAGCGCGACGGCGGCACCCACCTCGCCGCGTTCCGCGCCGCGTTGACCCGCACGGTCAACGGCTACGCCGAGCGCTCGGGGCTGCTCAAGAAGGAGAAAGTCGCGCTGACCGGCGAGGACATGCGCGAAGGCCTGACCGCGATCGTCAGCGTCAAATTGCCCGATCCGAAATTCTCCAGCCAGACCAAGGACAAGCTGGTCAGCTCGGAAGTCCGCCAGCCATTGGAAAGCCTGATGGCCGACCGGATGAGCGAATGGCTCGAGGAGAACCCCGCCTACGCCAAGGCGGTGATCGGCAAGATCATCGACGCCGCCGCGGCGCGCGAGGCGGCGCGCAAGGCGCGCGAGCTGACCCGGCGCAAGGGGGCGATGGACATCGCCTCGCTGCCCGGCAAGCTCGCCGACTGCCAGGAGCGCGACCCCGCCAAGTGCGAGCTGTTCCTGGTCGAGGGCGACAGCGCCGGCGGCTCGGCCAAGCAGGGCCGCGATCGCCACATCCAGGCGATCCTGCCGCTCAAGGGCAAGATCCTCAACGTCGAGCGCGCGCGGTTCGATCGGATCATTTCATCCAAGGAAGTTGGCACGCTGATCCAGGCGATGGGCACCGGAATCCGCGACGAGTTCAACCTCGACAAGCTGCGCTATCACAAGATCGTGATCATGACCGACGCCGACGTCGACGGCGCGCACATCCGCACGCTGCTGCTGACCTTCTTCCACCGCCAGATGCCCGAGATCATCCGCGGCGGGCACCTCTACATCGCCCAGCCGCCGCTCTACAAAGTGGCCAAGGGACGCAGCGAGGTCTACCTCAAGGACGCCGCCGCGCTCGACCGCTACCTGGTCGACGCCGGGGTCGCGGGGCGCACGCTGGAAACCGCCGGCGGCGCGCGCGGCGGGCGCGAGCTGACCGAGCTGGTCGAGCACGCGATGCGGATGCGCAGCCTGATGGCCTTCGTGCCGCGGCGCTACGACCCATCGATCATCGAGGCGCTGGCGCTGGCCGGCGCCTTCGTCCCCGACATCGGCCGCGAGGCGCGCGACACCGCGCTGGCGCGCGCCGCGCAGTGGCTCGATTCGGGCGACCGCGAGGCGCGCTGGAGCGTGCGGATGGGCGAGGACGGCGCGGTCGTGGTCGAGCGCGCCTGGCGCGGGGTGACCGACCATCACGTGATCGAGGCGAGCTTCCTGACCAGCGCCGAGGCGCGCAAGCTCGCCCGCGTCGCCGCCGAAACCAGCGAGGTCTACACCTCGCCGTCGCGGCTGACCCGCTCCGCCGCCACGCCCGAGCCCGAGCCCGAGGCGGACGAAGCCGCCGACGACGGCGACGCCGCGCCGGCGAGCGCCCCGGTCAGGGGCGACGCGATGATCACCCGCCCGTCCGAGCTGCTCGACGCGGTCCTCGCCGCGGGCCGCAAGGGCCTGGCGATCGCGCGCTACAAGGGACTGGGGGAGATGAACGCCGAGCAGTTGTGGGAGACCACGCTCGACCCGGACCACCGCAGCCTGCTCCAGGTCAAGGTCGAGGACGCCGACGTCACCGACGAGATCTTCACCCGGCTGATGGGCGACGTGGTCGAGCCGCGGAGGGAATTCATCCAGGACAACGCGCTGAACGTGGCGAATCTCGACGTCTAGGTTCGCATCTGCGGGGCATAGGTTTGCTGCGCGACCGGAAAGGTTGCACGTGGCACGCCGACCGCGCCTCGCCGGGCGCTGGAGCGCTGGTCCACCGCAAGTGTCGCGGTCGCAAGGTCGAATTGATGTTCGGCGACGCGGCCGACGACCGCGCCTTTCGCCCGGTTCTGGTCAACGACTTCGCAGGAACTGCGCTCGCCGCTGACGGCTCGTTCCTGTTCCGCGATGGCGGAACGATCCGCCGGATCGCCTCCGACCGCACCGTGCGGGTCGTCGCGCGCGAGCTAGCCATGGGCAATTTCGGGATTGCGCCGGGACCGAACGACAGCGTGTTCGCCGCGGAGCACGGCAAGCGCCGCGTGATCTCGGTCAGCGTCGCCCGAGGCCCGCGAACCGTGGCCGCCTCGTCCGCGCCGTGGGCGCCGACCGGGGTCGCCTGGCGAAACGACAGCCTCTATTTGCTCGAGCCGAAGGACCACGCCGCGGGCACGCCTGATCGGATGCGCTTGCGCCGGATCGGAGCGGACGGGCGCGAGAGAGTTCTCGCGAACGTCACCATCCCCGCGCCCTGACGTCCGAAGCCACTGGTAACCGTCACTCCCCCTCGGCAAAGAACCGCGCGACGATGTCCTTCGCCAGCCGCGCCGGGCGCATGGTAGCTATATCGACGCAACACCAGCTCGATTTGACTTCGGCGAGCACTTCCTCGCCGCGGCGGATCACGGTTTCGTAGAACGCGCGCGCGCCCTCGACTTTCTCGAGCAGGACGGTGGCGATCACGTCGTCGCCGAGGAAAGTCGGGCGTCGGTAGGTGATCTCGTGCTTGAGCGCGACCCAGAGAAGCCGCGCGACCGCCTCGGGCGGGGCGAGGTTGCGCCAGTGCGCGACCACCGCGTCCTGCACCCAGGTCAGGTAGTGGGCGTTGTTGACGTGGCCCATGAAGTCGATGTCGCCGGGCTCGACGCCGATCGGGTAGCTGTAGGGAATCGCTGTGCTCACACCTGTGTAAATAACATGAGGTCGCCGTGCGCGCCATCGCGCTGCCGTCAGCCCGTGGCGAACCCGCGGTAGTCGTTCGCCGCCGCATCGTTGCACGCCAGGACGTAGGCGTCGAACCCGCCGACGTAGGGCAGGAAGACGCGCGGCTTGCCCTCGACGTTGGCGCCCATGTACCAGCTGTCGGCGAGTGGGTAGAGCGTCTGGTGCGCGACCTCGGCGACGTGCGCGACCCACTCGGCCTCGGCTTGCGGCGTCGCCTCGATCGTCGCCTTGCCGTGCTCGTCGAGCCACGCGATCGCCGCCGCGATCCACTCGACGTGCTGCTCGATCGACATCACCATGTTGGTCAGCACCGAGGGGCTGCCCGGCCCGGTGATCGTGAACAGGTTGGGGAAGCCGGCGATCATCAGCCCGAGGTAGGTGACCGGCCCGTGCGCCCATTTCTCGCGCAACGTCAGCCCATCGCGGCCGCGGATGTCGAGCTTGGCCAGGGTCCCGGTCATCGCGTCGAAGCCGAGCGCGTAGACGATCGCGTCGACCGGATGGTCGCGTTCGCTGGTCCTGATCCCGTCGGCGGTGATCCGCTCGATCGGGGTCTCGCGCAAGTCGACCAGCGTCACGTTGTCGCGGTTGTAGACCTGGTAATAGCCGGTATCGACGCACAGCCGCTTGGTCCCGAACGGGTAGGTTCTGGGCGTCAGCCGCTCGGCGACGTGCGGATCGCGGACGATGCTGCGGATCTTGTCGGCGGCGTAGTCGGCCAGAATCCTGTTGGCCTCGAGGTTCACGCCGGTGTCGGCATAGGGGGCGCCGACGCGAAAACCGCCGAACTCCCAGCGCCGCTCGAACTCGCGATGGCGTTCCTCGGGCGTCGCCTCGAGCGCGAGCGCCTCGGTCGGCTCGTTCCAGAACGCCAGCGGCTGCGCCTTGGCGCGGGCGCGATAGGCCTCGCGCTCGGCGTCCCATTCGGCCTGCTCATCAGCGGTCAGCGGGTGGTTGTTCGCCGGCACGCTGTAGTTGGGAGTGCGCTGGAACACGGTCAGGTGCGCGCACTCGGGCGCGATCGCGGTGATGGTCTGGAGGCCCGACGAGCCGGTGCCGATCACCGCGACGCGCTTGCCGGTGAAATCGACGCCCTGCTCGGGGTAGTCGAAGGTCCGGTAGACCTCGCCGGCGAAGTCCTCGGCGCCCGGAAAGACGATGTCCTTGGGCTCGGACAGGCAGCCGGTGGCCATGATGCAGAACCGCGCCGACAAGCGGTCGCCGCGGTCGGTCTCGATGGTCCACCGCGCCGCCGCTTCGTCGAAATGCGCGGCGGTGACGCGCGTCTCGAACTGGATGTCGCGGCGCAAATCGTAACGGTCGGCGACGTGATTGAGGTAGCGCAGCAGCTCGGGCTGCGCGGCGTAGCGCTCGCTCCAGCGCCACTCGCGCTCGAGCTCGGGGTCGAAGCTGTAGCCGTAGTCGCGGCTCTCGATGTCGACCCGCGCGCCGGGATAGCGGTTCCAGAACCAGGTTCCGCCGACCCCGCTCCCGGCCTCGATCACCCTGACGTTCAGCCCCTGGCCGCGCAGCTTGTGCAGCATGTACATGCCGGCGAAGCCCGCGCCGACAATCACCGCATCGAGTTCAATCCGATTCGCCTCGCCCATCGCCTGTCTCCCCCGCGATGTTCGCGTCTACGGCAACCGGGCGCAAGCAGTTTAATCGCGCGATTAAGCGAGCAGTCGCGCCAGCTTCCGGTGCGGCGCAGCGGCGAACGGATTGACGATGGTCAGCCCGTCCACCGCGAATCCATCCTGCATGTCTTCGGAGAGCAGCAGGCTGCATCCCGCTTGCGCCGAGGCGGCGATGATCGTCGAGTCCCAGAACTGGAAACGGTAGCGGGCCGCGAGATCCGCGGCGCTGAGCAAGACGGCGTTCAGGCTTTCCGCGGTCATGAAGCTTCGGCTGAACTCGACGATCACGGCGCGAGCCTCGGTTGCGGAACGCCCGCCCCGACGCAAGACTACGAAAAGCTCGCCCAGGGCCTGGACCGGCGCGACCAGTTCAGCCTGTTCCTTCAACTTGCCGAGAATCCCGGCAATCGCGGCGATCTTGGGCTTGTCTGCATCGTCGATCCGGACCTGCGCGAAATACGCGAGGACATTGGAATCCAGCGCAATCCGGATCAATCGTAGAGTTCCTCGCGAGTCCAGGGGGCGACACGCGTCGGAGGCAAAGTCTTCACGTATTCCAGAAGCCGTTCGATCTTCTGCTTCTGGTCCTCGCGCTCCACCGGCACGACGCGCGCCACCGCGCGGCCCCGCGAGGTGACGGTGAAGCTGTTGCCTTGCGAGACTTCGCGCAAAATTTCCGAAAAGCGCTGGTTGGCTTCGGTGGCGGTGATCGCGCGGTCCATCCTCCTAATCTAGTGGGAACCACTAGATAGTGCAAGGTCCGCTACGCCGCGCGCAAGTCCTTGACGCCCAGCGCGCCGCGATCCTCGGCCGAAAGCCCGTCGAAGATCGCATCGACGATCCGCGCGAGCTTGGCCTCGCTCAATTTGTCCATGATCAGGATCATCAGGGTGATGTTGACGTAAGCGGAAACCATCTGGTTGATCAGGCTCAGCGCCTCGTCGATCGACAGCCCGGGAAAGTGCCCGTCGCTCATCGCCTCGGCGATGATCTCGCACAAGTAATGATCGCCGAGGTCGACGTAGCTGCGGACCACCGCGAAATGCTGGTTGCCGAGGTCGCAGTGCATCTGGAACAGCACCGGATCTAGGCTCGCACTTGCAGCATTTCAACGCGGCGCGACGAAAAATCCTGACGCGGTTCGAGGCTTCGTCTAATCCCGCGCGAATGATCGCTCTTCGTCCGCTGTTAGGCTTCGCCCTCGTTCCCGCCCTTGCCGCCTGCGCCACCGTGCCGCGCGAAGCCGTCGAGCCGGTCGAGGTCGGGATCATCGCGATCAACGATTTTCACGGCTCGCTCGAGCCCCCGCGCTCCGCCCAGCGCCAGCCCGACGGCAATGGCGGCGAGGTTCTGGTCCCAGCCGGGGGAGTCGCCTACCTCGCGTCGGCGGTCGATTCGATCCGGGCCAAATATCCGCACACCCTGACGGTTTCGGCGGGCGACATGATCGGCGGGTCGCAGCTGGCCTCGGCGCTGTTCCTCGACGAGCCGACGATCGGCGCGATGAACCGCATCGGCGTCGATTTCAACGCGGTCGGCAACCACGAGTTCGATCGCGGCCGCGACGAGCTCGAACGGATCCGGAAAGGCGGGTGCGAGCAGCACACCACCCGCGAACCCTGCAAGCTCGAGCGCTTCGCCGGCGCCCGCTTCCAGTTCCTCGCCGCCAACACGATCGAGCCCGACGGCTCGACCATGCTGCCCGGAACCGCGCTGCGCAGCTTCGGCAGCGGCCGGCGCAAGGTCACCGTCGGATTGATCGGAGTGACGCTCAAGGAGACCGCCGACCTCACCTCGCGCGAGGGCCTGGGCGGCGCGACTTTCGCCGACGAGGCGGAGACGGTCAACCGGCTCGCCCCGCAGCTGCGCGCCCAGGGCGCCGACGCGGTGATCCTGCTGATCCACCAGGGCGGCTACACCAGCGGCAACCTCGACCCGAGCAGCTGCTCGAACCTGACCGGCGAAATCCGCGGTATCCTCGACCGGATGACCAGCGAGGTCGACGTTGTCGTCTCGGGCCATACCCATTGGTCGTATGTCTGCGATTACGCCGGGCTCGATCCGGCCAAGCCGTTCCTGCTGACCAGCGCCGGGGTCTATGGCGCGATGGCCACCGACATCGCGCTGCGGATCGACCCCGTCGCCAACCGCGTCGTCGCAAAGCGCGCGCGTAACATCATCGTTCAGAACGACGGCATGACCACGACGCGAGGCCGGGTCGAACCCACTGAACTGTTCCCGCGCTTCGCGCCGCGCGCGGACGTCGCCGAGTACGTCGGCCGCTATCTCGAGGCCGCCAAGTCCGAGATCGAGCGCCCCGCCGGGCGGATCGCCGAGCGCGTGTTCCGGCCCGGCGGCGAAGCCGGGCGGATCGGCGGCACGCTGGGCCTGCTGGTCGCCGACGCGCAGCTCGCTGCGACGAAATCGGCGGGGGCGCAGATCGCGCTGATGAACGCCTTCGGCGTGCGCAGCCCGTTCAATCTCACTCCCGACGCGCAAGGCCGGGTGAGCTACGGCCAGCTCTACAGCGTCCAGCCGTTCACCAACCAGCTGGTGACCGGGACCTTGACCGGCGCCGAGCTCAAGGCGGTGTTCGAGGAAGGCTTCGACGCCAACCAGCCGCTCCAGTACCTGAGCCCCTCGGCCGGCTTCGCCTACACCATCGACCTCACTCGTCCGATCGGCCAGCGGGTGACCGCGATGACGCTCGACGGCGCGCCGATCGATCCGGCCGCCGATTACCGCATCACCGTCAACAGCTTCCTCGCCGGAGGCGGCGACAGCTTCGCGACGCTGGCGAGGATGCGCGACACGGTGGTGGCGCGGCCCACCGACATCGAGGCGCTCGAGGCGTGGCTGCAGGCCGACCCGCCGCGCGCCGCGCCACGCGACGACCGGGTCACCGCGATCGGCGATCCGACGATCGTCTCGCGCTAGCCGCGTCGGGTCCTGCCTTCCCCGCCGGGCCGGGAACCGGACCGCCGGCCGTGCCGTTCCGCCTGCGATGTCGGGGCATTCCAGGCAATGACGCCGCGCTGGCCGAGCGTGCTGTGGGTAGTCCGTCACGGCCAGAGCGCGGGCAACGTCGCGCGCGACGCCGCCGACGAGGCCGGGCTGGCGCGGATCGCGCTGACCCACCGCGACGTCGACGTGCCGCTGTCCGAGCTCGGGCGCGAGCAGGCCGCCGCGCTGGGCAAGTGGTTCGCCACGGCGCACGAGGACGGGCGGCCCGAAGTCATGCTCGCCTCGCCCTATGTCCGCGCGGTGCAGACCGCCGAGCTGTTCCGCGCCGCTAGCGGGTGCCGTTCCGACGAACGGATCTGCATCGACGAGCGGCTGCGCGAGAAGGAGTTCGGCATCCTCGACGGGCTGACCACGGTCGGCATCCATCAGCTCCAGCCCGAGCAGGCGAGTTTCCGCAAGCTGCTCGGCAAGTTCTATCACCGCCCCCCCGGCGGCGAATCGTGGGTCGACGTGATCTTCCGGCTGCGCGCGCTGATGGACACGGTCTCGCTCCACTACGGCGGGCGGCGGGTGATGATCGTCGCCCACCAGGTGGTGGTGCTGTGCTTGCGCTATGTGCTCGAGAACCTTTCCGAGGCCGAGATCCTGGCGATCGACAAGGCCGGCGATGTCGCCAACTGCGCGATCACCGAGTACAAGTTCGACGCCGGCGCGGGCAAGGACGGCAACCTCGTGCTGGCGCGCTACAACGTCACCGCGCCGATGGAGGAAGAGGCGACCCCGGTCACCGCCGCGCCCGACAAGATGGTCGCGGCCAGAGGATGACCGGCGCGAGCAATCCCGTTGCGCTCGATTCGGACTGGCTTCGCGCCAATCCCCTTCCCGAGCCGTCGAACGAGGCCGACAAGAACGAGCGCGGGCGGGTGCTGGCGATCGGCGGAGGCCGCAACGTCCCGGGCGGAGTCCGCCTGACCGCCGAAGCCGCGCTGCGCGCGGGCGCGGGCAAGGTGCGGGTGGCGACGGTCGAATCCGCGGCAATCCTCTTGGGTGTGGCGATGCCCGAGATCGCGGTGTTCGGCTTGCCCGAGGATCCCGACGGCGAGATCGGCGGGAATTGCGGTCGCGTGCTGAGTCCGCTGCTCGAGCATGCCGATGCGATCGTGCTCGGCCCGGCGATCAGCGGCGACGGAGCTGCGGGCGGTGTGGTCGACCATCTGCTCGCAGCCGACTCCTGCACCGCCCCGCTGATCCTCGACGCCGCGGCGCTGACCTGCCTGCCGCCCGACCGGATCGCGCCGCTGCGCGGACGCCGTCACCCGGCGATCCTCACCCCGCACATCGGCGAGATGGCGGGAATGCTCGATTGCGATGCCGCCGAGATCGACGCCGACCGCGCTCGCGCGACTCGCTCCGCCGCTCGGGCCTTCGGCGCAACTTGCGTGCTCAAAGGGGCGACCACGCTGGTCGCGACCCCCGAAGGCGCGCTCTACGCCTGTGCCGGCGGCGGCGTCGGGCTGGCGACGGGCGGATCGGGCGACGTCCTCGCGGGAATCGTCGCCGGCCTCGCCGCGCGCGGCGCCGAGCCGCTCACCGCGACGCTGTGGGCGGTCTGGCTCCACGGCGAAGCGGGCCGGCGCTGCGCCGAGCGGCAAGGCCCGCTGGGCTACCTCGCGCGCGAGCTGCTCGCCGAAGTGCCGAGGCTGATGCGCGCGCTCTGACCGCGCGCTGCCCGGCTTCCCACCCCGCGGCTTTTGCGGCACAAGCCGCGGCGATGACCGCGTCCTACCCCGCGCTTCGGCTGCGCCGCACCCGCGCTTCGGCGTGGAGCCGGGCGCTGCATCGCGAGACCGTGCTGACCCCCGCCGACCTGATCTGGCCGCTGTTCGTGACCGAGGGCGAGAACGTCGAGGAGCCGGTCGGCTCGCTGCCCGGCGTCTCGCGCTGGTCGCTCGACGGGATCGCAGCGCGCGCCAGGGAGGCCGTCGCCCTTGGCATCCCGTGCCTCGCGCTGTTTCCCAACACCCCGCCCGGCCTGCGCAGCGAAGATGGCGGCGAGGCGCTCAATCCCGACAACCTGATGTGCCGGGCGATCAAGTCGATCCGCGATGCCGTGGGAGGCGAGATCGGGGTGTTGACCGACGTCGCGCTCGATCCCTACACCAGCCACGGCCAGGACGGGCTGGTCGACGACGCCGGCTACGTCGTCAACGACGATACCGTTGCGGTGCTGGTCGACCAGGCGCTCAACCAGGCCGCGGCGGGCGCGGACATCGTCGCGCCCTCGGACATGATGGACGGGCGGGTCCGGGCGATCCGCATGGCGCTCGAGATGGCGGGCCACCCCAACGTCCAGATCATGAGCTACGCCGCCAAGTACGCGAGCGCGTTCTACGGGCCCTTCCGCGACGCGGTCGGCAGCCGCGGGCTGCTCAAGGGCGACAAGAAGACCTACCAGATGGACCCTGGCAACGCCGAGGAAGCGCTGCGCGAAGTCGCGCTCGACTTGGCGGAGGGCGCCGACAGCGTGATGGTCAAGCCGGGGCTGCCCTATCTCGACATCGTCGCCAAGGTGAAGCAGCGCTTCGCGGTGCCGGTCTTCGCCTACCAGGTCAGCGGCGAATACGCGATGATCGAGGCGGCCGCCGCGGCGGGCGCGGGCGAGCGCGACGCGCTGGTGCTCGAGACGCTGCTGGCGTTCAAGCGCGCGGGCTGTTCGGGGGTTTTGACCTATCACGCGGCGCACGCCGCACGGCTGCTCAACGCATGATCGAAACCGAGCGGCTGCGGTTGCGCCCGCCTCGCGCAGATGACGGCGAATGGTGGCTGGCCACGCTCAACACGCCCGAGGTCAACCGCTTTCTCGGCGGTCCGCGCGATCCTGCCACCGTCGCCGCGCAGTGGGCGCGCAACGTCGCCACCTTCGGCGAGCGCGGGCGCGGGTTCCGCATCGCCGAGCTGCGCGGGACCGGCGAGCCGCTCGGCCAGATCGGCTTTTCCGACGTCGCCGAACCGCTCGCGCCCGCGGTCATGCGCGGACGACCGCAGATCGGCTGGAAGTTCGCGCCGGCGCACTGGGGCCGGGGCCTCGCCGGCGAAGCGGCGCGCGCGCTTTTGCAATGGGGCTTCGCCGAGGCGGATTTCGAGACGGTGTGGGCGCAGACCAGCGATTCCAACGCCGCCTCGACCCGGCTGATGGCCAGGCTCGGCCTGACGCCCTGCCCGAAGCTTTCCTATCGCGACCCCGCCTACCCCGCGGCGGACAACCCGACCACGGTCTACCGCGCCGATCTCGCGACGTGGCGGCCGTGACCGACTTCGCGCTAGAAACGCCCCGACTGGTGCTGCGCGACTGGCGCGAGGGCGATCTCGATCCCTTCGCGGCGATGTGCGCCGATCCGCGGGTCATGGCGACGCTCGGGCCGCTGCTGTCGCGCGAGGAGACCGCGGCGCTGATTGGCCGGCTGGTCGCAATCGCTCAGGTCAACGGCTACACCCAATGGGCGCTGGAGCGGCGCGACGACGGGCGCTTCCTCGGCTGGTGCGGGCTCAATCCGGGCACTTTCTGGCCGCTGGAGGGTCGGATCGAGGTCGGCTGGCGGCTCATCGCCGACTGTTGGGGCCAAGGCTACGCGCGCGAGGCGGCGCAGGCCGCGCTCGTGTGGGGATTCGAACGGCTCGCGCCGGACGCGATCTGGGCCATTACCGCCCAGGCCAATCGACGCAGCCGGGGACTGATGGAGCGGCTCGGGATGGTCCGTCATCCCGAGCTCGATTTCGATCATCCCAAGGTCCCGGACGGCTCTCCGCTCAAGCCGCACGTCGCGTACAGTATCGCCCGGCGGCCATGACACCGGTGCAGCGCCCGCTGTTCGTCGCGACCGTGCTCGTCGGCAGTTTCCTGCTGTTCGCGATTCAGCCGATGGTCGCGCGGCTCGCGCTGCCCCAGCTGGGCGGCGCGCCCAACGTCTGGAACAGCGCGATGCTGGTCTATCAGGCGCTGCTGCTGGGCGGCTACGCCTACGCCCACCTGCTCTCGCGCTGGGCGGTGCGGACCCAGGCCTCGATTCATCTGGCGCTGCTCGCGCTGGCCGCGCTGACCCTGCCGATTCACCTCGCCGCGCTGCCGCCGCCCGCGCCGGGGCGCGAGGCGCTGTGGGTGCCGGCGCTGTTCGCGCTGTCGATCGGACCGGTGTTCTTCCTGGTCTCGGCGCAAGCGCCGCTCATGCAGCGCTGGTTTTCCGCGCATCCCGAGGCCGGCGAGCCGTGGGCGCTCTACGCGGCCTCGAACCTCGGCAGCTTCGCCGGGCTGCTCGCCTACCCGCTGCTCGCCGAGCCGCTGCTCGGCCTGGGTCAGCAGGCCTGGGCGTGGAGCGCGGGCTACGCGGCGCTCGTCGTGCTGATCGCGCTGTGCGCCTGGGCGCGCTGGCGCGGGAGGGTAGCCGCCGAGGTCTCGGGCGAGCCGGCCGAGCCGATTCCTGCGTGGCGGATCGCCCAGTGGCTCGTGCTCGCCGCGGTGCCCTCCGGCCTGATGCTGTCGACCACCACGCACCTCACTACCGACGTCTTCGCGATGCCGTTGTTCTGGGTGATTCCGCTCGGGCTCTATCTGCTGAGCTTCGTCGCCGCGTTCGCCGACCGCCGCCCGTTCGCGCATGCGGTGTGCCGGATCACGCCCGTCCTGCTCCTGCTCGCCGGCGGCTACGCGATGACCTCGCGCAGCACCGGGTCGCTGTCGCTGGCGCTGGCCGGGGTGGTGCTGCTGTTCGCCGTCGCCGTGACCTTGCACGCGCGGCTTTACGACCTGCGCCCCCCGGCGAGCCGGCTGACGCTGTTCTATCTGGTGATGTCGGCGGGCGGGGCGCTCGGCGGGCTGTTCACCGCGTTGGTCGCGCCGTTGTGGTTCGACTGGGTGTGGGAGCATCCGCTGCTGATCTTCGCCGCGGCGCTGCTGCTGCCGCAGCGGCCGCTGCTGCGCTGGATGGAAAGCGGCGACCTGTCGCGCGACCGGATCGTGCTCACCGCCGCCGCGCTGGTGGTCTTCGCCGGGTTCCTCGGCTGGCTGCTGTCGGACCTCGATCCCAAGCAGAGCCCGCTGGTTTCGCTGCTGCTCACGCTCGCCATCGCCTTTTGCGGGGTGCTGGTGATCGGCGTGCGGCCGGCGTTCGTCGCCGTGCTCGGCGTCCTGATGCTCGCGCACGGCGGGCTGGAGACGGTTCGCCAAACGCTCGACGGCGCGCGCAGCCGCAGCTACTTCGGGGTCTATACCGTGCGCGACCATACCGAGGCGGGCCAGCGGGTGCTCGCTCACGGCACGACGATGCACGGGATGCAACTGACCCATCCCGGCTGGCGCCGCCTGCCGACCACCTATTACGGCCCGACCTCGGGGGTCGGCATCGCCATGGCGCGTGTGCCCGCGCTGTTCGGCGACACCGCGCGCCTCGGCGTGGTCGGGCTCGGCACCGGCACACTCGCCTGCTGGAAACGGCCGGGGCAAAGCTGGACCTTCTTCGAGATCGACCGCGCGGTGCTGGCGTTCTCGCTCTCGCTCGATTTCACCTATCTCGCAGAATGCGCGCCCGACGCCGCGGTGCGGCTCGGCGATGCGCGGGTCGAGCTGGCGCGGCAGCCGCGGGCGAGCTTCGATCTGCTCGCGGTCGACGCCTTCAGCTCGGACACGATTCCGCTGCACCTGCTCACCGCCGAGGCGATCGGCGTCTACGGCCGGACGCTCGCGCCCGATGGGGTCATGCTGCTGCACATCTCCAACCGCTATTTCGAGCTCGAGCCGCAGCTCTCCGCGGCGCTGCGCGCAAAAGGCTGGAGCGCGCGGGTGCTGAGCGACCGGCCGGCGCGCGACGGCACGTTTTCGGCCTCGGTGTGGATTGCGGCGGCGCGCGATCCGGCGCAGCTCGCTCGCCTCACCAGCGGGCGCGCCGAGTGGCGGCCCTTGCTCGAGAGGCCCGGCACGCGGCCGTGGACCGACGAGCACGCCTCGATCCTGCCCGCGGTGCGCTGGGCCAACCTGGTGGGGAAAGTATGGTGACCCCTGACTATTCGCGCTTTCGCGACGTCACGTTCGTGCCGATCCACGGCAAGTCTCCGCAAATCGATCCGACCGCATGGATTGCGCCGGGCTGCCGGATCATCGGCGACGTGACCATCGGCCCGGGATCGAGCGTGTGGTACAACTGCGTGCAAGGCGCGGATCGGCGGCGACGCGATGCTCGCCGCGGGCGCGATGCTGACCGAAGGCAAGACGATCGAGCCGCGCACCTTGTGGGGCGGCCGCCCGGCGCGGTTCATGCGCGAGCTCGACGACGCGGCCATCGCCGGCATGCGCGCCGGCGTCGCGCATTACGCCGAGAACGCGAAGCACCACGCCGCCGCGTTGCGCGACAGCTGATTTCAGTCGGCCGGCGAAGATAATTCGCAGCCGCATTGAACCGGCAGCATCGCCGCGGGGACCTTGGTTCGAAGCGGCGAGGGGGACGGCGATGAGCCGCACGGCGGCCCGAGTACTGGACGACTTTCTCGTCGCCGCGGCCCGGGCCGGCGACCGGGCGGCGTTCGCTCGGCTGGCGCGGCGCTGGCATCCGAAGCTGGTCGCGCACGCTTGGCGGCTGGCCGGCAACCGCGCCGACGCCGACGACGCGGCGCAAGCCGGGTGGATCGAGATCGCCGCGGGGCTGCGGGGCTTGCGCGACGAGCGCGCGTTCGCCGCGTGGGCCTACCGGATCGTCTCGCGGCGCTGCGCCCGGACGATCGGCGCGGCGGTTCGCGCTCGCTCGCTGGGCGACGAGCTTGCCGCGCAACCGCATGGCGAAGCGGCCGATCCCGGTGCCTCGCTGGACGCTGCGCGGCTTCGCGCCGCGATCCGCGGGCTGCCCCCAGAGCAGCGCGCGGCGGTGGCGCTGTTCTATTTCGAGGAGCTGTCGGTCGCCGAAACGGCGGTCGCGCTCGAAGTGCCAACAGGCACTGTCAAGACCCGCCTGATGCACGCCCGGCGCAAGTTGCGCGCCCACCTGGAAGGAGCCGGACAATGAAGGATGTCGATGCGGTGATCGGCGAGGCGCTCGACGCCGAGGAGCGCGCCCTGCTGCGCGCGATCGGCGAGGAGCCAGGCTATTTCACCCAGCTGTTCGGGATTTTCGAAGGCCGCACGGGCTGGGTCAACGCGATGATGATGCTGATCCAGTCGGTGGTGTTCGTCGCCGGGGCGTGGATGGCGTGGCGCTTCTTCCTCGCCGCCGAGCCGCTCGAGGCGCTGCGCTGGGGCTTGCCCGCCGCGGTGCTGCTGCTGATGTCGCTGATGATCAAGCTGGCGCTGTGGCCGTCGCTGCAGACCAACCGGGTGATCCGCGAGCTCAAGCTGATCGAGCTCCAGCTCGCCCGCGCCGCGCGGACCGATTAGTCGCGCACCATCGCCTTCAACGTCTCCAGCCGGTCGGCTTCGTGCGCGGGCTTGTCGGCGCGGATGCGGCTGATCCGGGGGAAGCGCATCGCCACGCCCGACTTGTGCCGCTTCGAGGCATGGACCGAATCGAACGCGACCTCGAGCACCAGGCTCTTGTCGGTCTCGCGCACCGGGCCGAAGCGGTTGACGGTGTGGGTGCGGACGTGGCGGTCGAGCCATTTGAGCTCGTCGTCGGTGAACCCGAAATAGGCCTTGCCGACGGGCAGCAGTTCGGCGCCCGCGTCGGGGTCGCCGTCCCAGCAGCCGAAGGTGTAGTCCGAATAGAACGAGCTGCGCTTGCCGCTCCCGCGCTGGGCGTACATCAGCACGCAGTCGACCAGCAGCGGGTCGCGCTTCCACTTGAACCACCGCCCGGTCTTGCGCCCGGCGACATAAGGCGCGTCGCGGCGCTTGAGCATCACCCCCTCGAT
>JAIVIY010000075.1 GCA_020200285.1 Novosphingobium sp. | reverse complement strand
CTCGGCCCAACAGCGCGGGGTCGTCACAATGCTCGTTCGTTTCGCCTTGTTCGCGCCGGCCGCGCTGCTGCTGCTTTCCGGCTGCACCGCGATGGATGTCGTCACCTTGCCCGTCAAGGTCGCCAAGACCGGGGTCAACGCGGTCGGAGCGGGGGTCGACGCGGTCACCACCAGCCAGGCCGAAGCCGACCAGAAGCGCGGCCGCGAAGTCCGCCGGCGCGAGGAGAAGCTCGGCAAGCTCCAGCGCGAGTTCGACAAGCTGCAAGCCAAGTGCATGGACGGCGACGACCGCGCCTGTCGCAAGCAGGTCGAAATCCGCGGGCAGATGTCCGCCCTCGCCCCGTCGGTCCCGTACGAGCTCGACTAGCGCACCGCCGCGCGGCGCAAGCGGTCGTTGATCGCCGCGCCGATGCCCTCTCGGGGCACAGGCGCAACCGCGATCCGCGGCTGCGGCGCGGCGTCGGCCTCGTGTAGGCAGCGGTACAGCCGGGCCGCGGCTTCGGCGAGGTCGCCTGAGGCCGACAGGGTCGTGTCTCCCGCAATCTCGCCGAAGCCGATCAGAAACTCGCCGGGTTCGGGCGCCACTGCGCCGAGCCGGAGCGGCTTGACCGGCGCATAGTGGCCCGCGAGTTGCCCCGGCGCCTCGATTGCGCCCGATGACGCCACGGCTTCGTTGCCCGCGCCGAGAATTCCGGAGATGCGCTCGCGGTCGATCGGGCCGGGGCGGAGAACTTCCCAGCGCCCATCGCCGCGCAAGGCGACGATGGTGGATTCGAGCCCCGCTTCGCAGCGCGCGCCATCGAGGATCAGCGGCGCCGCGGCGCCGAGCGAGACCGCGACGTGCGCGGGCTCGGTCGGGCTGATCGCGCCGCTCTTGTTGGCGGAGGGCGCGGCCAGCGGGAACTCGCAGCGTTCGAGCAGCGCGCGCATCAGCGGGTGCGCCGGGCAGCGCAGCGCGATCGTCGGCAGGCCGGCGCTGACCGCCGGGGCGAGCGCGGCGTCGGCGCGGCGCGGCAGGACCAGGGTCAGCGCGCCCGGCCACAGCGCCTCGGCCAGCGCGGCGGCGCGTTCGTCGGTCTCGGCCAGCGCCTGCGCCGCGGCGAAATCGCGGACGTGGACGATCAGCGGATTGAACGACGGCCGCCCCTTGACGCGATAGACCGCGGCCACCGCGGCGTCGCTGTCGGCGCGAGCGGCGAGGCCGTAGACGGTCTCGGTCGGCACCGCGACGATGCCGCCCCCGCGCAGGATCGCGACGGCCTCGTCGAGCGCCTCTTCGCCTGCGATCCGGGGAGTTGTCGCCATCGCCGCGGCGGCTATAGCCACCGGGCACGCAAGCCAAGGAAAAGCGCATGGCCTTCGCCGCCCCGACCGCCGACCAGCTCCTCGCGCTCAGGGCTTGCGCCGGGATCGAGGAGCTCGCCGGACACGAACGCTTCGCCGCCGCCGACGGTGATGTCGTCGCGGCGATCGTCGCGGGCGTCGCCGCGTTCGCCGAGGGCGAGTACGCCCCGCTCAACCGCCTCGGCGACAGCGAAGGCGCCAAGTTCGCCAACGGCACGGTCACGCTGCCAGCGGGCTTCCGCGAGGCCTACCGCCACTTCGTCGAGCAGGGCTGGAACTCGATTTCCGGGCCCGAGGCGTTCGGCGGGCAGGGCCTGCCGTTCAGCCTGGCGACCTGCGTGCTCGAGACCGTAGGCACCGCCAACATGGGCTTCACCTTGCTGCCGCTGCTCACCGTCGGGGCGATCGAGGCGCTCCACCACCACGGCAGCGAGGCGCTCAAGGCGACCTACCTGCCCAAGCTGGTCAGCGGCGAATGGTCGGGGACGATGAACCTGACCGAGCCGCAGGCGGGCAGCGACGTCGGCGCGCTGCGGACCTCCGCGACCCCGATCGAAGCGGGCGAGCACGCGGGCAAGTGGTCGATCCGCGGCACCAAGATCTTCATCACCTTCGGCGAGCACGACTGCGCCGACAACATCGTCCACCTGGTGCTCGCCCGCACCCCGGACGCGCCCGCGGGCAGCCGGGGCATCTCGCTGTTCGTGGTGCCCAAGCTCCACGTCGCAGCCGACGGCGAGCCGGGCCCGCGCAACGACTTGCGCTGCGTGTCGATCGAGCACAAGCTCGGCATCCACGCCTCGCCGACTTGCGTGATGAGCTATGGCGACAACGGCGAATGCGTCGGCGAGCTGATCGGACGCCAGAACGCCGGGCTCGCGGCGATGTTCACGATGATGAACGCGGCGCGGATCAACGTCGGCAGCCAGGGGGTGCAGATCGCCGAGCGCGCGCTTCAACAGGCGCAGCAGTACGCGCGCGAGCGCATCCAGTCGGCGCGCGCGGGCTC
>JAIVIY010000105.1 GCA_020200285.1 Novosphingobium sp. | reverse complement strand
GTTCGCGGTCAAGGGCGAGGGCCTGGCCGAATACTGGGACTATGTAGGTCGCATCTTCAACTGGTCCAAGGACGGCGACGACACCACCGCCAACCTGATCCTCGACGACGGCGGCGATGCGACGATGTTTGCGCTGTGGGGCGCGCGGCTCGAAGCGGGCGAGAAGCTGCTCGAGCCCGCCAACGCCGAGGAGATCGAGTTCCAGCGCGCGCTCAAGGCCTTCGTCAAGGCCCGGCCGGGCTACCTCACCGCCTCGGTGCGCAACATCAAGGGCGTGTCGGAGGAGACCACCACCGGGGTCCACCGGCTCTACGCGCTGGCCAAGGTCGGCAAGCTTCCGTTCCCGGCGATCAACGTCAACGACAGCGTGACCAAGTCGAAGTTCGACAACCTCTACGGCTGCAAGGAATCGCTGGTCGACGCGATCCGCCGCGCCACCGACGTGATGCTGGCCGGCAAGGTCGCCTGCGTCGCCGGGTTCGGCGACGTCGGCAAGGGCTCGGCCGCCTCGCTGCGCAACGGCGGGGCGCGGGTGATGGTCACCGAGATCGATCCGATCTGCGCGCTGCAGGCGGCGATGGAAGGCTACGAGGTGGTGACGATGGAGGAGGCGGTGAGCCGCGCCGACATCTTCGTCACCGCCACCGGCAACGAGGACGTGATCACCGCCGAGCACATGAAGGCGATGAAGAACATGGCCATCGTCTGCAACATCGGCCACTTCGATTCCGAGATTCAGATTTCGGCGCTCGACAACTACAAGTGGGCCGAGGTTAAGCCCGGCACCGACTTGGTCGAGTTCCCTGACGGAAAGCAGATCATCGTCCTCGCCAAGGGCCGCCTGGTCAACCTTGGCTGCGCCACCGGGCACCCGAGCTTCGTCATGTCGTCGAGCTTCACCAACCAGACGCTCGCCCAGATCGAGCTGTGGACCAAGGCCGGCGAATACGACAACAAGGTCTACGTGCTGCCCAAGCACCTCGACGAGAAAGTCGCCGCGCTCCACCTCGACAAGCTCGGCGTGAACCTGACCAAGCTCAGCCGCAAGCAGGCCGATTACATCGGCGTGCCCGTGAACGGCCCGTTCAAGGCGGACCACTACCGGTATTGAGAAGATGAACGCGGTTGCTCAACGAGCGAACAGGGCGAGCGGATGGTCGGCCAGTTCGTCGTCTCGCGTGAGCAGCTTTTGATCGGTTTCTTGAGCGACCGTCAGCAGGAGATCGTCGAAGGGGTCGTTATGACCGAGCGGGATCTTCGGCATCGCGGCGCTTTGTTCCGCCGTCAGTGGAATCACGGCCAAACCGAACTCGCGGAGCGCCGAAAGCAGCCCGACCGGATCGGTCGGTCCCTTGCGGTGACCCGAGCGATATCGTCGACCCCACTTGATCCGCAATTCCCAGATCGACACGGCGGAAACCGTAATTTCGTTATCCGGATCAAGGATCGCGCCCAGCTCGCTGGGATTCAGTCGTTCGCGCTCAGTTGCAAACCACAGGACCATGTGGGTGTCGAGAAGCAGCCTCAATCCTCCAGTCCCAGTACCTTGCGGCTGAAAGCTGGATCGTCGAACTCAGGCGGCCAAAGATCGAGCCCCTCGGGATTCCAGTTAATGGATTTGAGGTAAGCGTCGCCTGCGGCAAGGTTGATCTTGCTCTTCTTTCGCGGCGGGTTCAGTTCGGCCACAACCTTGCCGTGCTTGGTGATCGTAGTCGACTCGCCACGCTCAGCTGCGGCAATGGCCTCCGAAATCTTCGCCTTGATCTCGCGCACGGACATTTTCATCGTTTCGCTCCCGGCGAAAATCTAACATACCTTCATTGTGACCACAAGTAGTCACACTCCAACCGGGTCGATTCTCGCCCCATTGTAATCCCCCCGCCGCCCGCATAGCGAAGCGGCCATGCTCCTCACCCAGACCGCGCTGGCGCTGATCGGGCTCTTGCTCGCGGGGTGGACCGTCGCCGCGGGCTGGGCAGTCGTCTCGTCGCGCGGCCGGGCGCGCAAGGCCGAAGCGAGCCAGCGAATCGCGCTGCGGCTGTCGCGGATGATCGACGAAGCCCCTGCGCTGCCGCTGCTGGTCCGCAGCGACGGGCGGATCGAGGGGCCGCAGCGGCTCGCCGGCTGGCTCGGGCTCGACGCGATGCCCGGCTACCTCAGCGAGCTCGACGGCGGCGACCGCGGGCTCGATCCGAATCAGCTCAACGAGCTCACCCAACTGGTCCGCCGCGCGCAGAAGACCGCCGCGCCGTTCCGCTTCGTCGTCGCCCCGCGGGGCTCGGCGCGAAGCCTCGCGCTGCGCGGCCATCTCGCCGATCCGCAGGTCTCGCCGGGCGGAGCGGCGCTGGTCTGGTTCTTCGACTTTTCCGACAGCGAGGCCGAGCTCAAGCAGCTGCGCGAGGAGGCGGCCAAGGCGCGCGCGCGGTTCTTCGGGCTCTCCGGGCTGATCGAAGCCGCGCCGATCCCGATGTGGTTCCGCGGTCCTGACCGCCGCCTGCTGCTGGTCAATGCCGCCTACGTCGCCGCGGTCGCCGGCAAGAGCGCCGAAGCCGTGGTCGAGGCGCAGACCGAGCTGATCGAGCCCGCCCCTGGCAAGACCGCGGCCGATTTCGCCGGCGAGGCCCGCCGCCGCAAGGAGCCGATCGAGCGCGTCGTGACCGCGACGGTGGCGACCCCGGGCGGCAATCAGCGGCGCTCGCTCAAGGTCACCGACCTGCCCGTCGGCGGCGACGGGGTCGCCGGCTACGCGGTCGACATCGAGGATCTCGAGGAGCAGTCGCGCGCGTTCGCGGCCTTCAGAGCGGCGCAGCGCGAAATGCTCGACACGCTGTCGGCAGGCATCGCCCAGTTCGATGCGCAAGGCCGGCTGACGTTCGCCAACCAGCCGTTCCTGCGCGGGTTCGCGCTCGAAACCGGCTGGGCGCAGGACGAGCCCGGATTCGAGCGCGTGCTCGACCGGATGCGCGAGCAGGCGCGCGTCCCCGAGGTTCGCGACTTCGCCGAATGGCGCAGCGAGCGCCGCGGGTGGTTCACCGCCGGCGCGGCGCAGGAGGAAGCGTGGCTGCTGCCCGACGGCACCCACTTGCGGATGATCGCCCAGCCGATGCCCGACGGCGGGCTGCTGCTGATCGCCGAGGACCGCACCGAGCAGCTGCGCCTGGCGGCGATGCGCGACACCCTTCTGCGCACCCGCACCGCGACCTTCGACAAGTTGTTCGAAAGCCTCGCGGTGTTCGCGCCGGACGGGCGGCTGCAGCAATGGAACCGCCGGTTCGCCGCCGACTGGGGGCTCGACGACCAGTTTCTCGACCAGCATCCCAAGGCCGACCAGCTGCTCGAGCGGATCGGCGCGCGGCTACTGCGTCCGGCACAAGCGCAACGGGTCGGCGCGGTGATCCGCGCGGCCACGCTCGAGCGGCGCGAGAGCGGCGGTCGGGTGGCGCTGGCCGACGGCCGGACGCTCGAGTTCGCCGGGGTCCCGCTGCCCGACGGCAACGGCATGCTGACCGTGCTCGACATCACCGATTCGCAGAAAGCCGAAGCCGCGCTCAAGGAGCGCAACGTCGCGCTGGTCGAGGCCGACGCGGTCAAGACCCGCTTCATCGCCAACATGGCGTACGAGTTCCGCACTCCTCTGACCTCGATCGGCGGTTTCGCCGAAATGCTCGGGGCCGGGATCGGCGGCGAGCTGACCGAGCAGGGCCGCGAATACGTCGCCGCGATCCTTACGGGAGTGGGTCGGCTCGGCGAGCAGATCGAAAACGTGCTCGACCTCGCCCAGAGCGAGGCCGGGACCTTGCCGTTCCAGCGCGAGCCGGTCGAGCTGCGCGCGCTGGCCGAGGAGGTGCTCGCCCAGCGTCGGGTCAAGGCCGAGGTCGGCCGGGTCACGCTCGACCTCAGAAGCGCCTACGCCGAAGTGCCGGTCGAAGGCGACCCCCGGCGGCTGTCGCGCGCCGTCGCCCAACTGGTCGACAACGCCATCGCCGCAGTGCCGCAGGGCGGCCGGGTGCTGGTCGATGTCAGCCGCGCGCGCAAGGGCGGGGCGCAGATCGTGGTTTCGGACAACGGCCCCGGAATGAGCCCGGCGATGCTCACCCGCGCGCTCGAAGGCTTGCGCTTCGCCCCCGACGGCAAGACCGTCGAGCGCCGCCAGGGCCTCGGCCTGCCGCTCGCCCGGCAACTGATCGAGGGCCACGGCGGCAAGCTCGAACTACTGTCCGAGGAGGGGCAGGGGACCGCGGCGATCGTCACGCTGCCGTGAGGATCGAGCTGTCCGACCTCGCCGCCAGCGACGCGCTGGGCCGGCGGATCGCCGAGCGCCTTCGCCCCGGCGACGTGGTCGCGCTGTCGGGCGATCTCGGCGCGGGCAAGACCACGCTGGCGCGTGCGATCCTCGCCGCGCTGGGCCATGCGGGCGAAGTTCCGAGCCCGAGCTTCGCGATCGTCGAGTGCTACGAAGCGCCGGCGCTGCGCGTTTCGGTGGTCCATGCGGACTTCTATCGCTTGTCCGACCCGTTCGAGCTCGCCGAGATCGGCCTCGACGACTTGCGCGAAGGCGCGGCGCTGATCGCCGAGTGGCCCGAGCACGCCGGCGGCTTCGCGCACGAGCCGGGTTGCCTTTCGATCGGGTTGGAAATCGTTCGCAACGGGCGCGCCGCCATTGTGCGGCCGGGCCGCGATTGGCTAGAGCGCGGGGGATGGACCTGACTTTGCGCGATCCGATCCCCGCCGACGCCGACAGCTTTCTCGCCGCCGCGGGGTGGGAGGGCGCGGAGATCGCGCCGCTCGCCGGCGACGCCTCGTTCCGCCGCTATTTCCGCGTCACCGGCGCGCGGGGAAGCGCGATGCTGATGGATGCGCCGCCGCCCGAGGAAGACACCGCGCCGTTCCTGCGCGCGGCGAAATGGCTCGGCGACCACGGCATGCGTGCGCCCCGGATTCTGGCCGAGGATGCGGCGCGCGGGCTGGTTTTGCTCGAAGACTTCGGCGACACCCGGATGCGCGAGCACGTCGACGCGCGGCGCGCCGACGAAACCGCGATCTACGAGCACGCGGTCGCCGCGCTGGCGCGGCTGCATCGGCTCCCGCCGGGGCCGTTCGCTCCGTACAACCTCGACGAATACTTGCGCGAAGCGCGGCTGCTGGTCGAGTGGTGGTGCCCGGCGCAGGGGCTCAGGATCGACGCTGCGGGGTGGGAAGCGGCCTGGACCGAAGCGCTCACCCCTCTGCTCGCCCGCCAACAGCCGCCGGTGACGGTATTGCGCGATTACCACGCCGAGAACATCATGCTGCTCGACGGTCTCGCCGAGCAGGGCCTGCTCGACTTCCAGGACGCGCTGGTCGGCCACCGCGCGTACGACCTGGTCTCGCTGCTGCAGGACGCGCGGCGCGACGTTTCGCCCGAGCTCGAGCAGCGGATGATCATCCGCTACCTCGCGCAGGCGGGTGATCAGCCCGAATTCCGCGCCGACTACGCCCGCCTCGGCGCGCAGCGCAACGCCAAGATCGTCGGCATCTTCGTTCGGCTGTGGAAGCGCGACGGCAAGCCGCGCTATCTGGACATGATCCCCAGAGTCTGGGCGCTGCTCGAGCGCGACCTCGCCGATCCTGCGCTGGCGCCCGTTGCGGGCTGGTTCGATGCGAACGTGCCGAGCGAATTGCGCGCGGGCGGCGGCGGGACCTACCCCGCATGACCGAGCTCGCCAGCGACGCCGCGATGGTGCTGGCCGCGGGGCTCGGTCTGCGGATGCGGCCGCTGACGCTCGACAAGCCCAAGCCGCTGGTCGAGGTCGCCGGGCGGCCGATGATCGACCATTGCCTCGACAAGCTCGCGGCGGCCGGGATCGCCCGGGCGGTGGTCAACGTCCACTACCTGCCCGACATGCTGATCGAGCACTTGCGCGACCGCGAGCGCCCGAAGGTCACGATCTCGGATGAGCGCGATCTGCTGCTCCAGACCGGCGGAGGGATGATGAGGGCGTTGAACCTGATCGATGCAGACCCGTTCTTCGCGTTCAACTCGGACAATCTGTTTCTCGACGGACCGCAGGACATCTTCCACCAGTTGAGCGAAGCCTGGGATGCGGCGCGCATGGACGCGCTGCTGCTGGTCGTGCCGCACGCGCGCGCGGTCAATTTCAAGGGCAAGGGCGACTTCCACATGGATGGGCTCGGCCGGTTGAGCGTGCGCCGCTCGGGGCGGATCGCGCCGTTCATCTACACCGGCCTGCAGATCGTTTCGCACCGGCTGTTGCGCGACGCTCCGCAAGGCCCGTTCGGGACGATGCAGCTGTGGCAGCGGGCGATCGACGAGGGACGGCTTTACGGGGTCAGCCACCTCGGCAGTTGGTTCGAAGTCGGCTCTCCCGAGGCCATCCTCCCCACCGAGGCGGCGCTGAGGAGTGGCTGAGCGGCCCGGACCGCAGCTTTACTCGATCGCCGCCCATCGCGGTTTTGCAGACGCGCTCGTCGCCGGGCTGATCCCGCGCTACGCCGAGCCGCGCTTCGGCCTTGCCCGGCTGACGCTGCTGTTGCCCAGCCGGCGCGCGGTTCGCACGGTCACCGAGGCCTTCGTGCGGGCCAGCGGAAGCGGCCTGCTGCTGCCGCGGATGGCGGTGATCGGTGATCTCGATCTCGACGAGACGCTGGGCCCGCTCCTCGATCCGCTCGGCGCGGGCGCCGACATCCCACCCGCCGCCGACACCACCCCGCGTTGGCTTCGCCTCGCCGAAATGCTGCGCGAGGAGCCCGATCATGCTGCGGCCGCGGCGCCGGCGTTGCTGCGGCTGGCGCGCAAAATCGCGCGCAGCATGGATCGGCTGGCGGTCGAGGGCATCCCGGCCGGCGAGCTGCTGTCGGATCGCGTGCGCGACCTGTTTCCCGACCTCGCCGGGCACTGGCAGGCCAACACCCGGCTGTTCGCGGTGCTGCAGCAGAAGTGGCGCCTCGAGCTCGAGGAGCGCGGCGAGATCGACGCGCCCGAGCGGCGCAACCGGCTGCTCGATCACGCCGCGCGGCGCTGGCGCGAGAGCCCGCCGCCGCATCCGGTGGTCGCGGCCGGGGTGACCAGCGCCTCGCCGGCGATCGCCCGGCTGCTGCGGGTCGTCGCGGAGCTGTCGAAAGGCGCGGTGATCCTGCCCGACCTGGACCTGGCGATGGGCGAGGCCGTGTGGGACGCGCTCGGCGTCGCGGGCGCGCCCGACGAGGCCGATGGCGAGCCCTTCGCGCGCGGCGACGCGGTCACCCACCCGCAGTATCATCTCAAGCTGCTGCTCAACCGCATGGGCGTGGGGCGCGGCGAGGTCCAGCCATGGCACCGCTCGGGCTCCGCCGCCGCTCCGCCCGAACGCAGCCGCGCGATCTCCAGCCTGTTCCTCCCGCCCGAAGCGAGCGCGGCGTGGATCGCGCTGCCGCCCGAGCGCCGCCGCCTCTCCGGGGTGCGCCTGATGGAATGCGCCGATCCCGAGGAAGAGGCGCAGGCGATCGCGCTGCTGGTCCGCGAGGCGCTGGAGACGCCGGAAAAACGCGTCGCGGTGGTCACCCCCGACCGCAATCTCGCGGCGCGGGTGTCCGCGCATCTCGCGCGCTGGAACGTCGCCGCCGACGACAGCGCCGGCCGCCCGCTGTCGCAGACCGCGGCCGGCCGGCTGGTCCTCTCGCTCGCCGATTGCCTGGCCGAGCGGATGGCCCCGGTGCCGCTCCTCGCCGCGCTCGGCCACCCGCTGGTTCGCATGGGCGAGGCGCGCGCCGAATGGCTCGAACGGGTGCGCGAACTCGACCGCGTGCTGCGCGGCCCGCGGCCCGCTCCGGGGCTGAGCGGCATCGCGCGGGCGATCGCCGGCGCGCGTGAAAAGCCGCCTCTGCTGCCCCCGTGGTGGCGCGAGACCGCGGACCTGCTCGAACCGCTCGACCGCGCCGAGGATGAGGCCTCGCTCGCGGAGCTGCTCGACCGGCTCGCCGCGGTCGGCGAGGCGCTGTGCGGAACCGCGCTGTGGGCGCAGCCCGACGGCCGCGCGCTGGCCGCGTTCGTCGAGGACTTGCGCGACGCCGCGCGCGAGGCCGCGACCCGCCTCGACCCGCGCGATTTGCCCGCCGTGCTGCGCGAGGCGATGGAGGAGCTCGCGGTCCGCCCGCCGTGGGGCGGGCACCCGCGTGTCGCCATCTACGGCCTGCTCGAAGCGCGGATGAGCCGCGCCGACCTGGCGATCTGCGGCGGGCTTGTCGAGGGCAAATGGCCCGCCCGTCCCGCGCCTGACCCGCTGCTCGCCCCGGCGCTGCTGCGCGCGCTGGGAGTGCCGGGGGCGGACTTCCGCATCGGACTGTCGGCGCATGACCTGGCCGCCGCGCTCGGCGCGCCCGAGGTGGTGCTGAGCCACGCCGCGCGCGACGAGGCCGGGCCGACGATCCCCTCGCGCTTCCTCCTGCGGATTCGCGCGATGCTCGGCCCGAAGCTGCTCAAGGCGCACCGCGAGACGCGCACAGTCGAGCTGGCCCGCGCCGTCGACCGCGGCGAGCCGGCGCCCGCCTATCCGCGCCCGCAGGCGCGGCCGAGCGCGGAGCAGCGAAGGGTCGCCATCTCCGCCACCGCGCTCGATCGACTGCGCGGCGATCCCTACCAGTTCTACGCCTCGACGATCCTCGGGCTGTCGCCGCTCGACGCGCTCGATGCCGAGCCGAGCGCGGCGTGGAAGGGCACCGCGGTCCATGCGATCCTCGAGCGCTGGCACGAGCAGGGCGGCGATCTCGCCGAGCTCGGCGCGCGGATGCTCGCGGCGATGAGCGCGCATCCGTTCACCAAGGCGACCTGGCAGCCGCGCTTGCTCCGCGCGCTCGAATGGATCGCGGCGGAGACCGCGCGGCTGGCGGGCGAGGGCCGTACTCCCGTGCTGTGGGAAAAGGCCGGCGCGATCGAGATCGACGGCGTCCGCATCCACGGTAAGGCCGACCGGATCGATCGCCTCGACGGCGCGCTGGCCGTGGTCGACTACAAGACCGGCGCGCCGCCGACCAACGCGCAGGTCGAGAAGGGCTTCAACCTTCAGCTCGGCGTGCTCGGGCTGATCGCGGCGCACGGCGGGTTCGCCGGGCTCTCGGGCGCCCCCGAGCGGTTCGAATACTGGTCGCTCGGCCGCAGCAAGAACAGCGAGACCGGGTTCGGCTACCGCTGCGAGCCGATCAAGGAAGGGCGCAAGCTGACCGGTCTGCCGCGCGAGGAGTTCCTCTCGCAGACCGAGTTCTACCTGCGCGACGCGCTGGCCCGCTGGATCCTCGGCGACGAGCCGTTCACCGCGCGGCTCAATCCCGATCTCCCCGGCTACGGCGACTACGACCAGCTGATGCGCCTCGACGAATGGCAGGCACGCGGCGACGCGGAAAGCGGCGGGTCGTGAGCGACGCGGACGACACTCCGCTGAAGTTCGCGCTTCACGGAGACCAGCGGCTCGCGGTCGAGCCTGCCGACACCGTCTGGCTTGGTGCCTCGGCAGGGACGGGCAAAACTCAGGTGCTGTCCGCGCGGGAGGCTGGGATGCTCCCCGGCACGCGGGCGATGGAGGACCGCGACAAGGACCTGCTGGTCAAGCAGGTGCTTGCCGAAGTGCTGGTCAAGGCCCAGACGAGCGGCGACGCCGCGCTTGTCGCCGCCCTCGCCGGGCTCAGCGTGCGGCTGACCTCCGAGCAGGTCGAAGGCTGGCTGCTGCGCTGCGCCGAAGCGCGCGAGATGTGGTTCGGGACCGGAGCCTGGCAACCGCCGCTGCGCCCGCGGCTTGCGCGCCTGCTCGGGCTCGGCGAGGATCCGCAGGCGGCGCTGCTCGATCTCTGCGGCGATCGCCTGTTCGATTGCCAGGCGCTGCGCCGCTGCGTGACCGCGCAGGCCGAGTGGGGCACCAGGACCGGCCTCGCCGCCGCCGACGCGGTGGTCGGCTGGTTGGCCGCTGGCGCCGCGGTGCGGGTCGAACGGCTCGACGAGCTGTGGAAGGCGCTGTTCACCGGCGACGGCAATCCGCGCTCGCTGGCGGCGATGCTCAAGCTCGACACGGGCTATGCCGAGGCGATCGAGCGCGTGCGCGACAGCATCGGTCGCGCGCTCGAGTTCCGCGGGCTGATCGCGCTGGCCGACTACGCCGAGCCCGCGCTGCTGCTCGGCCGGGCCTTCGCGCTTGCCTGGGACGAAGCCAAGCAGCGCGAAGGGTTCATCGATTTCGACGACCAGATCCGCCATGCCGCGGCGCTGCTGGGGCGCGCGGACATGGCCGATTGGGTGCGCTTCAAGCTCGACCGTCAGTTCGACCACATCCTGGTCGACGAGGCGCAGGACACCAACGCCCGGCAGTGGGAGATCGTCGATGCGCTGATCGGCGACTTCTTCGCGGGCGAAGGCCAGCGCGGCGAGGCGCTGCGGACGCTGTTCGTGGTCGGCGACTACAAGCAGGCGATCTTCCGCTTCCAGGGCACCAGCCCGGAAAACTTCGAGGCGGCGCGGCGGCGGGTGCGCGAGCAGATGCTCGGGGTCGAGCGCGAGCTGCGCGACTACGGCCTGGACCGGTCGTTCCGCACCGCGCGCCCGGTGCTCGAGTTCGTCGACCGGGCCATCGGCGAGATCGGGTTCGAGCGCTTCGGGCTTCAGACGCCGCCCGAACCTCATCGCGGCGAAGACCGTCCGGGTCTGGTCACCCTGTGGCCGATCGTCGGCGGCGAGGACGGAAGCGAAGATGAGGG
>JAIVIY010000014.1 GCA_020200285.1 Novosphingobium sp. | reverse complement strand
GAGCGCGCCGATCGTGAACCAGATCCGCTGCTTGAGGTCGCTGGCCTTGGAGAAGTTGGCCAACGAGAAGTTGCTGACGAAGTTGTCGGCGCGTGAAGCCATGGGGAAACGTTGCCTTGCTCGGGACCCGTCGGACCAAGCCCGGACCGACCGGCCCCATATAGGGCGGCGGGCGGGGCCGCAAAACCCCGCCCGCGCGCGAAGAGGCTTACTTGGCCGCCTTGGCCGCTTTGGCCTTGTTCGCCTCTCGGCGCGCGGTCTTCTTGTCGTGCTCGCTCGGCTGCGCTTCGGGCAGGTCAACTTTGCCGCCGGCTTTCTCGATCGCCTCGCGCGCGCCCTTGCTGGCGCCGGCGACCGCGAAGCTGGCCTTGGCGGTGAACTCGCCCTTGCCGAGCAGGCGGACGCCGTCCTTGCCGCCGCGCGCCAGGCCCGCCGCCTTGAGCGCGGCATGGTCGATCGTGCCCTTGGCGTCGAGCTTGCCCGCGTCGATCGCCTTCTGGACCAGGCCGAGGTTCACCTCGGCGTAGTCCTTGGCGAAGATGTTGTTGAAGCCGCGCTTGGGGATGCGCATGTGGAGCGGCATCTGGCCGCCCTCGAAGCCGGCGATCGACACGCCCGAGCGCGCCTTGGCGCCCTTCTGGCCGCGGCCCGCGGTCTTGCCCTTGCCCGAGCCGATGCCGCGGCCGACGCGCATCCGGCCCTTGCGGGCGCCGGCGTTGTCGCGAAGATCATTGAGTTTCATGTCGTTGCACTCGCTTTCGCTTTAAGTCGCGCGTTGAGGGTTAGTCGAGCACCGCCACCATGTGCGGCAGCTTGGCGATCGCGCCGCGGACTTCGGGAGTGTCCTCGACCTCGACCACCTTGTGCATCTTGCCGAGGCCGAGGCCGATCAGCATCGCCTTCTGCTTTTCCGGACGGCGGATCGGCGAGCCGATCTGCTTCAATTTGATCTTGGCCATCTGACTTACTCCACGACCGCCGCGGCTTCGGCTTCCGCCTCGGCCTGGGTACCGCCGCCGCGGCCGAGCAGGTCGGCCACCTTCTTGCCGCGGCGCTGGGCGACCGACTTCGGCGAAGTCTGGTCGGTCAGCGCGTCGAAGGTCGCGCGGATCATGTTGTAGGGGTTGCTGGTGCCGACCGACTTTGTCACCACGTCGGCGACGCCGAGGCTCTCGAACACCGCGCGCATCGGGCCGCCGGCGATGATCCCGGTCCCGGCCGGGGCCGAGCGGAGGTTGACCTTGCCCGCGCCGAACCGGCCCTTGCCGTCGTGGTGCAGCGTGCGGCCTTCCTTGAGCGGGACGCGGACCATCTTCTTCTTGGCCGCCGAGGTCGCCTTGGTGATCGCCTCGGGCACCTCGCGCGCCTTGCCGTGGCCGAAGCCGACCCGGCCCTTGCCGTCGCCGACCACGACCAGCGCGGCGAAGCCGAAGCGCTTGCCGCCCTTCACGGTCTTCGAGACGCGGTTGATGTGGACGAGCTTCTCGATCAGCTCCTCGCCGCCGTCGTCGTCGCCGCCGCGGCCGCGGCCGCGATCGTCGCGCCCGCGGCCGCCGCCGCGCCCGCGGTCGCCGCCGCGCCCGCCGCCGCCGCCACGGCCGCCGCGCGGCCCGCGCAAGTCGCGCGCCTCGCGCGGTGTGGTGGGCGCGGTCGGATCGCCGCCCTCGGGATGCGTCGCGGCGATCGGCGCGCCTTCGACCAGCGTCGCGGGCTGCGCCTCGGCGCCTTCGGGCTTGGTGTTCTCTTCGGCCATCATCAGAACTCCAGCCCGCCTTCGCGGGCGGCATCGGCCAGCGCCTTGACGCGGCCATGGAACAGGAACCCGCCGCGATCGAACACGACGCTGGTCACGCCGGCCTTCTTGGCGGCATCGGCCAGCGCCTTGCCGACCTCGGCCGCGGCGGCGACGTTCGCCCCCGACTTGCCCAGCGTCGAGGCGGCGGCGACGGTGCGGCCCGCGCCGTCGTCGATGATCTGCGCGTAGATGTGGCGGCCCGAACGGTGGACCGACAGCCGCGGACGGCCGGACGCACGCGCCTTGAGCGTGGTGCGAACCCGCCGGCGGCGGCGATCGAACAGGGATAGCTTGGCCATTACTTCTTCTTCCCTTCCTTGCGGAAGACGTACTCGCCCCGGTACTTGATGCCCTTGCCCTTGTACGGCTCGGGCTTGCGCCAGCGGCGGATCTCGGCGGCGACCTGGCCGACCTGCTGCTTGTCGATCCCGCTGATCTCGACCGTGGTGTTGTCGGGCGTCTTGATCTCGATGCCTTCGGGCACCGGGAAGTTGACGTCGTGGCTGTAGCCGAGCTGGAGCCGCAGGTTCTTGCCCTGGGCCTGCGCGCGATAGCCGACGCCGGTGATCTCCAGCACCTTGGTGAAGCCCTGGGTCACGCCCTCGACGAGGTTGTTCACCAGAGTCCGCTGCATGCCCCAGAAGGCCCGCGCCGCCTTGGTCTCGTTGGCCGGCTTGACCACGATCGCGTCGCCCTCGACCGCGTAGCTGATCTCATCGCGCAGCGGCAGCGTGAGGGTGCCTTTCGGACCCTTGACGCTGAGCAGGCTGCCCTCGATCGATGCGGTGACACCGGCGGGAATCGCCACCGGCCGCTTGCCGATGCGGCTCATCAGAACACCTCCGCCAGCACTTCGCCGCCGACGTTCTGGGCGCGCGCCTCGGCATCCGAGAGCACGCCGCGCGGCGTCGAGACGATGGTGATGCCCAGGCCGTTGCGGACCACCGGCAGCTCCTTCGACGCCGAGTAGACCCGGCGGCCGGGCTTGGAGACGCGGGCGACGTGCTTGATCGCCGGCTCGCCCTCGAAATACTTCAGTTCGATGCGGAGCGCCGGGTGTTGGCCGGTGGCGTCCTCGCTGAAGCCCCGGATGTAGCCTTCGCGCTGAAGCACCTCGAGCACGCGGGCGCGCAGCTTCGAGGCCGGCGAAAGGACGCTGTCCTTCTTCGCCTGCTGGCCGTTTCGGATGCGGGTGAGCATGTCGCCCAGGGGATCGGTCATCGCCATCTTGTGATCCTCACCAGCTCGACTTGGTCACGCCCGGAACCAGGCCCTTGTTGGACAGGTCCCGAAGCTCGACGCGGCACAGGCCGAACTTGCGGTAATAGCCGCGCGGGCGGCCGGTGGTGGCGCAGCGGTTGCGCACGCGGGTCGGGTTCCCGTTGCGCGGAATCTCGGCCAGCTTGAGCCGCGCGATCAGGCGCTCGGACTCGTCGAGGCTCTCGTCGTCGGCCTTGGCCTTCAACGAGGCATAACGCCCTGCGTATTTCTTCACGAGCTTCTTCCGCCGCTCGTTCTTGTTGATGGAACTCAGTTTCGCCATGGACTTAAGCTCTCTTCTTACTCCCTCTCCCCTTCAGGGGAGAGGGCCGGGGAGAGGGGGATGGGCTCCTACACCTCTCGGTTTCTTGCGGAAGCGGGGCGACATGCCCCTCTCCCAACCCTCTCCCCTGAAGGGGAGAGGGCTAATCACGCGGCCTGCTTCTCTTCGGAAGCTTCCTGCGGGAACGGGAAACCGAACAGGCGAAGCAGCTCGCGCGCTTCCTCGTCGGACCGGGCGGTGGTGGTGACGATGATGTCCATGCCGCGCACCTTCTCGATCTGGTCGTAGCTGATCTCGGGGAAGATGATCTGCTCCTTGAGGCCCATCGCGTAGTTGCCGCGGCCGTCGAACGAGCGGGGGTTGAGGCCCCGGAAGTCGCGGATGCGCGGCATCGCGATGGTGATCAGGCGGTCGAGGAACTCGTACATCCGCTCGCGCCGCAAGGTGACCTTGCAGCCGATCGCCATGCCCTCGCGCAATTTGAACTGCGCGACCGACTTCTTGGCCTTGGTGATCACCGGCTTCTGCCCGGCGATCGCTTCCATCTCGGCCGCGGCGGTGGTCACCTTCTTGCGGTCCTGCGTGCCTTCGCCGACGCCCATGTTGATCGTGATCTTCTCGATCTTGGGCACCTGCATCGGGTTGGTGTAGCCGAAGCGCTCGGTCATCGCCTGGGCGATCACCTCGTCGAAGCGCTTGCGCAGACGGGGAACGTACTTCTCAGCCATCGATCTTCTCCCCGCTCTTGACCGCGACACGGATTTTCTTGCCGTCCTTGCCGGTCTCGAAACGGACGCGGGTCGGCTTGCCGTCCTTGGGATCGGCCAGCCCAACCTTGGAAATGTGCAGCGGCGCCGGAGCGCGGTCGATCCCGCCCTGCGGGTTCGCCTGGCTCGGCTTGCGGTGGCGGGCGTGGACGTTGATGCCCTCGACCAGCACTTTGGCGTCCTTGGGCATCACGCGCAGGACGGTGCCGGTGCGGCCCTTGTCCTTGCCCGAGCGGACGACCACGCTGTCGCCCTTCTTGATCTTGGCGGCGGCCATCACAGCACCTCCGGGGCGAGCGAGATGATCTTCATGAACCCGCGCGCGCGCAGCTCGCGCACCACCGGGCCGAAGATGCGGGTGCCGATCGGCTCCTCGTTCTTGTTGACGAGGACCGCGGCGTTCGAATCGAAGCGGATCACGCTGCCGTCGGGGCGGCGCACGTCCTTGCGGGTGCGGACGATCACCGCGCGGTGGACGTCGCCCTTCTTGACGCGCGCGCGCGGCTGCGCCTCCTTGACGGAGACGACGATGATGTCGCCGACGCCCGCGGTGCGGCGCTTCGAGCCGCCCAGCACCTTGATGCACTGGACGCGCTTGGCGCCGCTGTTGTCAGCGACGTCGAGCTGGGACTGCATCTGGATCATCGATCCGGTTCCTTCTCAACGGCTTGCCGGGACATTTGCCCGGCAGTTCCAAACTTCCTTCACCACCCCCCGCTCGTGCTGAGCCTGTCGAAGCACGCGCGCTGGGCAACCCTCCCGCGTGGCCTTCGACAAGCTCAGGCTGAGCGGGTTTGGGGGTGCGGCTCAATTCAAACATCCGCCTCCAGCGCGGCGGCCTTGCCTGCCTGGACCCGGTCGACGACCTTCCACGTCTTGAGCTTGGAGACCGGCGCGGTCTCTTCGATCCGCACGGTCTCGCCGGCCTTGAACGCATTCTCTTCGTCGTGCGCGTGGTACTTCTTCGAGCGGCGGATGATCTTCCCGTAGAGCGGGTGCTTCACCTTGCGCTCGACCTTGACCACCACGGTCTTGTCGGCCTTGTCGGAAACCACCGTCCCGATCAGAATTCGCTTGGGCATGGTAGTCTCCTTACGCCTGGGCCGAACGCGAGCGCTCGGTCTGCAGCGTCTTGATCCGGGCGATGTCGCGGCGCACTTCGCGGATCCGCGCCGGACGCTCGAGCTGGTTGGTCGCGGCCTGGAAGCGGAGGTTGAACGCCTCGCGCTTGAGCTCGCCCAACTGCTCGCTGAGCTGGTCGTCGGTCTTGGTGCGCATGTCGTCCATCTTGGGGCTGGAGCTCTTCGAGCTCTTCGCCGGCGCTTTTTTGGCCGCAGCCCCGACGGCTTTCTTGGCAACCATCATTCGGCTCCCAGGTGCGAGGTGTCGCCAAGCCGGGCGACGACCTTGGTCTTGATCGGCAGCTTCATCGCCGCGCGCTGGAACGCGACCGCGGCAAGCGGGCCGGGGACCCCGTCGAGCTCGAACAGGATCCGGCCCGGCTTGACCCGCGCCGCCCAGTACTCGACCGCGCCCTTGCCCTTGCCCTGGCGGACCTCGGCGGGCTTCTTCGACACCGGCACGTCGGGGAACACGCGGATCCACAAGCGCCCCTGGCGCTTGATGTGGCGCGTGATCGCGCGGCGCGCGGCCTCGATCTGGCGCGCGGTGATCCGCTCGGGCTCCAACGCCTTGAGGCCGTACGACCCGAAGTTGAGGTCGGTGCCGCCTTTGGCCTCGCCCTTGATCCGGCCCTTGAAGGCCTTGCGGAACTTGTGCTTTTTCGGTTGCAGCATGGTCCTAGCTCACCCTTACCCGCGCCGCTCGGCCATCGGCCGCACGCCGGAGGTCTGGGCCTCCATCATCAATCGGTCCTGCGCCATCGGGTCGTGGCCGAGGATCTCGCCCTTGAAGACCCACACCTTGATCCCGATCACGCCGTAGGCGGTCAGCGCCTCGGCTTCGGCGTAGTCGACGTTGGCGCGCAGCGTGTGCAGCGGCACGCGGCCCTCGCGGTACTGCTCGACCCGGGCGATCTCGGCGCCGCCGAGACGGCCGCCGCACATCACCTTGATGCCTTCCGCGCCGAGCCGCATCGCCGACTGCATCGCCCGCTTCATCGCCCGGCGGAACGCGACGCGGCGGACCAGCTGGTCGGCAATGCCCTGGGCGACGAGCTTGGCGTCGATCTCGGGCTTGCGGATCTCGACGATGTTGAGCTTGACCTCGCTGCTGGTCATCTTTGCGAGCTGGCCGCGCAGCTTCTCGATGTCCGCGCCCTTCTTGCCGATGATCACGCCCGGACGCGCCGCGTAGATCGAGATCCGGCACAGCTTGGCCGGGCGCTCGATCACCACCTTCGAGATCGCCGCCTGGGGCAGCGTCTCGACGATGAACTTGCGGATCGCGAGGTCTTCCTCGAGCATCTGCTGGTAGTTCTTGCCTTCGGCGTACCAGCGGCTGTCCCAGGTGCGGTTGATCTGGAGCCTGAGGCCGATCGGATTGCTCTTGTGACCCATGGCTCAGGCCTCCTCGTGTTCGCGCACGACGATGCGCAGGCGGCTGAAGGGTTTGAGGATCCGCGTCGACTTGCCGCGGCCGCGGGCGTGGAAGCGCTTCATCGTGATCGCCTTGCCGACGCTCGCCTCGGCCACGACCAGCGCGTCGACATCGAGATTGTGGTTGTTCTCGGCGTTGGCGATCGCGCTGGCGAGCACCTTGCGCGCGTCGACCGCCATCGCCTTCTTCGAGAAGGCGAGGATGTTCATCGCGTCCTCGGCCTTGCGGCCGCGGATCAGCGTGGCGACGAGGTTGAGCTTCTGCGCCGAGCCGCGGATGGTGGTGCCGACCGCGAGCGCTTCCTTCTCGCCGACCTTGCGGGGGGACTTGGGCTTGCTCATCAGCGCTTGCCCTTCTTGTCCGCGGCATGGCCGGGGAAGGTGCGGGTCGGGGCGAACTCGCCCAGCTTGTGCCCGACCATGTCCTCGTTGACCGCGACGGGGATGAACTTGCGGCCGTTGTGGACGTTGAAGGTCAGCCCGACGAACTGCGGGAGAATCGTCGAACGGCGCGACCAGGTCTTGATCGGAGCAGCGCGCTGCTGCCCGCCTTCCTGCGCGGTCTCGGCCTTCTTCAGGAGGTGGAGGTCCACGAACGGACCTTTCCAGACGGAACGAGCCATGTCTCGCTTACCTCTTCTTCTTGGCGTGGCGCGAACGGATGATCATCTTGTCCGTCTGCTTGTTGCTGCGGGTGCGGGCGCCCTTGGTCGGCTTGCCCCACGGGGTCACAGGGTGACGGCCGCCCGAGGTGCGGCCCTCGCCGCCGCCGTGCGGGTGGTCGACCGGGTTCTTGGCGACGCCGCGGGTCAGCGGACGCTTGCCCATCCAGCGCGAGCGGCCCGCCTTGGCGAAGTTCTGGTTCTGGTTGTCGGGGTTCGAGACCGCGCCGACCGTGCCCATGCAGTCGCCGCGGACATAGCGCTGCTCGCCCGAGTTGAGGCGGACGATCACCAGCCCGCGGTCGCGCCCGACGATCTGGACGTAAGTGCCGGCCGAACGCGCGATCTGCCCGCCCTTGCCCGGCTTCATCTCGATGTTGTGGCAGATCGTGCCGACCGGCATCGTCGACAGCAGCATCGCGTTGCCCGGCTTGACGTCGGTCTTCTCGCCGGCGACGACGCTGTCGCCCTCGGCCAGACGCTGCGGCGCGAGAATGTAGGCGAGCTCGCCGTCCTCGTACTTGATCAGCGCGATGAACGCGGTGCGGTTGGGGTCGTACTCGAGCCGCTCGACGGTCGCGGCCACGTCCCACTTGCGCCGCTTGAAGTCGATGTAGCGGTACTTCTGCTTGTGCCCGCCGGCGATCCCACGGCTGGTCACGTGGCCCTTGTTGTTGCGGCCGCCGGTCTTGCGCTTGCCTTCGGTCAGCGCCTTGACCGGCTTGCCTTTCCACAGCGCCGATTTGTCGACGAGGATCAGGCCGCGCCGGGCGGGGCTGGTCGGGTTGTAGTTCTTGAGTGCCATGGTCTTAGCCCCGCACGCCTTCGGTGACGTCGATCGACTGGCCCTCGGCCAGGCGGACGATCGCCTTCTTCACATCGCTGCGCTTGTAGGGCTTGCCCTTCCAGCGCTTGGTCTTGCCCTTCTGGGTGAGCGTGTTGACGCCCACCACGCTGACCGAGAACAGCGCCTCGACCGCGGCCTTGATCTCCGGCTTGGTCGCCTTGGGCGCGACCTTGAAGACCACCGCGTTGGATTCGGACAGCAGCGTCGACTTCTCGGTGATGTGCGGGCCGACAATCACGTCGTAGTGACGCGTGTCGACGGCCCCGCCGGTCTTGGCAGGCTTCTTAGCCATTAGTCGGCCCCTCCCGGGAGGGCGAACCGCGCCTCCAGCTTCTCGACCGCCGCGCGGGTCAGCACCAGCGTGTCATGCTTCAGGATGTCGTAGACGTTGGCGCCGACCGCGGGGAGCACGTTGACCCCGGCGAGGTTGCGAGCGGCGAGCGCGAAGCCCTCGTCGACCGCGTCGCCATCGACCACCAGCACCTTCTTGCCCCAGTTGGCCTTGACCAGCTTGGCCGAAAGCGCCTTGGTCTTGGCGTCCTTGACCTCGAGGCTGTCGACCACGACGAGGCCGTCCCTGGCTTTCGCCGAGAGCGCCATCTTGAGCCCGAGCGCGCGAATCTTCTTGTTGAGCGAGATGTCGAACTCGCGGCGGCGGGCGCCGTGGGCCTTGCCGCCGCCGATGAAGATCGGCGCGGCGCGGTCGCCGTGGCGAGCGGTGCCGCCGCCCTTCTGGCGGCCGAACTTCTTGCCGGTGCGCGCGACTTCCGAGCGCTCGCGAGTGGCGCGGGCGATGCCGCGGCGGTTCTCGAGCTGCCAGGTGACGACGCGGTGGAGGATGTCGGCGCGCGGCTCGACCCCGAACACCGCATCCGACAGCTCGATGTCGGCGCCCTTGGCGGCCGACCCGTCGAGGGTGAGGACCTTGACCTTCATGTTCAGCCCTCCTTCCCTTCGTCGCTCTCGGGCTTGTCGGCCTCGGGATCTTGCTCGGCGTCGATCTCGGCGTCGGTCGCGGCGCCGGCGTGCTGCTCGGCAAGCAGCGCGGCGGCCTCCTCAGCGGTCGGGCCGGTGTCGACCTCGTGCTCGGCGGCGGCTTCGACCATGCCGGCGGGCGCTTGCTCGTGCTCGGGCAGCGTGCTCTTCTTCTCGAGGATCGCGCCGGGGAACGGCAGGCCCTCGGGCGCGGCCAGCTTGACCGCGTCCTGCACCACCAGCCAGGCGTTCTTGGCCCCGGGGACCGAGCCCTTGACGAAGATCAGCCCGCGGGTCTCGTCGGTGCGGACGATTTCGAGGTTCTGCTGGGTGCGCTGGCGGTCGCCCATGTGGCCGGCCATCTTCTTGTTCTTGAACACGCGGCCCGGGTCCTGACGCTGGCCGGTCGAGCCATGGGCGCGATGGCTGATCGAGACGCCGTGGGTCGCGCGCATGCCGCCGAAGCCCCAGCGCTTCATCGCGCCCTGAAAACCCTTGCCCTGGGTGTGGCCAGAGACGTCGACGAACTGGCCGGCGACGAAGTGGCTGGCGGAAATCGTCGCGCCGACCGGGAGCAGCGCGTCCTCGCTGTCGAGCCGGAACTCGGCGACGCGCTGCTTGAGCTCGACCTCGGCCTTGGCGAAGTGCTCGCGCTGCGGCTTGGCGACATTCTTCTGCTTGGCCGCGCCCGCGCCGAGCTGGACCGCGACGTAGCCGTCGCGATCAGCGGTGTGATCAAGCTCCTATACAGAGGCCTGCCGGACCATCCGGCAGGCTTGTTCAGCCCGAAATATGAGCGAGCCCCGTCCGGGCTGAGTGCTTCCACGAGGGGAAGCGAGACGGGGGACGCTAGCCCGGCAACTTGCCGGAGGTATCCCATTTTCTCGAGCGTCCCCGCGGAGGCGGGGACCTCAGGCCGATACCGACGACCCTACCGACCGAGACCCCCGCCTGCGCGGGGGCTCACGGCAAGTTGGCTTAAGCCAACTTGATCTCCACATTCACGCCCGCGGCCAGATCGAGCTTCATCAGCGCGTCGACGGTCTGGGCGTTGGGCTGCACGATGTCGAGCAGCCGCTTGTAAGTGCGCACCTCGAACTGCTCACGCGACTTCTTGTCGATGTGCGGCCCGCGGTTGACGCAGAATTTCTCGATTCTCGTCGGCAGCGGAATGGGGCCCCGGATCAGCGCGCCGGTGCGGCGCGCGGTATCCGCGATCTCGCCGGTCGCCTGGTCGAGCACGCGATGATCGAATGCCTTCAGGCGAATGCGGATGTTCTGGGCTTCCATGTCCAACTACCGATGAGAAAGAGCCGATGAGCGCCGTGAGGCCCCCATAAAAACCGACCGCCGGGGGCCAGAACGAATCTGGTTATCCCCCGGCGGAGCGGCGCCTATATTACTTCGTGATCTTGCTGACAACCCCCGAGCCGACGGTGCGGCCGCCCTCGCGGATCGCGAAGCGCAGGCCCTCGTCCATCGCGATCGGCGCGATCAGCTTGACCTCGAGGCTGACGTTGTCGCCCGGCATGACCATCTCGGTGCCCTCGGGGAGCACGACCTCGCCGGTCACGTCGGTGGTGCGGAAGTAGAACTGCGGGCGGTAGTTGGCGAAGAACGGCGTGTGACGGCCGCCCTCGTCCTTCGACAGCACGTAGACTTCCGCCGAGAAATCGGTGTGCGGCTTGACCGAGCCGGGCTTGCACAGGACCTGCCCGCGCTCGACCTCCTCGCGCGCCACGCCGCGGACCAGCGCCCCGACGTTGTCGCCGGCTTCGCCCTGGTCGAGCAGCTTGCGGAACATCTCGACCCCGGTGACCACGGTCTTGCGGGTGTCCTTGAGCCCGACGATCTCGACTTCTTCGCCGACCTTGACGATCCCTGTCTCGATGCGGCCGGTTACCACCGTGCCGCGGCCCGAGATCGAGAACACGTCCTCGACCGGCATCAGGAACGGCTTGTCGGTCGGGCGGGGCGGCTGCGGGATGTGCTCGTCGACCGCCTTCATCAGCTCGCCGATCGAGTTCTTGCCGATCTCGTCGTCGCGGCCCTCGAGCGCGGCCAGCGCCGAGCCCTTGACGATCGGAATCGCGTCGCCGTCGAAGCCGTACGAGCTGAGCAGCTCGCGGATCTCGAGCTCGACCAGCTCGAGGATTTCCTCGTCGTCGACCTGGTCGACCTTGTTCATGTAGACGACCAGCGCGGGCACGCCGACCTGGCGGGCGAGCAGGATGTGCTCGCGGGTCTGCGGCATCGGGCCGTCGGCCGAGCTGACCACCAGGATCGCGCCGTCCATCTGCGCCGCGCCGGTGATCATGTTCTTGACGTAGTCGGCGTGGCCCGGGCAATCGACGTGGGCATAGTGGCGCGCGTCGGTCTCGTACTCGACGTGGGCGGTCGAGATGGTGATGCCGCGCTCGCGCTCTTCGGGCGCCTTGTCGATGTTGGCGTAATCGGTGAACGTCGCCCCGCCGGTCTCGGCCAGCACCTTGGTGATCGCCGCGGTCAGCGTGGTCTTGCCGTGGTCGACGTGACCGATGGTGCCGATGTTGCAGTGCGGCTTGGTCCGCTCGAATTTAGCCTTCGCCATTGTCTTCAAACCTTCTTTTCGTTTGGATGGATTTTCGCGAGGAAAAGGCGGCCCCCGCGCAATCAGGCGCCGCCCCTAGAACTATGCCCGCGCTTAGGCAAGCTTCTCCTTGACCTCGGCCGCGACGTTCGCGGGCACCTCTTCGTAGTGCGAGAAGAACATCGAGTAGTTGGCCCGTCCCTGGGTGAACGAGCGCAGCTGGTTGACGTAGCCGAACATGTTGGCGAGGGGGACCAGCGCCTCGACCACCTGGGCGTTGCCGCGAGTGTCGGTGCCCTGGATCTGGCCGCGACGGCTGTTGAGGTCGCCGGTTACGGGCCCCAAGTAGTCCTCGGGCGTCACTACTTCGACCTTCATGATCGGCTCGAGCAGCTTGATCCCCGCCTTCTGCGCGCCCTCGCGCATGCCGGCGCGGCCGGCGATCTCGAACGCCAGCGCCGACGAGTCGACGTCATGGTAGGCGCCGTCGTAGAGCTCGATCTCGAAGTCGATGATCGGGAAGCCGATCAGCGAACCGGATTCGGCGGTCTCGCGCATCCCCTTTTCGACCGAGGGGATATATTCCTTGGGAACATTGCCGCCTTTGATGTTGTCGTTGAAGACGATGCCGGTGCCGCGCTCGCCCGGGGTCAGCCGGAACTTGATCCGCCCGAACTGCCCCGATCCGCCCGACTGCTTCTTGTGGGTGTAGTCGATGTCCACCGGTTTCGCGAGATACTCGCGATAGGCGACCTGCGGCGCGCCGACGTTGGCCTCGACCTTGAACTCGCGGCGCATGCGGTCGACGATGATGTCGAGGTGCAGCTCGCCCATCCCCTTGATGATCGTCTGGCCCGATTCATGGTCGGTCGAGACGCGGAAGCTGGGGTCCTCGGCCGAGAGGCGATTGAGCGCGATGCCCATCTTTTCCTGGTCGGCCTTGGTCTTGGGCTCGACCGAGAGCTCGATCACCGGATCGGGGAACTCCATCCGCTCGAGCACGATCGGCTGGCGCTCGGCGCAGAGCGTGTCGCCGGTGGTGGTCTCTTTCATTCCGGCCAGCGCGATGATGTCGCCGGCGAAGGCCTCGTCGATGTCCTTGCGCTCGTTGGCGTGCATCTCGAGCATGCGGCCGACTTTCTCGCGCTTGTCCTTGACCGAGTTGAGGTAGGTGCCCTTGGTCAGCGTGCCCGAATAGATCCGGATGAAGGTCAGGCTGCCGACGAACGGGTCGTTCATCACCTTGAACGCCAGCGCGCTGAACGGCGCGTCGTCGGTCGGCGGGCGGCTGTCCTTCTCGTCGCTGTCCATCTTGAGGCCCTGGACGTCGGGAATGTCGAGCGGCGACGGGAGATAGTCGACCACCGCGTCGAGCAGCGGCTGGACGCCCTTGTTCTTGAACGCCGAGCCGCAGCACACCGGCACGAACGCCTGCGCCAGCGTGCCCTTGCGGATCAGCGCCTTCAATGTGGCGACGTCGGGCTCGGTGCCGTCGAGATAGGCTTCCATCGCCGCGTCGTCCTGTTCGACGGCGAGCTCGATCAGCTGGTTGCGATAGAGCGCGGCCTCGTCGGCCATGTCGGCGGGGATGTCCTCGAAGAAGAACTCCGCCCCGAGGCTCTCGTCCTTCCAGATGATCGCGCGGTTCTCGACCAGGTCGACCAGGCCCTTGAGATCGCTCTCCAGCCCGATCGGCAGGTACAGCACCGCCGGGGTCGCGCCGAGGCGGTCGACGATCGACTGGACGCAGTATTTGAAGTTGGCGCCGGTGCGGTCGAGCTTGTTGATGAAGCACATCCGGGGCACGCCGTATTTGTCGGCCTGGCGCCACACCGTCTCGGACTGCGGCTCGACGCCCGCGACGCCGTCGAAGCAGGCGACCGCGCCGTCGAGCACGCGCAACGAGCGCTCGACCTCGATGGTGAAGTCGACATGGCCCGGGGTGTCGATGATGTTGATCCGGTGGTCGTTCCAGAAGCAGGTGGTGGCGGCCGAGGTGATGGTGATCCCGCGCTCCTGCTCCTGCTCCATCCAGTCCATCGTCGCGGCGCCGTCGTGGACCTCGCCGATCTTGTAGGACTTGCCGGTGTAATAGAGGATGCGCTCGGTGGTGGTGGTCTTGCCGGCGTCGATGTGCGCCATGATGCCGATGTTGCGATAACGCTCGAGCGGATGGCTGCGGGCCATTTCGAATTCCTTGAGAGTTGACCCCGCCCGTTCCTTCGAGACGCCCTCGGGGGCACCTCAGGATAAGCGGGGAAGTCGGTGTTCGGTTACCAGCGGTAATGGCTGAAGGCGCGGTTGGCGTCGGCCATGCGATGGGTGTCTTCGCGCTTCTTGACCGCGTTGCCGCGGTTGTTGGCGGCGTCCATCAGCTCGCCCGACAGCCTGGCCGACATCGTCGTCTCGCTGCGGTTGCGCGCCGCGCTGATCAGCCAGCGGATCGCCAGCGCCTGGGCGCGCTCGGGCCGAACCTCGACCGGAACCTGGTAGGTCGCCCCGCCGACCCGGCGCGAGCGCACCTCGATCTGCGGCTTCACGTTGTTCAAGGCATCGTGGAACATCGCGATCGGATCGGCCTTGGCGCGGGTCTCCATCGTCGTCAGCGCGCCGTAGACGATGCCTTCCGCGACCGACTTCTTGCCGTCGAGCATCAGGTTGTTCATGAACTTGGACAGCACCTGATCCTTGTACTTGGGATCGGGCAGGATCTCCCGCTTCTCGGGACGACGACGACGTGACATGGCACGAATTCCTTATCTAGCGGCCCCTTCCGTGAGTCCTCGCGAAGGCGGGGACCTCAGGCGGCAAAGAGCGAAACTCCAGCGTTCAGCCCGGCCTCACGAGGTCCCCGCCTGCGCGGGGACGCCCCATGAGGCGAAGCCTCATTTGGGGCGCTTGGCCCCGTATTTCGACCGGCTCTGCTTGCGGTCCTTGACCCCTTGGGTGTCGAGCACCCCGCGCAGCACGTGATAGCGCACGCCGGGCAGGTCGCGGACGCGCCCGCCGCGGATCAGCACGACGCTGTGCTCCTGCAGGTTGTGGCCCTCGCCGGGGATGTAGGAGATGACCTCGCGCTGGTTGGTCAGGCGGATCTTGGCGACCTTGCGCAGCGCCGAGTTCGGCTTCTTCGGGGTGGTCGTGTAGACCCGGGTGCAGACGCCGCGCTTCTGCGGGTTCTGCTCCATCGCCGGGACCTTGGACTTGGTCTTCTGCGGCACGCGGCCCTTGCGGACCAGCTGGTTGATCGTCGGCATTGCGAATGCTTCACCTTGCTGGGGCGCTTGCGGCGGGTGAAGCGGTGCGGCTCGCGACCGTCATCCCGGCGAATGCCGGGACTTCGTGCCTCCGGGCCGATGGCGCGGGCACGTCGCGAACTGAAACGCTCCACCCGGACAAGGGCCCGGGTTACTTTGCCGGCTCACGTGAAACGGGACCGACCCATCGCACGCGCCGCCAATGTTCAGCTCATCCGGGGATGCCCCGGAAGCGCGGGCCCTTAGGGGGATTCGCCCCGGCGGTCAACCGCGGGGGAGGATGGGCGCGTTCCCGATCCCCGTTCGTGCCGAGCTTGTCGCAGCACAGTCCTTTTCTTCGAACCGGGCGCCTGGCCCGCAACGGAAGGACCGCCCTTCGACAGGCTCAGGGCGAACGGTTCTTCGTTTGATTATCCGTAGCTGGGATGCCCGCGCAGCGGCACGCGCTTGGCGTCGCGCGGCAGCAGCTTGTCCTTGAACGCGAGGCGGACGATGTCGGCCCCGTCGAGCGTGGTCATCACCACCCGGGTGCCGCCGTCGGCGAGCAGCTCGGTCGCGCTGATCGCGGCGTCCTTCTTCGCGCACAGCCGATGCACGTCGTCGACCGGCGCCGCGACGTTGACCCCGCGGGTCGGGCGATCCTGCTGGAACCAGTCGCTGCCGGCGTGCGGCTTGATCTTGCGCTCAACCACAGGG
>JAIVIY010000104.1 GCA_020200285.1 Novosphingobium sp. | reverse complement strand
GTCCCCTGGCTGAACCCGCGGCCGTCGTTCTGGAACGCGTTGGCGAAGAACACCAGCGGGTCGCCGCCGGAGAAGACGCCGACGCCGGCGCGCAGCTGGGCGCGGCTGAACACGGCGAAATCGTCCATGTCGTAGGTCAGCGCAAGCCGCGGCATGATGATCGGGTCGATGTTGCTGAAGCCGGTGGTGTTGGAGAATCCGTAGCGACGGACATAGTTCTCGTTGAGCTTGGGCTGGCCGCCGTCGAACCAGTCGACCCGGACGCCGAGGACCGCGCCGAGCTGGTCGGTGATCTGCCAGTCGTCCTGCGCGAACACCGAGTAGATGCTGCGCCGAAAATCCGCCGCGGCGTCGCGCGGGTCGCCGGTCGAGGAGAAGTTGCCGATCGCGCCCTCGACCGCGCCCGATACCAGGTTGGCGGGGCTCGAGGTGGTGTTGAAGTTGCCGGTCCCCGGCGACAGCAGCCCGGCCTCGAGATCGGCGGCATTGCGGAAGTGGAGCGCGCCGGTCGCGTTCTGGATGAACAAGTTGAACAAGTCAGCGCGGTTGAGCTCGGCCCCGATCTTGAACTTGTGCGCGCCCGCGTCGAGCCGCGCCACCGCGCGGGCCTGGTCGATCTTGGTCCTGAGGTCGTTGGCCGAGCGCGAGAAGCCGGGGCCGGCCTGGACCGCGCCGTCCGGGCCGGTCGGGTTGTCGATGCCGACGATGATCCGCGGGATCGGGTTCTCGTCCTGGGCCTCGCCGCCGCCGATCGGGTCCTGCAGATCCTGGACCTCCGACCGCGAATAGCGCAGCTCGGTCGAGAACGCGTCGTTCCACTGCGAGTAGAGGCGGCCCGAATAGTAGTTCGATTCGGTGCCGCTGATGGAGAAGGTGTTCCGGCCGACGATGGTCGGGCCGAAGGTGCCGGTTCCTCGAGCCGCTGATAGGTCGCCTCGAGCCGGTGCTGGTCGGTGATCTGCAAGTCGGCGCGGACGAAGTAGCGATCGTTGGTGAAGTCGCGGTTGGTCACCAGCGGGCCGGTGTCGATCCCGTAGACCCGGCTGATGATCTCGGAAATCTGCTGGAACTGCGCGGCCGAGACGCCATTGGCCTGGTTGGGGAAGCCCGCGCCGGAGGGGCCGTCGTCCTGCGACTGGCCGGCTTCCTGGTGCTCGTAGGCGCCGAACAGGAACAGGCGGTCCTTGATCACCGGGCCGCCGAGATATACGCCATAGCGGCGCTCGGGGTTGATCGGCGCGACGTTGATCATCCGGCCGCGATCATCGAGCTCGTCGCCGCGCAAGTCGGAGTTCGAGTATTCGAAGAAGCCGCCGAACTTGTATTTGTTGGTCCCCGACTTGGTCACGACGTTGATCGCGCAGCCGGTGAAGTTGGCGTAATCGACGTCGAACGGCGCGAACTGGACCTGGGTTTCGCGGATCGCATCGTACGGGATCGGGGTCGAGCTGCGCGACGAGAAGCCGGTGTCGTTGAGCCCGTAGACGTCGCCCTGGCTGATGCCGTCGACGGTGAAGGCGTTGCCGCGGTCGTTGCCGCCGAGGCACGAAATGCGGTCGACGCCCGAGCCGCCGTCGTCGCGGTCGAGGCTGACGCGCGGGTCGATGCGGATGATGTCGCGGACGTCGCGGTTGAAGCTCGGCGCGTTCTCGAGCACCTCGCCGGCGAAGCTCTGGCCGGGACCGACCGCGAGCTGGGTCAGCTGGACGCGGCTGCCGGTGACGACGATCTCGCCCGAGCCGCTCGACAGGGTGAAGCCGAGGCTGGTGCTGCCCTGGAGCGAGGTGAAGATGTCGGGCAGCGACTGGCCTTCGTAGCCCGGCGCGTTGGCGGAAACGGTGTAGGGGCCGCCGGTGACCAGGTTGGTTGCGTTGAAGCGGCCCTCGCTATCGGTGGTGATCGACCGCGAGGCGCCGGTGCGGGTGTCGGTGACGGTGACGGTCGCCCCGCCGATCGGGTTGCCGTCGGCGTCGGCAACGGTGCCCTCGATCCCGGTGGTGATCTGCTGCGCAAAGGACGGAGCGACGGCCAGGCCGCAGGCGAGCGAAACGCTGGCCGCGCTGGCCGCGAGGAAGAACTTGAGCTGCATCGTCGTCGAACCCCAGTTTGCCGGAAGACGCCCGGCGACCGTCCAAATCTGTGCGGGAGCGAGGCGGACCGCGCGCGCGAATCGCTTGGTCCAAACCCGCCCGCGGAGCTTCTACAGACACCCGCACGGCTGCTGGAACCGGGTAATGTGACACGCTGTTGACAACCCTTGCGGCGGATCGTCGAGCGCGCAGCAGGAGGGCAACGGCGTTGCTCGCAGCTTGCGCTTCGAATCACGAAATTGCGCCATCACGACCGAATGCGCGCGCCAGCGACGAGCCATTGAAATGGCGGCGCGGCGATTTCCGCGCCGGTGCGGCATTTTTACAACGCTGTCAGTCGCTTCGCCCCCGGCGACAGCGCGCGTGGCTTGCGTTAGCTTGCGCTGCATGGGCGCCGATCACAGTCATCATCACCACCACGCCCCGGCGCCCGCGTCAGGATATGGCCGTGCGTTCGCACTCGGCGTCGCGCTCAACACTGCGTTCGTCGCGGTAGAGGCAACGGTCGGCATCGTCTCGGGCTCGATGGCGCTGATCGCCGACGCCGGGCACAACTTGTCCGACGTGCTCGGGCTGGTCATCGCCTGGGGCGCGAGCGTGCTCGCCGCGCGCCCGCCGAGCGAGCGCTTCACCTACGGCTTCAAGAGCTCGTCGATCCTCGCCGCGCTGGCCAACGCCGCGCTGCTGCTGGCGGCGACTGGCGCGATCCTGGTCGAGACGCTGCGCCGCCTGGCCGATCCGCAGCCGGTCGCGGGCGCGACGATGATCGCGGTCGCGGCCGCCGGAATCGTGGTCAACGGGGCGACCGCGTTGTTGTTCATGCGCGGGCGCAAGCACGACCTCAACATCCGCGGCGCGTTCCTGCACATGGCGGCCGACACCGCGGTCAGCGCGGGCGTGGTGATCGCCGGGGTGCTCGTCCTGCTAACCGGCAGGCTGTGGATCGATCCGCTGACCGGACTGCTCATCGTCGCGGCGATCGCCTGGAGCACCTGGGGGCTGCTGCGAGACAGCGTGAAGATGGCGCTACTCGGCGTGCCCGCGGGGATCGACGAGGGCAAGGTGCGCGCGTTCCTCGCCGCGCGGCCGGGGGTCAGCGCGGTTCACGACCTCCACATATGGCCGATGAGCACCACCGAAACCGCGCTGACCGCGCATCTGGTGATCCCCAGTGGGCATCCGGGCGACGGCTTCCTCCACGCGTTGGCGCACGACTTGGAGCACGAATTCGGGATCGGCCACGCGACGGTGCAGATTGAGCGAGAGGCCCAGGCCGACAGTTGCGAGGACTGTGCCTAGATCCAGTTACCTCGCAGCAAACGAGGTCCGTCGTCAGCTCGTCACGCTTGAAGAATTCGACGCGGCTGACATCCGACAGCCGGAGCGGAAGCACGTCAGGCCGCTTCCTTGCCCTTGTGCACCTGGACCGGGTCCTTGCGGCCTTCGACCACGTCGCCGTCGACCACCACTTCGGTCACGCCTTCGAGCGTCGGCAGGTCGAACATCGTGTCGAGCAGGATGCTCTCGACGATCGAGCGCAGCCCGCGGGCGCCGGTCTTGCGCTCGATGGCTTTCTTGGCGATCGTCTCGAGCGCGTCGTCGGTGAAGGTCAGGCCGACGTCCTCCAATTCGAACAATTTGGCGTACTGCTTGACCAGCGCGTTCTTGGGCTGGCTGAGAATCTTGACCAGCGCCTCGATGTCGAGGTCCTCGAGCGTGGCGATCACCGGCAGGCGGCCGACGAACTCTGGGATCAGGCCGAACTTGAGCAGATCCTCGGGCTCGGCCTTCTGGAGCAGCTCGCCGACGCGGCGCTTGTCGGGGTCGGCGACGTGCGCGCCGAAGCCGATCGAGCGCTTCTGCAGGCGGTCGGCGATGATCTTTTCGAGGCCGCTGAACGCCCCGCCGCAGATGAACAGGATGTTGGTGGTGTCGACCTGGAGGAATTCCTGCTGCGGATGCTTGCGCCCGCCCTGCGGCGGGACGCTGGCGGTGGTCCCCTCCATCAGCTTCAAGAGCGCCTGCTGGACGCCCTCGCCCGAGACGTCGCGGGTGATCGAGGGGTTCTCGGCCTTGCGGCTGATCTTGTCGATCTCGTCGATGTAGACGATCCCCTGCTGCGCCTTCTCGACGTTGTAGTCCGAGGCCTGGAGCAACTTGAGGATGATGTTCTCGACGTCCTCGCCGACGTAGCCGGCCTCGGTCAGCGTGGTCGCGTCGGCCATCGTGAACGGCACGTCGAAGGTCCGCGCCAGCGTCTGGGCGAGCAGCGTCTTGCCGCTGCCGGTCGGCCCCACGAGGAGGATGTTCGACTTGGCCAGCTCGACGTCGCCCGACTTGCCGCTGTGCTTGAGGCGCTTGTAATGGTTGTGGACCGCGACCGAGAGCACGCGCTTGGCGCGGTCCTGGCCGATCACGTAATCGTTCAAGGTGCTGAAGATGTCGCGCGGGCTCGGGACGCCGCCGTCCTTCTTGCCGGCGATCCCGGCCTTGGTTTCCTCGCGGATGATGTCGTTGCACAGCTCGACGCATTCGTCGCAGATGAACACCGTCGGGCCCGCGATCAGCTTGCGCACCTCGTGCTGCGACTTTCCGCAAAAGCTGCAGTAAAGCGTGCTCTTGGTGTCCGATCCGGAAAGCTTGGTCATCTCGTCATCCGTGGCGCCCGCCGCGCGGGCCGACTGGCCGACACTAGCCCGGCCTTACATTTAATCAACTCGATGCGCGATGCGCGCCGTCACAGCCCGGCTTATCACGCGCACCTTTCGGGCGGCTGAAGCCCAATCCTTTACGTGTCCTTGCTGTAATCGCCGACCTTGTCGCTCTCGGGCCGCGATTCGAAGACCTTGTCGACGATCCCGAAGGCCATCGCCTCGTCGGCCTCGAGGAAGGTGTCGCGGTCCATCGCCTTCTCGATCTCCTCCTCCTTCTTGCCGGTGTACTTGGCGTAGAGCTCGTGCATCCGCTTGCGCAGGCGGAGGATCTCGCGCGCCTGGATTTCGATGTCCGAGGCCATCCCGCGCGCCCCGCCCGAGGGCTGGTGGACCATGATCCGCGCCTGCGGCAGCGCGATCCGCATCCCCGGCTCGCCCGCGGCGAGCAGGAAGCTGCCCATCGACGCGGCCTGGCCGACGCAGACGGTCGAGACGCGCGGGCGGATGTATTGCATGGTGTCGTGGATCGCCATCCCCGCGGTGACCACCCCGCCCGGCGAGTTGATGTACATCGAGATGTCCTTCGACGGATTCTCGCTCTCGAGGAACAGCAGCTGGGCGACGATCAGCGAGGCCATGTGGTCCTCGACCTCGCCGGTGACGAACACGATCCGCTCGCGCAGCAGGCGGCTGAAGATGTCGAAGCTGCGCTCGCCGCGGCTGGTGTTCTCGATCACCACCGGGACCAGCGCGCCGGTCAGCGGGTCGCGGGTGAATCTGGCGAGGTTGGGAAAAGTAGACGCTCCCGACGCGCCGAACGGGTCGATCATGTAAGTCCTCGTTGATTGCGGCCCCCCATGTCGCGCTTGGCTTGGCGATGTTCAAGGGCGTTAACCGATGCCGCTTGCGGCGCACGGCTCATGGCAGCAGGGTGGGCCGCAACCAAGGGAGTAGGCGATGCGGCGGACGATCGCGATGGCGCTGATGCTGACGGTGGCTGCGGGCTGCGCCAACCTGCAACGACCGCGGCCGATCACGGGGTCGATGCCGATCGTCGAAGGCAGCGCCGACGCGGCGCGCCGCTATTTGGCACGCATCGTCGAGATCGACGACGCCGGCCCCCAGCTCAACGCGGTGATCGCGGTCAATCCCGCCGCGCCCGAGCAAGCGGCAGGGGCCGAGCGGCTGGGCCTTCGCCTCGGCGGCAGGGCGGTGCTGGTCAAGGACAACATCGAGACCGCCGAGCTGCCGACCACCGCGGGCAGCCTGGCGCTCAAGGACAACTGGACCCGCCGCGACGCGCCGCTGATCGCGCGGCTGCGGGCGGCGGGCGGGGTGGTGCTGGGCAAGGCGAACTTGTCCGAGTGGGCCAACATCCGCTCCTCGGCGAGCAGCAGCGGGTGGAGCGCGGTCGGCGGGCAAACGAAGAATCCCCACGCCATCGACCGCAATCCCTGCGGCTCGTCCTCGGGCAGCGGCGCGGCGGTCGCAGCCGGGCTCGCGTGGGCGGCGATCGGCACCGAGACCGACGGCTCGATCACCTGCCCGGCGAGCGTCAACGGGATCGTCGGGTTCAAGCCCACCGTCGGCCTGGTCAGCCGCACCCATGTCGTCCCGATCAGCCACAGCCAGGACACGCCCGGGCCGATGACGACGACCGTTCGCGACGCCGCGCTACTGCTGACCGCGATCGCCGGAACCGACCCGGCGGACCCAGCGACCGCCGAGGCCGACGCGCGCAAGACCGACTACGCCGCGGGGCTCGATTCCGCCAGCCTTGCGAGCAAGCGGATTGGCGTGCTGCGCAAGGCCGCGGGCCGGCATCCGGGGGTCAACCGGCTGTTCGACCGGGCGCTGGCCGACCTGCGCGCCGCGGGCGCGATGCTGGTCGAGCTCGATTACGAAGAGCCGCGCGAGATGGGCCGCGACGAGTTTGCGGTGCTGCTGTTCGAATTGCGCGAAGACCTCAACGCCTATCTGGCCGGACTCCCGGGCGCTCCGCCGGTGCGCAGCCTCGCCGACGTCATCGCTTTCAACCGGGCCAATGCCGAGGCCGAGATGCGCTGGTTCGGGCAAGACTTGTTCGAAGCCGCGGAAAAGGCGACCGACCGCAAGGCCTACGAGAAGGCGCGGGCGAACTCGCTGCGGCTGGCGGGCGCCGAGGGGATCGACAGGTTGCTGGCGGCGAACCGGCTCGACTTCCTTGTCGCGCCGACCGCGGGTCCGGCGTGGCCGATCGACCTGGTCACCGGCGACCATTTTCTTGGCGTGGGCGCGGGCACCCTCGCCGCGATCGCCGGCTATCCGCACCTGTCGGTGCCGATGGGGGCGGTCGAGGGATTGCCCGTGGGCTTGAGCTTCCTCGGCGGCAGGTGGGACGACCATCGGATCCTGGCAGCCGGCGCCGCCTACGAGCGCGCCCGCACCGAGCCGCTGGCAAAGGCGGAGTTGCAGGCCTGGCGGGTCCGACCGCCTCGCTAAGCCTTCTTCGAGTTCCGCAGGATCGAGCGGCTCGTCGGATTTTTAACACGGCTCTTCTGCGTCAAGCCGCAAGAGTTGGAAATCCACGTTGCCTTGAAGCTTATGATGTTGCGTTCGCGGCATAGAAATTGCAGCACGACTGCGGGGAGCTCGCGGAAACGTGGCGGGACGGCTTACAGGAGACAGGGGTATGCGAATCGGGAAATTAGTGGCGACCGCCGGGGCATTGGCAGCCTCGACCTCGACGGCGATGGCGCAGGCCGCCGAACGCGCCGGGGTGCCGGGCGAAGGGCAAAGCGAGCTGTTCGGCGGGTCGAGCCTGCTGACGATCGCGCTGGTCCTCGCGCTCGGCATCGCCATCTTCCTGCTGGTCGACGACGAGGACGATCCCGACAGCCCGTGAGCCGAGGCGGAAACTGTCGCAGTCATGACAAAAAGGCGGGGATCGCTCCCCGCCTTTCTCGTTCCGTCGGGCTCGTCCGCGGAGATTGTTGAAGTTCAGGCCTTCTTGGCCGAGGCGCGCTTGGTCGGGGCGGCTTCCTTGGCCGGCCGCGCGGCCGGCTTCGGCTTGGCGGTCTCGGCCTTCGCCGGCTTGGCAGCCGGTTCCGCCACCTTCTTCGCCGCGGGCTTCGTGGCCGGAGCGGCGGCCGGCTCGGCCTTGTCCGACTTCTTCGCCGCCAGCTTCTTTTCCTTGACCGCCGCCTTCTTCGCCGCCGGCTTGGCCGGGGGCGGCGCGGCTTCCTCGGCCTCGATCGCGGCCTGGAGTTCGTCGCGGGTGGCCTCGCGCTCGCTGACCTCGGCCTTGTCGAACAGGAAGTCGACGACCTTGTCCTCGTAGAGCGGGGCGCGCAGCTGCGCCGCGGCGAGCGCGTTCGAGCGGATGAACTGGACGAAGCGGTCGCGGTCCTCCTCGCGATACTGGCGCGCGGCCTGGGTGATCAGCATCTCCATTTCCTGCGGGCTGACCTGGACGCCGTTGGCCTGGCCGATCTCCGACAGCAGCAGCCCGAGCCGGACGCGGCGCACCGCGATCGCGCGGTAGTCGTCCTTCTCGCGCTCGATCTCGGCGCGGGCGGCCGCCGGGTCGTCCTCGTTGTCGGCTTCCGCGAGGAGCTGCTGCCAGATCTGCTCGAACTCGGCCTCGACCATCGACGGCGGGACCTCGAAATCGTGGTCGGCGGCGAGCTGGTCGAGCAGCGCGCGCTTCATCTGCGTGCGGGTCAGCCCGGCGGTCTCCTGCTCGAGCTGGCCCTTGAGCAAGCCGCGCAGCTGCTCGAGGCTCTCGAGCCCGAGCGACTTGGCCAAATCGTCGTCGAGCTTGGCCTCGCCCGCGATCTTCACTTCCTTGACGCTGACGTCGAAGGTCGCCTCGCGGCCCTTGAGGTTCCCTGCCGGATAATCGGCGGGGAAGGTCACCGTGATGGTCTTGTCGTCGCCGGCCTGCAGACCGACGAGCTGCTCCTCGAAGCCCGGTATGAAGCGGCCCGCGCCGAGCTCGAGCGGGGTGTCGGTCCCCGCGCCGCCCTCGAACGGCTCGCCGTCGAGCTTGCCGAGGAAATCGATCACCAGCTGGTCGCCGGTTTCGGCCTTCTTGCCCTTCTTCGCCGCCACGAAGCTCTTCTGCCCCGAAGCGATCCGCTGCACCGCCTCGTCGACCTCGACCTCGCTAACCGGAACGGTCAGCTTTTCGAGCCTGAGACCCGAGATATCGGGCGAGGCGATGTCGGGCAGGACCTCGAGGCTGACCGCGAGCTTGGCGTCCTGGCCTTCCTTGTAGCCGTCGCCGAGCTCGACCTCGGGCTGCATCGCCGGGCGCAGCTTGTTGTCGCGGACCAGTTTGTCCATCGCCTCGCGGATCGCGGTGTTGAGCGCGTCCTGATGCAGCGCCGCGCCGTGCATCTTGCGCACCAGGTTGGCCGGCACCTTGCCCGGGCGGAAGCCCGGCATCCGCACTTGCGGCGCGATCTTCCTGACTTCGCCCTCGACCCTCGCCGAAATCTCCTTGGCGGGGATGGTCACCGCATAGGCGCGCTTGAGCCCTTCGCTGGCGGTCTCGGCAATCTGCATCGTCAACTCACGCTTTCGTCTGTCGGGTGGCCTCAACGGCGGCGGTGGTGCGGGCGAAGGGACTTGAACCCCCACATCCGAAGATACCAGGACCTAAACCTGGCGCGTCTACCAGTTCCGCCACGCCCGCTAGGCCGCAAAAGGAATGCGGGCCTGTATAAGCAGTTCCCGTAAAGGGCAAGGAACGAAGCGGACGGGCCGCTCGTTGCTTGGCCGAAGGAGTTCACGGTCATGACCGCCACCAATCCCGACCAGATGCCGCGGCCCGACACAATCGAGCCGCAGTCGCCGCAGGAGAGCCCCGCGCACCAGACCCCGACCGAGCAGCCGCTCCAGCAGCCCGACGAAGTGCAGCCGACGCAACCCGATCAGATCCAGCCCGAACCGTCGCCTAACGAAGTTCCCGAGATACCCGGCAACTGAGCGAGAAGGCCGCCGGCTTGACGCGGCGCGGCGTCAGGGCGATCAAGCCGTGTGACGAAGTTCCGGCATCGCCTGGCGACCAGCGACGACCTGCCGGCAATCGCAACTCTGATGCGCAACGCGATCGAGCAGCTTCAGGCGGCCTACCTGACCCCAGCGCAAATCGTCGCGAGCCGGGAGAGCATGGGACTGGACACGCGGCTGGTCGAGGACGGGACCTATTTCGTGATCGAGGCAGGGACCCTGCTCGTCGGCTGCGGTGGGTGGAGCCGGCGCGCGACGCTCTACGGCGGCGATCACGCCGCGGCGCTGCGCGACGACCGCTTGCTCGATCCCGCGACCGAGCCGGCGCGAATTCGCGCAATGTACACCGATCCCGCGCACGCCCGTCGCGGCGTCGGCCGGTTGGTGCTGGCGCTGTGCGAGGACGCGGCGCGCGCCGCCGGCTTCGCGCGGGTCGAACTGATGGCGACCGCGGCGGGCGAGCCGCTGTATCGGTCCTGCGGCTATACGTTGATCGAACGGGTCGACCGGCTCTCGCCGAGGGGCGTCGCCGTGCCCGGCGCGGTGATGGGGAAGGATTTGGTCTAGCCGCAGTCCGAGCACCGGCCGCGCAACTCCACGACCGGGCGGATCTCCGCGAAGCCGGCGCCGTGCGCGGCCGCGACCAGCGCGCCGGTGAGCTGGTCGTCGTCGATGTGGGTGGCCTGGCCGCAGGCGTCGCAGATCAGGAAGATGCAGTCGTGGCGGCAGCCGGGGTGGCTGTTGGCGAGGTAGGCGTTGGCGCTCTCGACCCGCCGCGCGAGGTTGGTCCGCACGAACAAGTCGAGGATGCGATAGACCGAGTTGGCCGCGACCCGCTTGCCGCGGCGCGAGCCGACGCTTTCGGCGATGTCGTAAGCCGAAGCCGGACGGTCGCGCGCGGCGAGCGCGGCGAACACGTCGCCGCGCATCTGGGTCCACTGCTCGCCCGCCGCGGTCAGCGCGCCCCGCGCCGCGGCGACGAGGCTGTCGCCCGAATGCTCGTGGTGCGCGTGGCCGGACATGCAGGAGATATAGGCAATCGCGCCGCGTCCGTCAGCCTTTGGTGAAGCTGGCCTTGAAGTCGCTCGGAAAAAGCCGCTTGAGCGCGGCGATCTTGGGGGCGTCCCAGCGGCGGATGTAGGGATGGTTGGGGTTCGCGGCCATGAAGTCCTGATGATAGGCCTCGGCCGGGTAGAACGCCTTGTAGCTTTCGATCCGGGTGACCAGAGGCCGCTTCCACAGCTTGGCCGCCTTGAGTTGCGCGAGGTAGGCCGCGGCGACCTTGCCCTGCTCGGCGCTGAGCGGCACCAGCGCGTTGCGGTACTGGCTGCCGACGTCGGGGCCCTGGCGGTTCAATTGGGTCGGGTCGGCGCCGACCGCGAAGAAGATCCGCAGCAGCTCGTCGTAGCGGACCACCGCCGGATCATAGGTCACCCGGACCGCCTCGGCGTGGCCGGTGTCGCCGTCGTTGGTGCGCTTGTAGCTCGCGGTAGAGGCCGCGCCGCCGTGATAGCCGGAAACCGCGCTGGTCACGCCCTTGACGTGGCTGAACACGCCTTCGATGCCCCAGAAGCAGCCGCCCGCGAAGACCGCGGTCTTGAGGCCCTTTTCATTGGCGACGAGCTTGGCCGCGGGAGCCGCCACCGCCCCCTCGGCGAGGGCGGGCGAGGTGCAGGCGGTGGCGACGAATGCCGCCGCCGCGGCAACTGGCAGGAGCGAGCGGATCACGCGTCCGGCAGAACCTGAGCGACGATCTCCGAGCGCGCCTCGCCGCCGATGCTGGCGACCAGCCCGGCCGTCCCGATCAGGAAGCCGATGAGGAACGAGTGGTAGAGATCCTTGCGAAACAGTCCCATGGCGGTGTCCTTCGTCTTGTCCTTCGCTTCCGTGCAAATTCCGATGCCGCCGGATTAGGCGATTCGCGGTTGCCGCGCTGTGAACGTCTGCACAGGGCGAAGTTAATTTGGCGGTTCGGGCAAAATGGGTCGCGACCTCCCACCTTCAAACAGGCGTTGCTTGGGTCATCCCTACATTTCTTTTGCCGCCATCCCCGCGTAAGCCGAGGACGACGGAGGGGTTGGAGTGAAGACGGATTACGACGCGGTGATCGTCGGCGGGGGCCACAACGGACTGGTCTGCGCGTTCTACCTCGCCCGCGCGGGCCTCAAGGTGCGGATTTGCGAATCCCACTCGCAAATCGGCGGCGCGGCGGTGACCGAGGAGTTCCACCCCGGCTACCGCAACTCGGTGGCGAGCTACACGGTCAGCCTGCTCCAGCCCAAGGTCATCGCCGAGATGGGGCTCGCCGAGCGGGGGCTGCGCGTGGCCAACCGCCCGGTCGCCAACTTCCTGCCGCTGTCGAACGAGGCGGGCGACTACCTGCTGATGGGCGGCGGGCTCGCGCGCAGCCAGGCGGAGGTCGCGAAGTTCAGCCACAAGGACGCCGCGGCGCTACCGGCCTACTTCGCCGCGCTGGACAGCGTCGCGGACGTGCTCCGCGCGCTGGCGCTCAAGATCCCGCCGCGGACCGACGGCTGGCGTGGGCTGATCGACGCCGCGCTGCAATCGCGCGTGCTCAAGGAGCTCGACCTGGCAGGCAGACGCGAGGCGCTCGCTTTGTTCACCCGCTCGGCCAGCGAATACCTCGACGGCTGGTTCGAGAGCGAGCCGGTCAAGGCGGTGTTCGGGTTCGACGCGGTGGTCGGCAACTACGCCTCGCCGCACGCGCCGGGCAGCGCCTACGTGCTGCTCCACCATGTGTTCGGCGAGGCCAACGGGGTCAAAGGCGCGTGGGGTCACGCGATCGGCGGAATGGGTGCGATCACCCAGGCGATGGCGAGCGCCTGCCGCGACGCCGGGGTCGAGATCGGGACGAGTCAGCCGGTCGCCGAGGTGCTGGTCGAAGCCGGCGCGGCGGTCGGCGTGCGGCTTGCCAGCGGCGAGACGGTGCGGGCGAAGCGGGTGATTGCGAACGTCGGGCCGGCGCTGCTCTACCGCAAGTTGATCGCCCGCCAGGCTCTACCGGAGGATTTCGCCATCGCAATCGACCGCTACGCCACCGGCAGCGGCAGCCTGCGGATGAACCTGGCGCTGTCGGGGCTGCCGCAGTTCCCCTGCCTGCCGGGATCCGGCGAGCACTTGTCGGCCGGGATCATTTTCGCCCCGTCGCTCGCCTACATGGACCGCGCCTACGCCGACGCGAAGGCGCACGGCTGGAGCCGCGAGCCGATCGTCGAGATGCTGATCCCCTCGACCGTCGACGACAGCCTGGCGCCTACCGGGCACCATGTCGCAAGCCTGTTCTGCCAGCAGTTCGACCCCACGCTCGAGTGGACCGAGACGCAGGAGGCGCAGGCCGTCGAAACGATCCTGGCCACTCTCGAGCTCTCCGCGCCCGGCGTGCGCAAGCTGATCGTCGGCCGGCAGGTGCTTACGCCCAAGCGCCTCGAGCACCGCTTCGGGCTGGTCGACGGGGACATCTTCCACGGACGGATGAGCCTCGACCAGCTGTGGGCGGCGCGGCCGGTGCTTGGGGCGGGCAGCTACCGCGGACCGCTAAAGGGCCTGTGGATGTGCGGCGCCGGAACGCATCCCGGCGGCGGCGTCACCGGCGCGCCGGGGCACAACTGCGCCAAGGCGGTGCTGCGGGCTGGGCGGCGAGCTTAGCGCGCCGACGGATGGTCAAGGGCGAAAACTACCTCAAACCGACCCCAAATCGTCGACGATCTCGATCACTTCCTCGTTCGACTTGCGCTGGTCGGTGTGGAGCTGGCGCGGGGCCTTGAGCGCGGCGAGCACCGGCGCGTCGCGGCCGTAGATGTCGGCGAACTTCTTGAGCTGGCCGTTCACGTCGCGGGCCATGGTGAAATAGGTGATGTAGACCGGGAAGGTCTTGGTCATCGGCAC
>JAIVIY010000013.1 GCA_020200285.1 Novosphingobium sp. | reverse complement strand
GGATCGACCGCGGGCTCTACGACAAGCCCTGGCGCAACAGCCTCACCCGCCAGGACAGCGCTCCCGATCCGCGCGCGGTCGTCGATGCGGTCGCCCGCCGCGACCAGATCCGCGTGCTGGTCGACGGGATGACCGCGGCCAACGATCTCGGCTTCACCAACGCCGTGCCGGCGAAGATCGTCGTCCACAGCGAGGCGCGGCCCAAGTCGATCCGGCTCGGCAACCTCACGATCGCATTCAAACAGACCGCAGCGAGCAAGCTGTTCTGGGCGGGGCGCCCGGCGATGCGCATCGTCCAGGCGCTGCACTGGCTGCGCGACACCATGCCCGGCGACGACGATCAGCCATGGCGCGGCCGCCTCGAGACGCTGCTCGCCGATCCTGCCCATGGCCCGGCCCTGCGCGCCGACCTCGCCGACGGGATGCCGGCGCTCCCGGCATGGATGCAGGATCTGCTCCGCCCGCTGATCGCCGGCGAGGCGTCATGAACCTTGCGTTCGACGAAATCCTCAAGGCCGATGCCGAGACCCGCGGCGGACTGTTCGCCGCGACAGCGCAGCGTCTCGGCACCACGCCGCAGAATGCCGAGAAGGACTTCTGGCTGTGCTGGACGCTCGACGCGCTGTTCAACGGTCCGGGCGCCGGTCCCCGCCTGCTGTTCAAGGGCGGGACCTCGCTGTCCAAGGTTTTCGGGCTGATCCAGCGCTTCTCCGAGGACATCGACGTTACCGTGTTTCGCGACGATCTCGGCGTGCCCGCCTCGGTCGCGGAGCTGGCGGCGCTGAGCGGCAAGAAGCGCACCGCCGCGCTCGACGCGATACGCGACGCCTGCGAGGCCTACATCGCCGGTCCCTTGACCGCACGGCTCGCGGCGATCGCCGCCGATGCTTGCGCCCGTATCGGCCTTGCCGCGGACGCCATCGCGGTGACGCCTGACCAGCACGACCGGCAGACGATCCTGCTCGGCTACCCGAGCGTCACGCCCGCCGACCCCTACATCGCCAAGTCGGTGAAGATCGAGTCGGGCGCGAAGTCCGCGCTCGACCCCAATTCGGTGCGCACCATTGTCCCCTATGTCGATGCCGACGTCCCGGGCCTCGACCTGCGCGTGCCGGAAGTTACGGTGGTCGATGCCGAGAGGACGTTCTGGGACAAGGTCGTGATCCTGCACGGCTTGCGGCGATGGTACGAGATCCGCGGGCAATTGCGCGGCGACGGCCAGCGCATCTCGCGGCACTACTACGATCTTTTCCGCCTGCTCGATTCCGAGGCCGGCCAGGCGGCGATGGCCGACCGCGCGCTCGGCGAGGACTGCGTCGCGCACGCGCGCATGTTCTTCAACCGGCCGGACTTCGACCTCGCGTCCGCGCGCGCACCGACCTTCGCGCTGCGACCAGAAGGCGGCATGACCGATGCGCTGCGCCAGGATTACCGCGCGATGAGCACGATGATCTTCGGCGAGCCGCCCGCCTTCGACAGCGTCGTCGAGGCTATCGCCGCGCTCGAGCACGACCTCAACGCAACGGGATGACTGCAATCAAGGAGCCGGACGGATGAAGGGATTGCTCGGCCGATTGTTCGGAAGCGCACCCGGCACGAATGCACACATGCCCGCACCGGCCAGCGTTACCCGTCTCGAGGTCGAGCCGTTCAGCCACGGGCTGGTTCGCATCCGCGCGCTCGATTTCTTCGGCCCCCACGCGGCGTCGCCCAACGGCGCGTTCCATCTGATCTGGCTCGACCGCAATCCCGACGGCGCCGTCGGCGGCCACCGCTACGAAGGCCATGGCGCCTGGTCGCTGCTGAGCGAAGACGGCACGGTCCTTGCCACCGGCCGGCTTGAGCGGCCGCAGGACGGCCACGTCTCCGACAACGGCAATTTCATCCTCAGCGACTGGATGTTCGGCGACGGCCTGAACGGCCGGCTGGTGGGGTTCGGAAGCGACGGGCGCCAGCTCTTCATGCGTGAATTCTCGGCCAACCTTGGCGGCTCGGCGCTGTCGGGCGATGGCCGGTTCGCGATCTGCGACACCGCGAACGCGCCGGGCAGCGTCGATAGCTGCCGCCAATTCCTGTTCGATCTCGAACAAGGCTCGCAGATCGCCAGCTGGCCGCAGGAAACCGGCTGGGTCGAGCGCTACGAATTCGACACCGCGAACGAGCGTGTCGACCTCGTGCTCGGCGATGGCGAGCGCGTCTCCTACGGCTTCGACGGCGCGATGATCGACCGTGACGGACGGCAGCGGCGGCGCATCGCGGCTGGCGACCTAGAGGTCATCCGCTCAGTTCTGAAGGCGGTGGCAGACAACCCCGACGCCAGCATGCGCGCGGAACTGTTCGCGGGGCTCGCCGTCGCAAGCGCGTCGGGCGAAGCGTGGATGCGCGCGCGCGCATTTCGCCTTCAGGGCGAGATTCACGAGCAGGCCGGCGAGATCGACGCGGCAGTCGGGGCCTACGAGAAGGCCCTGACAATCGATCCCCAGGTCGGGGTCGCGCGCCGCCTCGCCAAACTGGAGCGGAAGCACTCGCCATCGCCGGCGAAACCCGCCGGCAGCCGTTTCGCGCAGCAGGCTGGCCGGTTGGGCATCGAGCACGAAGTGATCGAGCTCGAGCGCGGCGCCGTGAAGGAATGGCGATTTCGTCCGGACACGGCGCTGAGCCTGGTCGAAGCGGCAGCGCTCGATCACTATTGCGAGCAGGGCTGGAGCGGGGTGGCGGCCGAGGGCGGACTGGTTCTGACGCTGATCAAGGCGGCCTCGTTCGATCCCTTGCCGCAGCGGCTCGCAGACACCTTCGTCGAGGCGCTGTATGCGCAGAACGTCCCATTTCCCGAGGATCGGTTCGAGCACTCCAAACTGCTCGCTACGATCATGCGTGCTTCCCGGCCGCAGATCGAGCGCAACTGGAAGGTCATCTCCGCGACGGCGGGCGACACTCCGGCGTACTACCCGGCGGTTCGGTTCGAGCACGTGATCGATCTGTTCGAGCAGCTCGGTCCCTCGCGCCTTCGCGACATCGCGAAGATCTTCGCGACCGCCAGCTACGACTTGCGCGCAGGCTGGCCCGACCTGACCTTGTGGCGGAACGGCGAAGTCCGCTTCGTCGAGGTCAAGGCACCTGGCGATTCAATGCATGCGAGCCAGGCGCGATTGATATCGAACCTGCTCGTGCCGCTGGGTTTTCGGGTCGGCCTGGCTGAAGTTCGCGCGCGCTGAACGAGGCCGACCTTGGCGAATGGGATGTCGGGCTGCGGCTCCGCATCGGACCTCGCGCAAACCCCGTTCCTGGTCGATTCCAAGTTGGATCGCGCCAGAGGCGCCGATGCAAGCCGGGAGCACTACAAAAAATGGAGACATTCTGGAGACAACGGGTGCTTGGAGACGCTTTGTCTCCACGTCGCCGTCAGCTCGGCTTTACCTAAATAGTTGATTTCACTAGGAAAGATGGAGCGGGCGAAGGGATTCGAACCCTCGACCCCAACCTTGGCAAGGTTGTGCTCTACCCCTGAGCTACGCCCGCTCGTGCGTCCGCGGGACCGGCGCGAACGGCGCCCGGTCCGGGGAGAGGCGCGCGGTTAGCATCGCCCCTTGGGCCCCGCAAGCGCAAATTGGGCGCGCCGCAGGTCAGTCGGCGATGCGGCGGCGGAAAGTCTCGGGAAGGAACAGCAGCCCGACCGCGACGGTCAGCGCGGCGACCACCACCGGGTACCACAACCCGTAATAGATGTCCCCGGTCGCGGCGACCATCGCGAAGGCGATCGTCGGCAGGAACCCGCCGAACCAGCCGTTGCCGATGTGGTAGGGCAGGCTCATCGAGGTGTAGCGGATCCGGCTCGGGAACAGCTCGACCAGCAGCGCGGCGATCGGCCCGTAGACCAACGTCACCAGCAGCACGAGGTAGAACAGGATCGCAACGACGCGCGGCTTGTCGATCCGCGCCGGGTCGGCCTTGGCGGGGTAGCCGGCGGCGGTCAGCGCCCGGTCGAGGACAGCCGGAGCGGAGCCCGGGCGCACGTCGACCGTGTGCTGACCGATACGAACCCGCGCGAGGCCTGGAGCGCCGTCGAGTCTGGTTTGCGCATAGGGCACCCCGGCCTTGGCCAGCGCCGCCGATGCGATGTCGCAGCCGGTGGTGTCGAACCGCGCCTTGCCGATCGGATCGAACTGGACCGAGCACTCGTCTTCGGCCGCGGCGACGATCACCGGCGCGCGCGCCTGCGCTTCGGCCAGCGCGGGGTTGGCGGCATTCGTCAGCGCGTGGAACGCCGGAAAATAGGTCAGCGCGGCGAGCGCGCAGCCCGCCAGAATGATCTTCTTGCGGCCGATCTTGTCGCTCAGCCAGCCGAACAGCACGAAGAACGGCGTGCCGAGCACGAGCGCGATGGCGATCAGCACGTTGGCTGTGGCGCCGTCGACCTTGAGCGTCTTTTCGAGGAAGAACAGCGCGTAGAACTGGCCAGTGTACCAGACCACCGCCTGGCCGGCGACCGCGCCGAGCAGCGCGACCAGCACCCAGCGGGCGTTGCTCCACCGCCCGAACGCCTCGGTCAGCGGGGCCTTCGAGGTGGTCCCCTCGGCCTTCATCCGCGCATAGACCGGGCTCTCCTCGAGCTGGAGGCGGATCCACAGCGACACAGCCAGCAGCAGAATCGAGACGAGGAACGGGATCCGCCAGCCCCAGTCGGCGAACGCTTCCTCGCCGAGCGCGGTGCGGGTGCCGATCACCACCAGCAGCGCGGCGAACAGCCCGAGCGTCGCGGTGGTCTGGATGAAGCTGGTGTAAAGCCCCCGCTTGTGGTCGGGGGCGTGCTCGGCGACGTAGGTCGCGGCCCCGCCGTACTCGCCGCCGAGCGCAAGGCCCTGGATCAGCCGCATCGCCAGCAGCAGCACCGGCGCGGCGACCCCGATCGAGGCGTACGACGGCAGCAGCCCGACCACGAAAGTCGACAGCCCCATCAGCCCCATCGTCACCAGGAAGGTGTTCTTGCGCCCGACCAGGTCGCCGATCCGCCCGAACACCAGCGCCCCGAACGGCCGCACCGCGAACCCGGCGGCGAACGCGGCGAGCGCGAAGATGAACCCGGTGGTCTCGTTGACGCCCGAGAAGAACTGCGCCGAGATGATCGTTGCGAGCAGGCCGTAGAGGTAGAAATCGTACCACTCGAACACCGTGCCCAGCGACGATGCGGTGATCACCAGCGTCTCGCTCTGCGTCGCCGGGGGGTGCTTGGGCAGTGCGGCTTCGATGGTCACGCTGGCATTTCCTCCCGTCACTCATGTGCCGCAGGAATCGCCGGGCGTGAACCCGTCGGCGGTGCGAAAGCTCTTGGCAAAATCACGCCGCCTCCCACATGGTGACGGCCCTCACGACAGACGGAGACCTCCCCTTGGCGACGCTCGGCCTCAATCTCGACGAACAAAAGGCGGTCGACCGCTTCCGCCAGAACGTGGTCGAGCCGTCGATGAATGCCATCGTCATCCTCGACTTCTGGGCCGAGTGGTGCGGGCCGTGCAAGGCGCTGACCCCGTTGCTCGAGAAAATCGCCGCCGACTATGCCGACAAGGGCGTGGTCCTGGCCAAGGTCAACGTCGACGAGGAAGGCTTCATCGCCGCGCAATTCCAGGTGCGCTCGATCCCGACGGTCTACGCGATGTTCCAGGGCCAGCCGGTCGCCGACCTGACCAACGCGCGCAGCGAATCGCAGTTGAAAGCGGTGCTCGACCAGTTGCTCGAGAAGCTCCCGGTGGCGGGCGGCGCTGGAGCCCAAGCGGCCGAGCTCGAGCCGCTGCTGGCGATGGGCGAGGAGGTGTTGGCGGGCGGCGACGGCGAGCGCGCCGCGGGCATCTTCGCCCAGATCGTCGAGATGGCGCCCGACAACGCCGCCGCCAACGCCGGGGTGATCCGCGCGCTGACCCTCGCCGGACGCCGCGACGAGGCGCAAGCGGCCTTGGCCGCGCTCGACGACAAGCTCGCCGCCGACCCCGCGCTGGCCCAGGCGCGCGCCGGTCTGGCGCTGGCGGAGGACGCGCCCGACGAGTCCGAGCTCGATGGCCTGCGCGCCGCGGCAGCGGAGCGGCCGGCCGACATGGACGCGCAGCTCGCCTATGCCAACGCGCTGTTCGCCGGCGGCGACCGCCAGGCCGCGGCGGACAAATTGCTCGAGATGATCGTCGCCGACCGCGAATGGAACGAAGGCGCGGCCAAGGCGCGCCTGCTCCAGATCTTCGAAGCGATCGGGCTCGAGGATCCCTGGGTCGCGGCGACCCGGCGGCGATTGTCGACGGTGCTGTTCGGGTGAGCGTGGGCGAGACCGTCGCCTCGACCCGCCTGTCGATCTTCCCGCTGCCCGGCGCGGTCCTCTATCCCGGGCTGCAACTGCCGCTCCACATCTTCGAGCCGCGCTATCGCGCGCTGGTCACCGACGCGCTCGCCCGCGACCGGCGGATCGCGATGATCCAGCCGCAAGGGCACGAGGACGGCGCGCCGCTGTTTTCGGTCGGCTGCGTCGGCAAGATCGGCCAGGTCGAGGCGCTCGACGACGGCCGCTTCAACATCGTGCTCGAAGGCGAGGCGCGGTTCCGCCTGGTCCGCGAGCTCGAGGTCGTCACCCCGTTCCGCCAGGTCGAGGCCGAGCTGCTGCCCGAGCCCGGGGATGAGGCGCTGAGCGCGGTCGAGCGCGCCGGGTTCGAGCGCGAGGCGCGCCGCTTCGCCGCCGCGCAAGGCTATCGGGTCGACTGGGAATCGGTCGCACGATTGGACGACGTCAGCCTGATCAACGGCGTCAGCCAGATCGCGCCCTTTGACGCTGCCGCGAAACAGGCGCTGCTCGAAGCCCCCGACATCGCCGCGCGCTGCGAGCTGCTGGTCCAGCTGATGCAGTTCTTCGGCAAGCACGACGGCGGGGACGATGGCCGGGTGACGCTGCAGTGAACCAGGCGAGCGGGATCGCGTGGCCTTCGACAAGCTAGCCAGCACCGCCTTCACCCCGTCGATCACGTACTGCGCCGCCAGCGCCGCCAGCAGCACGCCGAGCAGGCGGGTGATCACCGCCTCGACGCTCTTGCCGAGCGCCTTCATCAGCGGGCCCGCGGCGAGCAGTGCAAGCAGCGTGAGGACGAGCACCGCGACGAGCGCCCCCAGCACGACCAGCGTCGCTTCCAACCCCTCGCTGCGGCTGGTCAGCAGCATGATCGTCGCGATTGAGCCGGGACCGGCGATCATCGGCATCGCCATCGGGAAGACGCTGACGTCCTCGACCTCGGGCGTCGCCCTGATCCGCTCGGCGCGCTCTTCGCGGCGCTGGGTGCGCTTCTCGAACACCATGTCGAGCGCGATCACGAACAGCATGATCCCGCCGGCGATGCGGAACGCGTCGAGCTCGATGTGCAGCGCGGCGAGCAGGCTCTCGCCGAACAGCGCGAAGATCAGCAGGATGATCCCCGCGATGAGGCTCGCGCGGAGCGCCATGCTGCGCGCCTGCGCGCGGCTCGCGCCGCTGGTCAGCCCGGCATAGATCGGCGCGCAGCCGGGCGGGTCGATCACCACGAACAGCGTGACGAAGGCCGAGAGGAACAGGTCGAGCATAGGCTCATCCGCAGCGCGGCGCGGATTGCCCCGCGGGCGCCGCGGGGGGCGGCGCGGTCTTGCGGAAGACCTCCTCCATCCCGCCGACGCCGGCCATGCGGACCGTCGCGGTGCGGGTGCAGTCGGCGGCGATCTCGGTGGTCCAGGCCAGCGTGCCGTCGTTGGATACCCCCGAGCCCCAGGCCTCCCCGCGGCGGACGCGGATATCGGGACGGGCGCCGCGCACCCGCGGCGGGCATTCGGCGACCCGCGCGGAGATGGTGTCGGGGTCGATCGCGCCGCCGGGGCTGTCGAAGCCCTGGTCGAGCACCCAGCGGTACTCGCCGTCCTGCTGGCGCTGCCACACGGTGAGGAAGCGGCTCTTGCGCCCAGTCGGGAACGCGGCCTCGCCGGTGGTCACCGCGAACGAGCCGTCGCAGCTCGACCACGCCGCGTCGGGTCCCCAGAGGATCGGCTGCGCGGGGTCGGGGGTGCCCTTGAGCGATTGCTCGACGTTGACCAGCGCGGGCGTCGGCCACAGCGCGTCCTTGGTCGCGTAGTGGCGGAAGGCGGTCCAGGTGCCCTTCTCGCGCGCCATCCGCGCGAACGCGCGCTCAATGGCGATGACCTGACCGGGGTTGGCCGACGGACGCAGATCGCCGTCGCGGAAACGCTGAGCGCCGGGGGCGCAGCCGGCGAGGACTAGAATGAGCCCGGTCACTAAAACACCACGCATTCCCAACCCTACCCGTTCGTGTCGAGCGGGCCTAGATTTCAATTTCTCCCAACCCCTCGCGCCGCCTTGCCGCGACCAGCGTGTTGCGCAGCAGGCAGGCGATGGTCATCGGCCCGACCCCGCCCGGCACCGGGGTGATCGCGCCCGCGACTTCGCTCGCCGAGGCGTAGTCGACGTCGCCGACCAGCCGCCCCTTGGCCTCGCCATCGGCCGGCGGCAGGCGGTTGATGCCGACATCGATCACGCAGGCGCCGGGCTTGAGCCAGTCGCCCCTGACGATCTCGGCGCGGCCGACCGCGGCGACGACGATGTCGGCCCTCCGGACCACCTCGGCGAGATCGCGGGTGCGGCTGTGGGCGATGGTCACCGTGCAGTTCTCGGCGAGCAAGAGCTGCGCGACCGGCTTTCCCACGAGGATCGAGCGGCCGAGGACAACCGCATCCTTGCCGGAAAGGTCGCCCAGGTGGTCTTTAATCAGCATCACGCAGCCGAGCGGCGTGCATGGCGCCAGCCCCGGCAGCCCGGAAGCGAGCCGGCCCGCGCTGAGCGGGGTCAGCCCGTCGACGTCCTTGTCGGGGTCGAGCGCTTCGATCACCGCCTTCTCGTCGAGCCCGGCGGGCAGCGGGAGCTGGACCAGGATGCCGTCGACCGCCGGATCGGCGTTGAGCCGCGCGACCAGCGCGAGCAGATCGAACTGTGCGGTGTCGGTCGGCAACCGATGCTCGAAGCTCGCCATTCCGGCCTCGAGCGTCGCCTTGCCTTTCGAGCGGACGTAGACCTGGCTCGCCGGATCCTCGCCGACCAGCACCACCGCGAGCCCCGCCTTGCGTCCGGCCTCGCGCTCGAACGCGGCCGCGGCTTCGGCCACGCGCGCGCGCAGCCCGGCCGCGAACGCCCTGCCGTCGATGACCTGGGCGGTCACGTCAGATCGCGGAAATCGCGACGTTGCGCAGCACGATCGACAAGATCTGCAGCAGGATGATCAGCACCATCGGCGAGAAATCGATCGCCCCGGTGTTGGGCATGATCTTGCGGATCGGGCGCAGCACCGGATCGAGGATCGCGTTGATCGCGGTCCACACCGCGTCGACCGCGCCGTTGTGGCGGTTGACCACGTTGAACGCGAGCAGCAGGCTCAGCACGAACTGGATGATCACCGCGATCACGATCACGTTGATCAGCAGGCTGACGATCTCGATCAGGGTGTAGAGGAACACGCGCGCTTCCTGGTTGCGGGGACGCCGCGGCGATTAGCCGAGGCGGGGCGGGTGTATCAACCGGATAATACGCGCACCCGGCGGTGAAGCTAATAGGTGGGCGAAGGCGATTGCGCGGGGGGTGTCGCGGGCAGCGCATCGGCCGGCAGCGCGCTCGATTCGACCGGCGGCGCGGGCTCGGCCGTTTCAGCGGCTTCGGCCGGGACATCGGACTCGGCCGCGCGCTCGCTGCAGGCGGCCGCGGCGAACGACAGCAGCGAGGCGGCGGAGAGCGCGGGGGCGAAGTAACGCAGGCGCATGGCTGCTCGACGCGCGAACCGCACGCCGGTTCCCTAAGCCCGGATCAGCGTGCCCGCGCCGCGCTCGGTGAAGATTTCGAGCAGCATCGCGTGAGGCACGCGGCCGTCGAGCACCACCGCCGCCTCGCACCCGGCCTCGACCGCGTGAATGCAGGTTTCGAGCTTGGGGATCATCCCGCCGGAGATCGTCCCGTCGGCCCGGAGCGCGGCGATGTCGGAAGGGGTGAGATCGGTGAGGAGGCCGCCCTGCTTGTCGAGCACGCCCGAAACGTCGGTCAGCAGGAACAGCCGCGCAGCCTTGAGCGCCGAGGCGATCGCCCCGGCCATGGTGTCGGCGTTGATGTTGTAGGTCTCGCCGTCCTCGCCGCGGCCGATCGGCGCGACCACCGGGATCATTCCCGCCGCGCAGGTGGTTTCCAGTATCGTGGTGTCGACCGTCGCCGGCTCGCCGACGAAGCCGAGGTCGACCACGCTTTCGATGTTGCTGTCGGGGTCCTTGCTCGTCCGGCTGACCTTGCGCGCGGTGACCAGCCCCGCGTCCTTGCCCGAGATGCCCAGCGCCTTGCCCCCGGCGCTGGCGATCCAGCCGACCAGCTCCTTGTTGATCGCGCCCGAGAGGACCATCTCGGCGATCCCGGCGGTCTCCTTGTCGGTCACCCGCAAGCCGTCGACGAAGCGGCTCTCGACCCCCAATTTCTTGAGCATCGCCCCGATCTGCGGGCCACCACCGTGGACCACCACCGGGTTGATCCCGACCGCCTTGAGCAGCACCACGTCCTCGGCGAAATCGCGCGCCAGCTCGGGATCGCCCATCGCGTGGCCGCCATACTTCACCACGAAAGTGCGCCCCGCATAGCGCTGCAGATAGGGCAACGCCTCGGTCAGCGTCTCCGCCTTGGCGAGCATCGCCGGGTCGAGCGCGTGGGGCATCAGGCGGGGCGCGCGTCGAGCTTGCGGCCGAGCACGACGGCGGCCTGGATCAGCAGCGGCACCAGCACCACGCTCAGCACCACCTTGGCCAGCATCTGGCCGAGGATCAGGTCGCGGATCGGGAACTCGCCGTAGAACGCCACGGTGATGAAGATCAGCGTGTCGATCGCCTGGCTCAGCGCCGAGGCGATCGCGCCGCGCACCATCAGCCCCATCCCGCCGCCGATCCGCAAGCGGTTGAACAGATAGACGTTGAGCAGCAGCGAGACCCCGTAGGCGATCGGTCCGGCGATCATGATCCGCGGGGTTTGCGAGTGGACGGTCTCGAACGCGGCGAGGTTCTCGGCCGGCATATCCGCCGAAGCGGGCAGCGCCAGGACCAACGAAACGAGCACGATCGAGAACGCCAGCGGCGCAAACCCCCATAGCACCAGCCGGTTGGCCACCGCCTCGCCGTGGAGCTGCGAGGTCGCGCTCGACAGCACCACCAGCAGCAGGAACGCGAGGATTCCGGATTCGACCGCGAGCGGACCGAGCGCGATCTGCTTGTAGGCGAGCACCCCGGCGATCACGGTCATCCCGCCGTAGATCAGCGCGAAGACGAACAGCGAGCGGCGGATGGAGAGCGAGGGGTTCGCGGGCGCGGGAGTGTCCATCGCGGCGCGATAGCGGCATTTTGACCGGTCGCCAATTCCCGCCTAGTAACCGGTGTAACTGGGGGCGGAGCCATTCCCGATGCGTGTCGTGTACTCACTCCTCGGGATCGCGCTGATCCTGCTCGTCGCGTTCCTGCTCTCGTCGAACCGCCGCGCGATCCGGCTGCGGGTGGTCGCCGCGGCGTTCGCGCTCCAGGCCGGGTTCGCCGCGCTGGTGCTCTACGTGCCGTGGGGCAACGCCGCGCTCCAAGGCGCGGCCAGGGGCGTCGAGAATCTGCTCGGCTATGCCAAGGCCGGGGTCGACTTCATCTTCGGCCCGCTCGCCAGCCCCGAGATCGGCGGCAACAGCTTCGCGCTCGCCGCGTTGCCGGTGATCATCTTCTTCGCCGCGCTGATCAGCATCCTCTATTACCTCGGGATCATGCAGCTGATCATCCGCTGGATCGGCGGCGGGCTGGAGAAGATCACCGGGATCACCAAGGTCGAGAGCCTGGGCGCGGCGGCCAACATCTTCGTCGGGCAGAGCGAGAGCCCGCTGGTGATCCGCCCCTACCTCGCCAACTTGACCCCGTCGCAACTGTTCCTGATCATGACCGTCGGCATGGCGGGCGTCGCGGGCACGATCCTGGCGGCTTACGCCAGCATGGGCATCCGCATCGACTACCTGGTCGCCGCCGCGTTCATGAGCGCGCCGGGCGGGATCCTGATGGCTAAGATGATGATGCCCGACGAATTGCCGCCGCGACGCATCGCACCCGATCCCGCGACCAAGGCGGCGACCGACGCCGAAGTCAACGAAGGCGGTCACGTCACCGATTCGATGCTCGCCAACCCGCACGATCCCGCCGATCTCGGCCCGATCGAGGTCGAGCCGGCCGAGCTCGACGAGGAGCGCCCGGCCAACATCATCATGGCCGCCAGCCAGGGCGCGCAGACCGGAGTCAAGCTGGCGGTCGCGGTCGGCGCGATGGTGCTCGCGTTCGTCGCGCTGGTCGCGCTGGCCAACGGCATCCTCGGCGGGATCGGCGGCTGGTTCGGCTATCCCGACCTGAGCTTCCAGGAGATCGTCGGCTACCTCTTCGCCCCGGTGATGTGGCTGCTCGGCGCGGAGAGCTGGGCCGAGGCGCTGCGCGCGGGCGGGCTGTTCGGGACCAAGTTGGTCCTGAACGAGTTCGTCGCCTTCATCGACCTCGGCCAGGATACCGCGCTCAGCCCGCACATGGTCGCGGTGGTGACCTTCGCGCTGTGCGGGTTCGCCAACTTCAGCTCGATCGCGATCCAGATGGCGGTGACCGGCGGCCTCGCGCCCAACCAGCGGCCGATGATCGCCAAGCTCGGGATCAAGGCGCTGGTCGCGGGCAGCCTGTCGAATCTCTTGAGCGCGGCGCTGGCCGGACTGTTTCTCAGCTTGTAGAAGGCCGGGGTCGCCTGAAGGGAGTCGTCTGATGACCGAATGGACCATCAAGGGCCGCGAGTTCGTCCACTGCAACTGCGCCTGGGGCTGCCCCTGCCAGTTCAATTCGCTGCCGACCCACGGCGATTGCCGCGCGATTGCCGCGATCGCGATCGACGAGGGGTTTCACGGCGAGACCCGGCTCGACGGATTGCGCATCGGGATGATCATGAGCTGGCCGGGCGCGATCCACGAGGGCGGCGGCGCGGTCGTGCCGATCGTCGACGAGCGCGCCGACGAGCGCCAGCGCGAAGTGCTGCTGCGGATCATGACCGGGCAGGACACCGCCGAGGGCGCGACCATCTTCCAGGTGTTCTCGACCACGTTCGACACCGTCCACGATCCCGTCTTCGCGCGGATCGACCTCGACCTCGACGTCAACGCGCGCGAGGCCACCTACACGGTTCCGGGCCTGCTCGAGGCGCGCGGCGAGCCGTTGCGCAACCCGGTCACCGGCGAGGCGCACCGCGCGCGGATCCACCTGCCCGAGGGTTTCGAGTACGACGTCTGCGAGGTCGGCCGCGGCTGGGCCGAGACCCGGGCGCCGCTGGCGATCACGCTCGCCGACAGCCACGCCCAGTTCGCCGAGTTGCACATGAACCAGGACGGGGTGGTCCACTGAGCCCAACCAAATCGGGGGCGCTCGGGGCGCGCCGGATCGGCCGCGAGGACATCGTCGTCGTCGTCGCCACCGCGCTGGCTGCGGCGCTCGCCTGGGCCTGGCTGGCGCGCGGCGCGGGGCTGTCGATGGCGGCGATGACGGCCGATCCATGGAGCGCGGCCTACCTCGTCCCGGCGTTCGCGATGTGGGCGCTGATGATGGTGGCGATGATGCTGCCTTCGGCGCTGCCGATGATCCTGCTCCACGCGCGCGTCGCGCGGCAGGGCGGCCGAGCAGCGTTGCCGCCGTCGACGGTCGCGTTCGCGCTCGCCTACCTGCTGCTGTGGAGCGGATTCGCGCTGCTCGCCGCGCTGGCCCAGGCAGCGCTGGTCGCGGGCGGCGCGGTTTCGGCGATGGGCCTGTCGCTGAACAGTCCGCTGCTCGCCGCCGGCGTGCTGCTGCTCGCGGCGATGTATCAGGTCAGCGCGGTCAAGCGCGCCTGCCTCGACAAGTGCCGCTCGCCGCTGGCGTTCGTCTCGCGTGGGTTCCGGCCGGAATGGCGGGCGGCGCTACGCCTCGGCCTCGCCCACGGGCTCTACTGCATCGGCTGCTGCTGGGCGCTGATGGGACTGCTGTTCCTCGGCGGGGTGATGAACCTCGCGTGGATCGCGGCGCTCGGCGCGGTGGTCATCGCCGAGAAATACGGCCCGCCATGGACCGCCCGCGCGCTGACCTCGCTGCTGGTGGTGGGAGCGGCGGCGCTTCTCGTCGCGGGTGCGCGCTTCTAGGCGGAAGCTTCGCGCTTCAGCCGGTAAAGCTCCTCGAGCGCCTCGCGCGGGCTCAGCGCGTCGATGTCGAGCGCGTCGAGCCGCTCGCGCAGTGCGTCGCATTGCTCTTCTTCCGCTTCCATCGCCGCGGCGAACAGCGGCAGGTCGTCGAGCCCGGCGGCGAGCCCACCGGTGGCGGCGCGGCCCTTCTCGAGCTTGTCGAGCACCGCCTTGGCGCGCTTGAGCACCGGCGGCGGCACCCCCGCCAGCCGCGCCACCGCGATCCCGTAGCTGCGGTCGGCCGGCCCCTCGGCGACCTCGTGGAGCAGCACCAGCTCGCCCTTCCACTCGCGCGCACGGACGTGGTGGAGCGACAGCGCGTCGCAAGTCTCGGCGAGCCGCGACAACTCGTGGTAATGCGTGGCGAACAGGCAACGGCAACGGTTGGTTTCGTGCACCGCCTCGACCACCGCCCAGGCCAGCGCCAGCCCGTCGTAAGTCGAGGTGCCGCGCCCGACCTCGTCCAGGATCACGAAGCTGCGCTCGGTCGCCTGGGCCAGGATCGCGGCGGTCTCGACCATCTCGACCATGAAGGTCGAGCGCCCGCGGGCGAGGTTGTCGCTGGCGCCGACCCGGCTGAACAGCCGGTCGACCAGGCCGATGGTGGCGCTTTGCGCAGGCACGAACCCGCCGGCCTGAGCGAGCAGCACGATCAGCGCGTTCTGGCGCAGGAAGGTGCTCTTGCCGCCCATGTTGGGGCCGCCGACCAGCCACAGGCGAGACATCTTGCTCGCCCCGCTCTCTACATCCGCTCGGCCTGAGCTTGTCGAAGGCCACGCGCCGGGCTGGCCTTCAGCGAGGGCTTCGACAGGCTCAGCCTGAGCGGGTTTGGGTGGCCGGACATTGAGATAAAGGTCATTCGCGACGAAGCGCTCGCCGGCTTTGTCGAGCGCGGCCTCGACCACCGGGTGGCGCCCGCCGGCAATCTCGAGACACGGCTCGGCGACGATCCGCGGCGGCGCCCAGCGGCCCTCCGCGGCGCGCTCGGCCTGGGACGCCGCGACGTCGATCCGCGCCAACGCGGCCGCGGTCGCGGCGATCGCCTCGCGCGCGGCGACGGCCTCAGCGACCAGCTCCTCGAAATGCGCTTCCTCGGCCGCCAGCGCATGACCGCCGGCCTCGGCGATCCGGCTCGCCTCCTCGTGCAGCGCCAGCGAGTTGAAGCGGACCGCGCCGGCCATCGTCTGGCGGTGGGTGAAGCCCGAATCGGGGGCCATGAGCTTGTCCGCGTGCCGGCCCGGGACTTCGACGAAGTAGCCCAGCACGCCGTTGTGGCGAATCTTCAGCGCCGCGATTCCCGTCTCGTCGCGGTAGCGGGATTCGAGCGCGGCGATCGCGCGGCGGGCGCTGCCGCTGGTCCGGCGCAGCTCATCGAGCGCGTGATCATAGCCTTCGGCGATGTAGCCGCCCTGCCCGCGCTCGGTCGGCGGCGATGGGACCAGTGCCCGAGCGAGGTGGTCGACCAGCGCGCCGTGCCCGCCGAGCGCAGGAAGCAGCACATCGAGCAATGCGGGACGGTCGTCGCGGCGTTCGAGGTGGTCGCGCACCCGCCGGGCTTCGCCGAGCCCATCGCGCAATTGGCCGAGGTCGCGCGGGCTGCCGCGCCCGGCGACGATCCGCCCCAGCGCGCGGCCGATGTCGGGCAAGGCACGCAGCACCGCGCGCAAGTCGCCGCGCAGCAGCGGATCGTCGTGGAGCCAGCTGACCAGTTCGAGCCGGGCGTTGATCGCGGCGATGTCGGTCAGCGGTGCGGACAAGTCCTCGGCCAGCAGCCGCGCCCCCGCGCCGGTCACGCAGCGGTCGATCGCCTCGATCAGGCTGCCGCCCCTGCCACCTGGGCGGCCTCCGGTCTGGCTGGCGAGGATTTCGAGACTGGCGCGGGTCGCCTCGTCCATCGCCAGCGCGGTCGCGCCGGTCCTGACCTCGGGCGGCAGCAGCAGCGGTAATTTCCCGCGGCCGACGTGGTCGAGATAGGCCAGCAGCCCGCCCGCCGCGGCCAGCATCGCGCGGCCGAAGTGGTCGAACCCGTCGAGCGTGGCGACGCCGTGCGCGGCCTTCAAGCGGCGTTCGCCTGCCTCGCTCGCGAAATCCGCGGCCGAGCGCAGAATCGCCCCCTCGGGCGCTGCGTCCCACGCTTCGGGCGCGACCTGCTCGCTCGCTCCCAGCCGCGCCAACGCCGCGCCGAGGTCGGCCGGCTCGCACTCCTCCAGCTCCATCCGCCCGGTCGAGATGTCGCACGCCGCGATACCGCACACCCCGCGCACCTCGCACACCGCGGCGAGAACGTTGGCGCGGCGCGGCTCGAGCAGCGCCTCCTCGGTCAGCGTCCCGGCGGTGACGAAGCGGACGATGTCGCGCGCGACCAGCGCCTTGGTCCCGCCGCGCTTCTTCGCCGCCTCGGGCGTCTCGACCTGCTCGGCGATCGCCACCCGGCAGCCGGCCTTGATCAGCCGCGCGAGATAGCCTTCGGCGGCGTGGACCGGCACCCCGCACATCGGGATCGGCGCGCCGCCGTGCTCGCCGCGCGTGGTCAGCGCGATGTCGAGGATCTGCGCCGCGGCCTTCGCGTCATCGAAGAACAGCTCGAAGAAATCGCCCATCCGGTAGAACAGCAAGCACTCGCCGGCCTCGGCCTTGAGCGCGAGATATTGCGCCATCATCGGGGTTGCGGCAGCGGTCATCGCCGCGCCGGACTAGCCGAGCGCCGGCGATTCGCGAAAGCCGACAGGCGATGCTTTCCCCCACGGCGTGACGGCGCTAGGCAAGGGCCGGAAGCGCGAGGGGGAATCACCGTGGCCGACGAGAGCAACGTCAAGTTCACCGAGCGCGAGGCGCTGTACTTCCACTCGACGGGGCGGCCGGGCAAGATCGAAATCATCGCGTCGAAGCCGATGGCGACGCAGCGCGACTTGTCCCTCGCCTACTCGCCCGGCGTCGCGGTGCCGGTCCGCGCGATCGCCGAGAACCCCGCCACCGCCTACGACTACACCGCCAAGGGCAACCTCGTCGCGGTGATCTCCAACGGCACCGCGATCCTCGGCCTGGGCAACCTCGGCGCGCTGGCGTCGAAACCGGTGATGGAAGGCAAGGCGGTGCTGTTCAAGCGCTTCGCCGACGTCGATTCGATCGACATCGAGCTCGACACCGAGG
>JAIVIY010000074.1:7191-8577 GCA_020200285.1 Novosphingobium sp. | reverse complement strand
CCGGTGATCAGCGCGGGATCGGCGAAATAGCCGCGATGGTCCCTGATGCTGGCGCAGCCCGCGGTCGCCGCGAGCGTCGCCGTAAGGGCTGCCGCGCCCAACAAAGTCCGGCCGGAAAGGCGCATCGAAGTCTCCGCTGGCGCGATCCCGGCCGGCCGCTTGGCGCGGCGGGGGAGCGGCCCTATATCTCGTTTCGCCGGCGACCCATAAGGGCAAGCCGGCCGTCCGACAAGGCCGCAAGGCGGTTGAATTGGCGCTGAACACTGGCCTTCCCCGGGAACCCGCATGTCCTTCCTCGACCGCCTGTTTGGCCGCACCCCTGACGCCCGCGAGGCCATGCGCCCGCTGTGGCACGCGACCGTCGTCGCCGCGCGCGACCCGCTGTGGTACCGCGAGCTCGGCGTCGCCGACAGCGTCGAGGGCCGCTTCGACATGATCACGCTGGCGCTCGCGCTGGTCCTGCTGCGGCTCGAGCGCGAGCCCGGCCGGGCGCCCGAGGAGACCGGCGACGCGGTCCGGCTGACCGAGCTGTTCGTCGACGACATGGACGCGCAGCTGCGCCAGTCCGGCGTCGGCGACCTGATGGTCGGCAAGCACATGGGCAAGTTGATGGCGACGCTCGGCGGCCGCCTCGGCGCGCTGCGCGAGGCGTTGCCCCACGGCGAAGCGGCGGTGGCTGCGGTGGTCGAACGCAACGTCTCGCTGATCGAGGGCGCGCGGGCGGAGCCGCTGGCCGCGGCGCTGCTCAAGCTCGACGCGTCATGGGCGCAGATTCCGCTCGAGGCGATTCTTGCCGGCAGGCTCGAGCAATGACCCCCGAGTTCTCGCGCCTGATCGACATCCGCCATCTGCCCGAGCGCGCGATGCGGTTCGAGGCCGACGCGAACGAGCGTGCGGCGCTGGCGCGGCGCTTCGGGATCGAGGCGATCGTGCGGCTCGAGGCCGAAGTGGCGCTCGAACGGGCCGGCGACACGGTGGTCGCGAACGGGCGAATCGAGGCGGACATCGTCCAGGCCTGCGCGGTCTCGGGCGACCCCTTCCCCACCCGCCTGAACGAAGCCGTGGCGCTGCGCTTCGTGCACGGCGCGGTCGATCCGCTGGCCGACATCGACATCGAGCTCGACCCCGAGGGCTGCGACGAGATCCCCTTCGAGGGCACTCAGTTCGACCTCGGCGAGGCGATCGCGCAGACCTTGGCCCTGGCGATCGACCCTTACGCGACCGGCCCCGATGCGGATCGGGTGAGGCGGGAAGCCAGGCTCGGCGACGAGCGCGCGAGCGGGCCGTTCGCCGCGCTCGCCGCGCTCAAGAAATAACGTCGTCCCAGCGCATTTCCGTCAAAACGGGATGTCGTCGTCGAGGTCGTCGGCGAAGCCGCCCTTTGAG
>JAIVIY010000074.1:0-7149 GCA_020200285.1 Novosphingobium sp. | reverse complement strand
TGAGGAACCGCTCGGCCACCCCGACCAGTCCTTCGGAAAAGATCGCCACGGTGTGCCACTCGGTGCGTTCCTGGCGCTCGCCGGTGTTGCGGTCCTTCCAGTTCTCGGATGTGGCGACGCGCAAGTTGCAGACCTTGCCGCCGTTCTGGAAGCTGCGGACCTCGGGATCGGCCCCGAGGTTGCCGACGAGAATGACCTTGTTGACGCTGCCCGCCATTGCTTTTCGCGCTCCTACAACCCGAGCGCAATCGCGCTCCAATAGGTGATTCCCGCGAAGATGTAGGCCAGCGCGAACAGGTAGGCCAGCATGAACCCGGGCCATTTCCACGAGTTGGTTTCGCGCCGGGTGACCGCGATCGTGCTCATGCATTGCGGGGCGAAGACGAACCAGGCGAGGAACGCCAAGGCTGTCGGCAGGCTCCAGCGCGCCTTGAGCTGATCGCCGAGCGCGGTGGCCTGCTGCTCCTCGTCGTCGGCTCCCACCGCATAGGTCGTCGCCAACGAGGCGACCGCGACCTCGCGCGCGGCCATCGCCGGGATCAGCGCGAGCGCGATGTCGCGGTTGAAGCCGACCGGTTCGACCACCACGGCGAGGCCGTTGGCGAGCGTGCCGGCGATCGAGGCGTCGACCTGGTCCTCGCCCGGCGCGGCGCGAGGGAAGTTGAGCAGCAGCCACAGCACCACCGTGACCGTAAAGATGATCGTCCCCGCGCGGCGCAGGAAGATCCACGCGCGCTGCCACAAGCCGATGACGAGGTCCTTGACCGTCGGCAGCTGGTACTTGGGCAGCTCCATGATGAACCCGCTCGCCGCGCCTTTGGTGAGGCTGCGGCGCAGCACCAGCGCGATCGCCATCGCCCCGACGATGCCCGCGACATAGAGCGCGAACAGCACCAGCCCCTGCAGGCCCACGCCCGAGCCGACGCTGCGGTTGGGGATGAACGCGGCGATGATCACCGCGTAGACCGGCAGCCGCGCCGAGCAGGTCATCAACGGCGCAATCAGGATCGTGGTCAGCCGGTCCTTGGGATCGGCGATGCTGCGCGTCGCCATGATCCCGGGGATCGCGCAGGCGAAGCTCGACAGCAACGGGATGAAGCTGCGGCCCGAAAGGCCGACGCCGGCCATCAGCCGGTCCATCAGGAACGCAGCGCGGGCCATGTAGCCGGTCGCCTCGAGGATCAGGATGAACAGGAACAGGATCACGATCTGCGGCAGGAACACCACCACCGAGCCGACCCCGGCGATCACCCCGTCGGTGATCAAGTCGCGGACCAGGCTGGGCGCCATCGCGCTCCTGACGCCTTCGCCCAGCGCGATCGCGCCGGCGTCGAGCGCATCGGCGAACGGGGTCGCCCAGGCGAACACCGCCTGGAACATCACGAACAGCAGCGCGAACAGGATGAGCGGGCCGAGCCAGGGATGAAGGAACACCGTGTCGAGCCGCGAGTGGAGCCGGTGGCGGCGGGTCTCGGAAAGGATCGCGCCCTCGGCGATCGCCTGCGCTTCGACCCGACGTTCGACCAGGTCGAGGAACGGACGCGGTCTTGCGGGCTCGCCGGCACGGCGCTCGGCTTCGGCGATCGCGGCGGTCAGTTCGGCGAGTCCGCGGCGGCGGACCGCGACGGTCGGGATCACCGGCACGCCCAGCGCTTGCTCCAGCGCCGCGGGATCGAGCACCAGCCCGTCGCGCTCGGCGAGATCGACCATGTTGAGTGCGACCACCGTCGGGCGGCCGAGCGCGATCACTTCCTGAGCGAACACCAGGTGCTGCTCGAGGTTGGCGGCGTCGAGCACGATCACCAGCGCCTCGGGCTGGGCCTGGCCCTCCATCTCGCCGAAGATGACCCGCCTCGTGACCTCCTCGTCGGGGCTGGTGGCGTCGAGGCCGTAGCTGCCCGGCAGGTCGACCAGCTCGAGCGGCTCGCCCGAGGGCAGCAGCATCCGCCCGGCCTTGCGCTCGACGGTGACGCCGGGGTAGTTGGCGATCTTCTGCCGCGCGCCGGTCAGCGCGTTGAACAGCGCGCTCTTGCCCGAGTTGGGATTGCCGACCAGCGCGGCGGTGCGGATCGCGCGAGTCATATCGGCTCGACTGACATGGCCTTCGCATGCGCACGGCGCAGCGCGACGGTCATCCGCCCGATCTCGACCGCGAGCGGATCGCGCCCGGCGAACACCCCGCGATAGGCGAGGCTGACCTTGGCGCCGAGATCGAGCCCCAGCGCGCGCAGCCGCTGCGCTTCCTCGGGCACCAGCAGCGACCAGTCGACTGCAAGCCATACCGCAGATCTCGGTGATCGGGCTTTATCCGACGATGCAGGTGGTCTTGGCGCAGGGGTTGGTCATCGTGGCCCTTGTCCTGGGCTTCGGATTGAATGGCCGAGCGGCCGCCCGCCCTCAGCGCGCCGGGTAGCGCAGCCGCCCAAGCAACCGCGCCACGCTGAACCGTTCGGCATCGGGCCGCAGCAATTGCGCCTTGACCTTCTCGAACTGCATCACGTTGTCGATCCGGCGGTCGAGAAACGCTCGGGTCTCGGCGTGGCCCGGGCTTTCGTCATGCGCGAATACCGCCAGCGTCGAGGCGTAGAGCGCGCCCAGCGTCATGCGCTTGGTGTAGTGGTTGTAATCGGTCGCGGTGTCGCCGGCGAGCCGCCACATCGCGTCGGCGCTCTGCCACCCGAGCCGCAGCGACTCGACCGCGTTGTGCGGCATCGCCATGATCGCCAGCGCCCGCCGCAACGCTTCCTGCTTGCCGGCGAGCGCGTCGAGGCGGAACTGGACCAGCCGCCGGATGCGCTCGCGGATCTTGAGGCCGGCCAGCGCTTCGGCGGGCAAGGCTTCGGCCATCGCCCGGTCGACCGAGGCGATCCACGCCGCGATCATCGCCATCGCCCCGCCCTTGAAGGCGAACTTGGCGACTTCGGGATCGGCGCCCTCGATGAGCGCGGCGTTCTCGACCGCGAGCGGGGTCCAGCCGTCGAACACGGCGGAATCGGCGACCGCCGGGGCCAGCGCGATCCGCAGCTGGTCGAGCGTCAGGTCGGGCGAGATCGCCACGCCGACGTCAGAGCTTGGGGCCGTAGGACGAGACCTTGGGCTTGGCGGCGGCTTCCTTGGCGGCGTTCTCGATTTCGGCGAGGACCGGATTCGAGCGCCCGTCGAGCGAGGCGTAGTCGAACGCCGAGCGCCCCGAGTTGTCGTTGCGCCGGGGATCGGCGCCGGCCTTGAGCAGGAGCCGCGCCATCGCGGCGTCCTTGCGGTGGGTCGCGGCGATCAGCGGAGTCTCGCCGGTGCCGTTGGCGTCGTCGACCTTGGCGCCGAGCTTGAGCAGCGCGGCCACCCCGTCCTCGAAGCCGAGGTTGCTGGCGAGCTGGAGCGGGGTCTCGCCCTTGTTGTTGCGCGCGTTGACGTTGGCGCCTTTGGCCGCGAGGAAGCGGATCCAGGTCGTGTCGCGCCGGGCGACGACGATGTGCAGCGCGGTGTCGCCGTTCGAGATGTCCTTGGTGTTGATCACGGTGCTGCCCGGCGCGGCGAGCATGTCGGTGACTTCGCGGCCGTCCTTCTTCTTGACCGCTTCGAGGAACTTGTAGCCGGTCGAGAACTGGGCTTGCGCGGGAATCGCCAGCGCGAGCCCACCCGCCATCGCCGCGACCAACGCCGCGCTACGCCACCGCACCTTCACACCATCCTCCTGTTTGCCCAGCCGAAAAGGGAGTCGTCCCTTGCGGAAACCCCGTTAGCAGAGCATGAACCGCCGCGCCATGTCCCGGCTTCTGCGCCTGCTGCTTCCCCCCGCGCTGCTGCTTCCCGCCGCCTGCTCCTCGGGCGCGAGCGAAGCGCCGCGCCCGCCGCTCGAGGGGGCCAGGATCGGGGGCGACTTCGCGCTGGTCGACAAGGCGGGCAAGACGGTGCGGTTCGGCGAGTTCGCGGGGAAGTACCGCGTCGTCTACTTCGGCTTCACGTATTGCCCCGACGCCTGCCCCAACGATCTGCAGAAGCTGATGCTCGGCTTCAACCGCTTCGCCGAAGCCGAGCCCGCGGTCGCCGCGCGGGTCCAGCCGATCTTCGTCAGCATCGATCCCGCCCGCGACACCCCGCAAGTGGTCGGCGAGTTCGCCGCGGCGTTCTCGCCCCGGCTGCTCGGGCTGACCGGCAGCGAGGCGCAAGTCGCCGAAGCGGCGAAGATGTTCGCCGCCTACTTCACCAAGGGCGAGACCCGCGCCGACGGCGGCTACCTGATGGACCACAGCCGCATCGCCTACTTGATGGACCCGCAAGGCAAGCCGCTGGCGCTGCTGCCGATCGACCAGGACGCCGCCGCGGTCGCCGCCGAGCTCGCCCGATGGACCAGCTGAGCGAACCGCGCTTCTGGGACAAGCCGCTCGAGCAGTTGACCCGCGCCCAGTGGGAAGCGCTGTGCGACGGCTGCGGCCATTGCTGCCTGCACAAGCTCGAGGACGACGACACCGGCGAAATCCATCGCACCAACGTCGCCTGCCGCCTGCTCGACCTCAAGACCGCGCGCTGCGCCGATTATCGCCACCGCAAGGCGCTGGTCCCCGACTGCCTGCGGCTGACCCCGCGGCTGGTGCTGCAGGTGCCGTGGCTGCCGAAGACTTGCGCCTATCGCCTGTGCCGCACGTGGTCGTGCCGGACGGAACGCTGCCCTTTCGCGGCGAGCCGCTGGCGATCGCCTGGCGCGCCGATGCGCCGCGCACCCCCGTGCTCGACGACGGCAGGATCGTGCTTGGCGGGCCGCGGACGGCGCTCGAGCGCCGGCTCAGGCGCTGGCTCGAGGCCGAGGCGCTGCGGCTGTTCGCCGCCGACGCCGCCGACTTCGCCGCCGCGGCCGGGCTGCCGACGCCCCGCGTGCTGCTGACCCGCGCCCGGCGGCGCTGGGGCAGCTGCACCGCCGACGGCACCGTCCGGCTCAACTGGCGGCTGGTGATGGCGCCCGACGCCGTCCGCCGCTCGGTGGTCGCGCACGAGATCGCGCATCTGGTCCACTTCGATCACGGCGCGGAATTCCACGCGCTGCTCGCCCGGATTTTCGACGGCGAGCTCGCCGCCGCCAACCGCTGGCTCAAGCGCGAGGGACGCTCGCTCTATTCGGCTTTCGCTTGAGAGGCTGGCGCTCGGCCGCGCGCGGACCTATCTTGGGGCGATGTCGCGCTTTCGCAGTTTCTTCCGCCGCTTCAATCCGTTGAACGCCCTCGGCGACCTCGGGCGCGAGCTGCAGACCCCGTATCCGCACCGCTTCAAGATCATCGCGGTGGCGCTGGCGCTGACCATCGGGCTGTTCTCGGTGATGTGGCAGGAAGGCGGCGCCGGGCTGCCGTTGCCGCCCAAGGTGGTTTATGTCGACAGCTACCTGCCCGGCCGGACCGAGGCCGAGATCGTCGCCGGCAACGTCGCCGCGACCAAGGCCTCGCGCGCCGCCGCGGCCGAGGAGGCGGCCAAAGCCGAGCGCATCCGCCAGATGTACAAGACGCTCGGCCGGGTCTCGGGAATGGACGTCGAGGCGATCGAGGCCAAGGCCGAGGCCGAGCGCGCGGCCGAGGCGCGCGAGCGGGCCGCCAACGCCGCGGCGATGCCGAAAGCCAGGGTGGCGCGGGTCAACGAATAGACCCGCGCATCAGTCAAGACCCGTTCGTGCTGAGCTTGTCGAAGCACTGTTCTTTTCCTTGACGCTGGGCGCACGGGGCGAAGAGAAGGACGGCCCTTCGACAAGCTCAGGGCGAACGGGGGTTTTCTGACCAGCACATCCCTGCACGACGACGCCGACTGGCTCACCGCCGCCGCCGCGCTTGCCGCGCGCGGACGGCCGCGGAGCCGGCCCAATCCCGCGGTCGGCGCGATCGTGGTCAAGGACGGCCGGGTGATCGGGCGCGGCTGGACCCGGACCGGCGGCCGCCCTCACGCCGAAGCCGAGGCGCTGGCGATGGCCGGCGACGCGGCGCGCGGTGCGACGCTCTACGTGACGCTCGAACCTTGCGCGCACCGCTCAGAGCGCGGACCCGCTTGCGCCGAGCTGGCGGCCGCAGCGGGGCTGGCCCGCGTGGTCGCGGCGGTCGAGGACCCCGACCCGCGCACCGCGGGCGCCGGGATGGCGCGGATCGCCGCGTCGGAGGCCGAGACCGCGTTCGTCCCCTGCCCCGCCGCCGAGGCGAGCCTCGAAGGCTATCTCGCCCGCCACAAGCTGGGCCGCCCGCACGTCACGCTCAAGCTGGCGCTGTCGCTCGACGGCGCCATCGCGCTGGCTTCGAGCGAGAGCCGCTGGATCACCGGCGAGGAGGCTCGCGCCCACGCGCATCTCGAGCGCGCGCGGAGCGACGCGATCCTGGTCGGCGGCGGGACCTTGCGCGCCGATGCGCCGCGGCTCGACGTGCGCTTGCCGGGTCTCGAGCCGCGCAATCCCGAGCGTTGGGTGCTGACCCGCGGCGCCGCGCCCGAAGGCTGGCGCAAGCTCGCCTCGCCGGCCGACATTTCCGCGATGGAAGACGTCCAAAGCCTCCTCGTCGAAGGCGGCGCGCAGACCGCCGCGGCGTTCCTCGCCGCCGACCTTGTCGACCGCCTGCTGATCTACCGCGCGCCGATCGTGATCGGCGGCCGGCCGGGCGTCGCCGATCTCGGCCTTACCGACCTCGCCTCGGCCCACGGCCTCTGGCGCGAGGCCGACAGCCGCCGCCTTGGCAACGACCGGCTCGAAGTCTACGAGCGCATCCGATGTTCACCGGAATAGTCACCGCCGTCGGCGCCGTTACCGCAGTCGAGCAGCGCGGCGACTTGCGGGTGACGATCGCCTGCCCCTACGACCCGACGCAAATCGCGGTCGGCGCCTCGATCGCCTGCTCGGGCGTGTGCCTGACGGTGGTCGACCGCGGCGGTCAGGCGGGCGACGCCTGGTTCGCGGTCGACGTTTCGGGGGAATCGGTCTCGCGCACCGCGCCGCGCTGGCGGGTCGGCCAACGGCTCAACCTCGAGCAGGCGCTCAAGCTCGGCGACGAGCTCGGCGGGCACATCGTCACCGGGCACGTCGACGGCGTCGGCGAGATCGTCGGCGTTTTGCCGGTCGGCGATTCGGTTGGGGTCGAGGTCTCCGCCGCGCACGAGCTCGCTCCGTACCTCGCGCCGAAGGGCTCGATCACC
>JAIVIY010000073.1 GCA_020200285.1 Novosphingobium sp. | reverse complement strand
CAGCGTCACCACCACCGGCGCGCAAACGTTCGGCGACCAGGTCAGCCTCGGTGCCAACACCACGCTGACCGGCACCACCGGCAGCTTCGCCGCGGGCCTGCTCGGCAACGGCTTCGACCTCACGCTCAACTACTCGGGCGCGAGCACGATCGACGGCAGCTTCACCGCGATCGACGAGCTGACCACCGGCAACGGCGGCACGACGACGCTGTCGGGCACGATCACCACCACCGGCGGCCAGACTTATGGCGACGCGGTCACGCTCGGCGGCGCGACCACGCTGGCGAGCACCGGCGCGGGTGCGATCGATTTCGCCAACACGTTGAACGGCGGCCAGACGCTTGCAGTCAACACTTCCGGGCTGACGATCTTCCGCGCGCCGGTCGGCGGAACCGCCGCGCTGACCTCGCTGACCACCGACGCGCCCGGGACCACCACGATCCACGGCGGCAGCGTCACCACCACCGCCGCGCAGACTTACAACGACGCGGTCGTGCTGAGCACCGACACGACGCTGACCAGCACGATGGGCGGCGCGGTCGGGTTCGGCGGCACCGTCAATTCGGACGCGACCGCGCGCTCGCTCGCGATCAACACCGCCGGTGTCACCAGCTTCGGCGGGGCGGTCGGCACGACCAATGCGCTATCCTCGCTGACCACCGACGCGGCCGGTTCGTCCGCGCTCAACGGCGGCGCGGTGATCACCACCGGCGCGCAGGGCTACAACGACGCGGTCATGCTCGGCGCGGCGACGACGCTGACCAGCACCGGCAGCGGAGCGATCTCGTTCGCCTCGACGCTCGACGGCGGCCAGACCCTGGCGGTCGACACTGCGGGCGCGACCACCTTCGGCGGCGCTGTCGGAGCGGGCACGGCGCTGACCTCGCTGATCACCGACGCCGCGGGCTCGACCGCGATCAACGGCGGCTCGGTGCGGACCTCGGGGGCGCAGACCTACAACGACGCGGTGACGCTGGGCGCCAACACCACGCTTACCAGCACCGGCGGAGGGAACCTCACGTTCGGCTCGACGCTCAACGGCCCGTTCGCGCTGACCGCGAACACCGGGGGCTCGACGGTGTTCCTCGGCGTCGTCGGCGGGACTGCCGCGCTGACTTCGCTGACAACCGACGCCGCGGGCGACACCGATCTCAACGGCGGCGCGGTCACAACCACCGGGGCGCAGACCTACAACGATGCGGTCACGCTCAGCGCCGACACCACGCTGACCAGCACGATGGGCGGCGCGATCGGGTTCGGCAGCACGGTCGATTCGGACGACACCGCGCGCGCGCTGGCGATCAACACCGCGGGCGTCACCAGCTTCGGCGGCGCAGTCGGCGCGACCCGCGCGCTGTCCTCGCTGACCACCGACGCGCCCGGCTCGACCGCGATCAGCGGCGGCTCGGTGCGGACTTCGGGTGCGCAGGCCTACAACGACGCGGTCACTCTGGGTGCGGACGCGACCCTGACCAGCACGATGGGCGGCGCGATCACGCTGGCGAGCACGGTCGACTCCGACGCCACCGCCCGTTCGCTGACGCTCACCACGAGCGGCGCGACCACGCTCGGCGGCGCGGTCGGTGCGACCAACGCGCTGGCCTCGCTGACCGCCAACGGCGGCGGGACCACCGCGATCAACGGCGGCAGCGTCCGCACGACCGGCAGCCAGACCTACGCCGACGCGGTCACTCTGGGCGCAGCGACCACGCTGACCAGCACCGGCAACGGCACGATCGACTTCGCGAGCACGCTCGATGGCGCGCAGGCGCTCAGCCTCCTCCGGGCTGACCGCCTTCGGCGGCGCGGTCGGTGCGATCAATGCGTTGTCCTCGCTGACCGCCAACGGCGGCGGGACGACGGCGCTCAACGGCGGCTCGGTGCGGACCACGGGCGGGCAGACCTACGCCGACGCGGTCACGATCGACGCGGCGACCACGCTGACCAGCACCGCCGACGGCGCGATCGACTTCGCCAGCACGCTCGACGGCGCGCAGACCCTGGCGCTCAACACCGGCGGCCTGACGATCTTCCGCGCCCCCGTCGGCGGGATGACCGCGCTGACCTCGCTGACCACCGATGCTCCGGGCACGACCACGATCCACGGCGGCAGCGTCATCACTACTGGGGCCCAAGCCTACAACGATGCGGTGACGCTCAGCGCCGACACGACGCTCAGCAGCACGATGGGCGGCGCGATCGGGTTCGGCAGCACGGTCGATTCCGACGCGACGGCGCGCGCGCTGACCGTTACCACCTCGGGGCTGACCACGTTCGGCGGCGCGGTCGGTGCGACCAATACGCTGTCCTCGCTGACCGCCAACGGCGGCGGAACCACCGCGCTCGACGGCGGCTTGGTGCGGACCATCGGCGGCCAGACCTACTCCGACGCGGTGATGCTGGGCGCGGCGACCGTGCTGAACAGCACGGGCAACGGCACGATCGACTTCGCCGGCACCTTGGACGGCGCGCAGACCCTGGCGGTCAACACGGGCGGGCTGACCCTCTTCCGCGGCCCGGTCGGAGCAGGCACCGCGCTGACCTCGCTGACCACCGACGCTCCGGGCACGACCACGATCCACGGCGGAACGGTCAACACCACCGGCGCGCAGACCTACAACGACGCAGTGACGCTCAGCGCCGACACGACGCTCAACGCCGGCACCGACATCGCTTTCGCTGCGGCGCTCGACAGCCTCGACGGCGGCCAGTCCTTGACCGCGAATGCCGGCGGCGCGGCGTCGTTCAACGGCGTCACCGGCGGCGCGCAGCCGCTCGAGAGCCTTACCGTCACGGCAACCTCGGCTTTGGTTGCGAACGCCACGGTAACCAATGCGGCGCAAATCACTTCTATTGGTTTGAGCCAGATCGGTTCGCTGTCCGCCGGCTCGATCGCGCTCGACGGCGGACAAGTCACCGGCCTCGGCGCGGGCGAAGCGAACCTTGCCGCGACCGGCGGCGACGTCACCGTGACCGCTGGGACTTTGGCGCGGCTAGGGACCGTCTCGGCGAGCGGGACGGGGTCGGACATCGTGGTCACCGGCGACGTGGTCAGCGTCGACAGCGCGACCGCGGGGGGCTTGCTGAGCCTCGCGGCCGACGTCGGCAACCTGACGCTCGGCACCGGCAACGCGGGGACTACCGCGACGCTGACCAAGACCGGGGCAGCGGGCGAGCTCGCGGTGACCGGATCGGTCACCGGCGGGACCGGCGTGACGCTGTCGAGCGCGACCGACGCACGGATCGCCAACGCCACCGCGACCACGGGCAATCTCGCGGCGACTGCCAGCGGCGCGCTGACCGGCGTCTCGGGCGGCCGGGCCAATCTGACCGCCTCGACCGACGCGATCAGCGCCAGCGCGGGCACGACCGCGCTGCTCGGGGCGGTCAACGCCGGAACGAGCGCGTCGCTCAGCGCCGGCGGGCTGCTCGACGCGACCACCGTCACCGCGGGGACCGACGCCACGCTGAGCGGCGCGAGCGTCGTCGCCGGCACCGTGACGGCCACCAACGGCGCGCTGTCGCTGACCGCCACCGCAGGCGATGCGACACTCGGCACCGGCAACGCGGGGACCACCGCGACGCTGAGCGCGGTCGGCGACATCGTCCTGACCAGCAAGCTCGTCGCGGGCGGCGACATCGCGCTCACCGCGGGCGACGACGTCTTCATCGCCGAATACGACGCGACCGCCGATACCGGGCTGATCCGCTCGACCGCGGGCGACGTGGCGATCGACGCCAACGGATCGGTGGTCGGGATCGGCGCGGGCGAGAACACGCTCCCGACCTCTCAGCGGGGCGTCGCCGCGCTCAGCACCAGCGGCAACCTCACGATCAACTCCGACGGCGACGCGCGCTTCGACAGCCTCTCCGCCACCGGATCGGTCATGCTCGACATCGCCGGCTCGCTGACCGGCGCGCCGCTGACCGGCGGGACTTCGACCGGGATCAATGTTCCGGGCGGCGCGGTCTTCGCGCAAGGCGCGGGTGGCGACGTCACGATTCGCTCGGGCCTCGCCGGGGCGCCGGTGCTCGACACCGTCGTGCTCAACCGCGTCGTCGCCGACCGCAACATCTCGATCAGCGCCGACCAGCTGGCGGTCGGCAGGCTGACCACCAACAGCGGCACGATCACGCTCAACGACACCTCGGGCGCGGCGCTGTCGGGCGACAACTACTACGTCGGGCAGCTGAACGCCTCGGGCGACCTCGTCGTCGTCCTCACCGGCCAGCCGACCGCGGCGATTCCGCTGGTCGCGCTCGACGCCAACGGCGCGCCCGAAAGCTTCGACGCCGCGTT
>JAIVIY010000181.1 GCA_020200285.1 Novosphingobium sp. | reverse complement strand
GGCGACGGCCTTGCCGCGAGCTTCGCGCTGGTCAAGCGCTACGGCGAAGGGGCGGAGGCGCAAGTCCGGCGGATCACCCGGCCGCGCGCTGAGACGGTGCGCGTCACCGTCGGCGGGGCGGAGGCGGTCTCGGGCTGGACGCTCGAGCCGGGCGGCGTGGTCCGCTTCGCCGCCGCGCCTGCGGCGGGCGCGGAAGTGCGCGCGGGCTTCGAGTTCGACGTCCCGGTGCGCTTCGCCGAAGACCGCCTCGACGTGTCCGGCGCCGGCATCCCCGCGGGCGAGGCGCCGAGCGTGCCGCTGCTCGAAATCCGCGAGGCCGGCTGATGCGCGCCTGGTTCGACCGCGGCCTCGACACCGTCGTGACGTTCTGGCGGGTCGAGCGCCGCGACGGCGTAGCGCTGGGGTTCACCAGCCACGACCGCGACTTGTGGTTCGACGGCCTGCTCCACCGCGCCGCGCCGGGGATGGTCCCGTCGGCGATCCGCCGCACCACCGGAATCGAGCCCGACAGCGCTGAGATGGCGGGCGCGCTCGATCACGCCGCGATCCGCGCCGACGACCTAGCTGCCGGCCGGTTCGACGGCGCCGCGGTGCGCGTCGGGCTGGCCGACTGGGAGAGCGGGGAAAGCGAGGCGCTGTTCGCCGGCGCGATCGGCGCGGTCGGGCGACAGGGCGCCGAGTACACCGCCGAGCTGCTCTCCGCGAAAGCCGGGCTCGATCGCGAGCTGGTCCCGCGCACCGCGCCGACCTGCCGCGCGGCGTTCTGCGGGCCGGGCTGCAGCTTGTCGCCCGCGCGCTTCACGCGCGAGGCCACGGTGGTCGAGATCGACCGGGAGCGCTCGCGCGTGCGGCTCGGCGGTGGTTTCGATCTCGCGCCGCTGGTGGATGGACACTTGCGCTGGGTGGAAGGTCCCCAGGCCGGGCTGGAAGCCGCGATCGTCGCGCTCGACGAAGGCTGGCCGGTGCTCGATCGCGATCTGGCCGAAGCCCTCGTTCCGCCGCTGCGGGTCGAGGTCCGCGAAGGCTGCGACCACACGCTCGCGACCTGCGCCGCGCGCTTCGCCAACGCGGTCAACTTCCAGGGCGAGCCGTTCCTGCCCGGCAACGACCTGCTCACCCGCTACGGCAATCCCGCGGGATGAGCGATCGATCGGGCGCGGCGCTCGCCGACGCCGCCGTCGCGCTGGCCGGGACGCCGTTCCGGCTGCACGGGCGCGATTCGGAAACCGGGGTCGATTGCGTCGGGCTCGTCGCGCTGGCGCTGCAAAGCTGCGGCCGCGAGCCGGTCGTGCCCGAAGGCTATTCGCTGCGCGCGCTCAGCGTCGCGCCGCTGCTGCGGTTCGCGGCGATCAACGGATTCGTTCAGGCCGGGCGAGCGCCGCTGGCCGCGCCCGGCGATCTCCTGCTCCTCCGCCCTTCGCCGATCCAGGCGCATCTCGCGATCTCGCTGGGAGCTGGGGGTTTCGTCCACGCCCACGCCAGCCTCGGCCGGGTGATGGTCGAGGCGGGCCGGCCGCCGTGGCCGGTCGCCGCGCGCTGGCGCTTGCTCGGTAAAGGCTGACGAACGATGGCGACTTTGCTTCTGACCGCGGTCGGCACGCTGCTCGGCGGGCCGATCGGCGGCGCGCTGGGCGCGCTCGCCGGCCAGCAGCTCGACCTCGCGGTGCTCGGCTCGGGTTCGCGCAAGGGCCCGCGGCTCAAGGACCTTTCGATCCAGACCTCGAGCTACGGCGTGCCGATCGCGCGCCACTACGGCCGGATGCGCGTCGCCGGCAGCGTGATCTGGGCGACCGAGCTCAAGGAGAGTCGCGAGAAATCGGGCGGCGGCAAGGGCAAGCCCAAAGTCGTCAGCTACTCCTACAGCGCGAGCTTCGCCGTCGCCCTGGCGAGCCGCCCGATCGCGGGGATCGGGCGGATCTGGGCCGACGGCAACCTGCTGCGCGGCGCGGCCGGCGATCTCAAGACGGAAGGCGCGCTGCGGGTGCACGCGGGCCATCGCGACCAGCTTCCCGACCCGCTGATCGCCGCAGCCGAAGGCGCGGCGGCCTGCCCCGCGTTTCGCGGTCTCGCCTACCTGGTGTTCGAGGATCTCGCGCTCGCCGATTTCGGCAACCGCATTCCTTCACTGACGATCGAGGTCTTCGCCGAGGCGGGCGCGGTAACGCTGGCCGAGGTGCTCGGCGACGGCGGCGGCGCTGCCGGCCTTGACCCAGCGCCGCGAGCCCGCCCCTGTCCGGCGCGACACCGCCTTGCATTATTACGACGTCGCGCGCGATTACCAGCCCGGGCTCCAGCGCGCGCGCGGGCGCAGCCACGCCGGCGAGCCGGCGACGATCGAGTTTCCCGCCGCGCTTGCCGCGGACGCCGCCGCCGCGCTCGCCGATGGCATCGCCTCGCGAACCGAGCGCGCGCGCGACACCGCGACCTGCCGCATCGCCAGCGGGTCGAGCGCGTTCGCGCCCGGGCGCTTGGTCGGCCTGCCCGGCGCGGGCGGGTCGTGGCTGGTCGAAAGCTGGGAGCTGGGCCGCGACGGCGTCGAGCTCGGGCTGCGCCGAATCCACGCGGGTTCGGCCGCGGTTGCGAGCGCCGCCGATCCCGGCCGCGCCAGCCCGCCGCCCGATCTCGCTCCCACGCCGAGCCTGATCGCCGCGTTCGAGCTGCCGTGGGACGGGATCGGCAATCCCGGCGACGCGCGGCTGTTCGCGGCATTGTCCGCCGCCGGGTCCGGGTGGCGCGGCGCCGCGTTGTTCGTCGAACGCCCCGATGGGGGCCTCGATCCGCTCGGCGGCAGCGGGCGGGTCCGCGCCGTCATGGGAAGCGCCGAAACCGCGCTCGGGCTCGCCCCGGCGGCGGCGCCCGACTTCGCCAATGTGCTCGACGTCGCGCTGGCGGCGCCCGATCTGGCGCTCGCCAGCGCGTCGGCCACGCAGCTGGCCGCGGGCGCGAACCGCGCGCTGGTCGGCGACGAGCTGCTCCAGTTCGCCCGCGCCGACGCGCTCGGTTCGGGCCGCTGGCGCTTGCGCGGGCTGCTGCGCGGCCGCGGCGGGACCGAATGGGCGATCGCCGGCCATGCCGCGGGCGAACGCTTCGTGCTGATCGACGACGCGCTGGTGGCGCTCGACCCGGCGGTAGTCGGCGATTCGGCCTCGGCGCGGATCGCCGCGCTCGGCCTGGGCGACGCCGAGCCGGTCGACGCTGCGATCGCCCTGCCTGGAGTGTCGCTGCAGCCGCTCTCGCCCGTCCATGGCGCGCTGACGCAGGGCGGCGACGGCGGCCTGAGCCTCGCCTGGGTGCGGCGGGCGCGCGGCGCCTGGCTGTGGCGCGACGGCGTCGACGTGCCCTTGGTCGAACAAAGCGAAAGCTACCTGGTGAGCTTCGGCCCGATCGCCGCGCCGCACGCGCAATGGCTCACCAGCGCGCCCGCGCTGACGCTCGACGCCGCCGCGGTCGCGGCCTTGCGCGCCCAGGCGCCGGGCGCCCCGTTCAATGTCCGGCAACGCGGCGACCATAACCTGTCCGCGCCGCTGCCGCTCGGCATGTTGCCCTGAACCCCTCGAGCCGGAGCCTGTCCGATGAGCGATCCGATCCCCTTCGAAGACACTACCCCGCGACTGGAGTTGCCGCTGCTGTTCGCCGCGCAGGCGCAAAAGGAATTCACCGTCAACGAGGCGCTGCTGCGCGCCGACCTGGCGATCCAGAGCGTCGTCGAGGACGAGCTTGCCGCGCCGCCCGCCGCGCCGGCCCCGGGCCAGGCGTGGCTGGTCGGCAGCTCGCCGGGCGGAGCCTTCGCCGGCCACGCCGCGGCGATCGCGGGCTGGACCTCGGCCGGTTGGCGCTTCGTCCAGCCGGCTTCGGGCTGGCGTGTGTATGACAAGTCGACGGCGTGCTTTCGCCATTTCGACGGCGCCTGGCGGTTGCCCGACGCACCCGCGGCGCCGACGGGCGGCGCGACGATCGATGTCGAGGCCCGCGCCGCGCTCGGCAACATTCTGGTAAGGCTCGCCGAGGCGGGGATATTTTCGGCGAGCTGACGGGAACGTTCGGGGACAAGCGGCATTACGGCGGGACATGAGGGACAATTCCGCGCCGGTATTCCTGCAAACCCCGCAAAAGCGTGGCTTTGCTGCAACAGTCGCGGCGTTTTGCCCGCTTGCGCCACACCGACTTCACCGATAGACAATTCGCCGGTTCGTGGCATTTCGATTGCAAAAGGGGAAACGATAATGCGGAAACTAGTCATCGGCCTGGCCATGGCGTCGACTGCGCTGGCTTCGCCCGCGTTCGCGCGCGATGATTCGTGGTACGTCGAGCTCGACGGGGGTCCGATGATCCTCGAAGACATCGATTTCGACGTCGGCGCGAACAGCAACGCGGTGACGCTCGACAACGAGGCGGGCTACGACTTCGGCGGGATCGTCGGCTATGACTTCGGC
>JAIVIY010000103.1 GCA_020200285.1 Novosphingobium sp. | reverse complement strand
GGGCTCTACCAGCTCGACGCGCTCAAGGACGCGCAGTGGATCGCGATCGACACGCCGTGGGGGGCGCCGTCGGACGAGATCTTGTTCGGGCGCGTCGGCGAGGCCCGCGTGCGCTTCCTCCCCCGCCACGGGCGCGGCCACCGCCTGCCGCCGGGCGACGTCAACGCGCGCGCCAACATCGACGCGCTCAAGCGCGCGGGCTGCACCGACATCGTCGCGATCTCCTCGGTCGGTAGCTTGCGCGAGGCGCTCAGCCCCGGCCGGTTCGTCGCGGTCGACCAGTTCGTCGACCGCACCAAGGGCAGGGCGGCGAGCTTCTTCGGGCCGGGGATGGTGGCGCACGTCAGCCTCGCCGATCCGGTCTGCCCGCGGCTGGCTGGGCTGGCCGCCGACGCGGTCGTGGCGGCCAAGGGCAAGGTCGCCCGCGGCGCGGCTTACCTGGCGATCGACGGCCCGCAGTTCTCGACCCGGGCGGAAAGCGCGCTCTACCGCAAGTGGGGCTGCGACGTCATCGGGATGACCGCGATGCCCGAGGCGCGGCTGGCGCGCGAGGCCGAGCTGCCTTACGCGCTGCTCGGGATGGTCACCGACTACGATTGCTGGCGCGCCGGCGAGGAAGTCGAGATGGACGCGGTGATCGCGCGGATGCACGCCAACGCCGAGCTCGCCCGCAAGACGGTCGAGCGCCTTCTCGCCGCGCTGCCGGCCACCCGCGAGCCGTCGCCGATCGACACCGTGCTCGACAACGCCGTGGTCACCGCGCCCGAAGCGCGCGACAACGCGCTGCTGGCGAAGTTGGATGCGGTTGCCGGGCGGTATCTGAGAAGTTCCCCTCCCGCAAACGGGAGGAGCTAGGGGTGGGCGCCCGGCTCGAAGAGGCGCGCCGGGCCGACGGCCTGCCCCGCTGCGACTAGGCGCTGCGCGCCAAGTCTCGCCGCCCCTCTCGCCTGCGGGAGGGGCTAAAACGTCCCCTTGATCGAATAGGCGAAGATCGGGCCGATCAGGCGGTCGCGCTTCTCGATGAAGGCGATCGGGCTGGCGCCGCGCAGCCCGGTGAACACCGTGCGGTCGCGTATCTGGCGGCCGTCGAGGAAGTTGAACAGCTCGGCGCGCATCGTCAGCCCCGACACGTTCTTGTTCTCGACGAAGAAGCTGGCGAAGACCGGGCCTTGGTAATTGCGGTCGATCGAGCTGCGGCGAAACGCGGGCAGGACGTGGAAGTATTCGATCCCCGCGCCCCAGGCCCAGTCCGAGCCGGGGATGTCGTGACGCAAGTTCGCCTCGATCAGTTGGTCGAGCAGGCCGTTGTATGGCCTTTGCTCGCCGGTGAAGGGATCGTCGAGATGGGCGTCCTGGTAGAGCCCATGGATGTCCACCTTGGCCCCCTTCCAGCCGATCGGGTCGAAGTTGATCGTCGCGTTGACGTCGACGCTGCGGACTTGCGCGCGAGGCACGTTGCCGATCGATTCGGAGGCGACGCCGATCGGGATGACGGTCACGTAGTCCTCGACCTCGCGGCCGATCAGGCGGAGCTGCACCGAGCCCCACGCGCCGAGGCGCTTGTTCGCTTCGACTTCGAGGCTCCAATCCTGTTGCGGGACGAGCTGGTTGTTGCCCGCGTTCTGGTTGTCGTCGTTGATGAACGAGCGAGCGAGGAAGTCGTAGAACGAAAGCTGCCCGACCCGACGACGCAGCTTGGCCGACAAGTCGAAATCCTCGGCGGGCTTCCAGGTCAGCGAAAGGGTGCCCTTGGGACGGAAGAAGCTGCGGGTCAGCCCGTTGATCCCGCTCTGGCTGAGGGTCGAATGCTCGGCCCCGGCGACGATCTGGAACGACAGCGTTTTGGACAGCGGCTGGCCGAAGCTCAACAGCCCCTCGTAACGGTCTTCCATCACCCCGCCGCTGCCTTCGGGGAACGGCGTCTCGACGAACTCGCCGGTGCCCGCATCGAACGTGCCCAACCGGGCGACGTTGTCGAGCTTGTTGAACGCGGCTTCGCCCGAGAGCTGCCAGTCGCCCCCGAACATCTTCCAGCCGTACTCGGCCTTGGCGATCCGCTCGGTGATGTCGCCGACCTGGGCGAAGCGGTCCCCGACGGTCGGCGTCGCGTCGACGAAGTCGGTAATCACGTCGTTGCGATAGGGTTCGTGGCTTTCGCGGTTGAGGCCGATCAGCTTGAGCTTGCCGGGGCCGAGCTTGAACTCGTAGTCGCCGCCGATCTCGTAATTCCAGGTGTCGTTGCGCTCGATGATGAAGCGGCGGCGGTCGGGCAGGCCGCCCCCAATGCGGATGCCTTCCTCGTCGTAGCGGCGGTAGATTCGCTGATACGAGGCGTTGAGGTGGCCGACCCCGGCGAGCGGACCGGGAAAGGTCAGCTTGCCCGACAGCTTGGGCGAATCGTGGCGGCCAGTCCAGATGTCGTTGCGGCGCTCCGTGACGACGCCCGCGCCGTTGAAGATGCGGGTCAGCCCGCCCGCGGAGCCGCGTCCGGAATCGTTGTTGTTGAGCCCGACCTCGTACTCGAGGCTGCCCGCCTTGCCGCTCGCCGATACCTGCCCGCGGGTGAACAACGGGCCGGCGAAATGCGCGCGGGTCTGCGGGCGCCATTCGAACTGGCCCGAGAACGCATCGGACTTGAAGACGATGTTGGCGACCTGGCCGGAGAGCCCCGGGATGTCGAGCGCCGCGCCGTCGACGATCTCGATCCGGGTCACGCTGGCGGCGGGGACGCGCTGGAGCTGGGTGAACAGCGAATCCGACTTGTTCGACGGGCGCTCGCCGTTGAACAGGATGTTCCCGGTCGCTTGGCCGAGCCCGCGCAACTGCTCGTTCTCGCGGATCGAGAAGCCGGGAACGTTGCGCAGCATGTCGAAGGCGTTCTTCGGCGCGAAACGGGTGAAGTCGGCGGGGGTGTAGACCCGTCGTCCCTCGACCGGCTTCGAGACATCGGGCGCCGGCGCCTCGACCGGGGTCGGAGGCGGTGCGTCGCCGGTTTCTTGCGCCCAGCACGGGCTTGCCAGCCCAGCTCCAAGCGCGCTCAGCGCGACCCGCGCGCGAAAGTTCACTGCAATTCTCCCATTCCCTCGACAGCGTGGGCGGCATCCGCCACGCGGTTCATCGCTTCGGCATAGGCTGGGGTCACCCCGACCGCCTTCATCGTGATCGCCTGGCGCGCGGTCAGCCGGGCATAGCCGGCGTCGGCCATCGCGCGCACGAACGCACCGTCGAGCTTGAGCGCGCGCGCGGCGATCAGGTCGTCGAATTTCGCGATGTCCAGTCCCGCCTCCCGCAATTCGTGAGCCCAAGGCCCGGTTATCCCGAGCGCGGCGGCGGCGATCAGGTTGCCGCTGTCTGCCGGAGCGAGGCCGTCGCGCGAGAGCTGGTCGACCAGCGCCAGTCGCGCATCGACCAGCGCCAGCGCGAGCAGGTCGCGGCGCCGCTCGAGCCGCACCCCGCGCTGGGCGAGCCCGGTCTCGTAGGCCGGCGAGGAGGCGAACCGGCAGACGCCCGTGGCGCTGTCGCCCTTGCGGGTTCCGCTGCACTCGGTCCGGCCGGCCTCGGCCGCTACCGCGAAGCGCACCGGCCCGTTCGCCTCGAACCCGGCGACTTCGGACAAACGGCTGCGCGCGACGGTCACGCTCGAGCGGCCGTCGGCGCTGCGAATTTCGACGCTGACCGAACCGGAACCGCGCACCTCGAACCGCAGCTCGTCGAGCACCAACGGCGCCGGCGGGCTACTTTCGGCAGCGGCGCCGGCGACCCCGGCGAGCGCGAACAGGGCGATCAGGGGCAGGGCTTTCATGGCATCCTCCTCGAGGAATTCGGATGGAGTCCGGGCGTGAGCCGCTGACAGGGCGGTCGAAACGGGTCGGGCTGGCGGTTATTCTTCCGGGTCGGGATCGACGTCGACATCGATGCCGATGTCCGGATCGACGTTGACGTCGACATGGCTGCGTCCGGCGCGCGCCGCGGCGGTCGCGGCGACGGCTCGCGCCGCGGCGGTGGCGCGCCCGACCTCGGCGGCGACGCCGCGCGGCATACCCACCGCGCGCGCCTCGATCGCCTCCTCGGGCTCGATCGGGCCGCGCGCCGAGCGCTGCATCGAGCGGACGAACGCGGCGTCGACCCCGACCGCGCGCATCGCGGTCAGCTCGTCCATCTCGACGGTGGGGAAGTAGCGGCGCATCTCGGCGGCGTAGGCGGCGGTGACCCCGGTGGCCTTGGCCGCGGCCAGCTCGTTGAGGTCGGCGCCCGGATAGGCGCGGCGCATCGCCCGCGCCTCGTCGGGGCCGACGCCCAGCGCGCGGGCCTGAGCGATTTCCTCGAGCCCGGCCTCGGGGAACGCGGCGCGCATCGCCCGGGCGAACTCGGGGGTGACGCCCAGCGCCTTGGCTTGGGTCACCTCGGTCATCCCGAACTCGCGGAAGCCGGCGTCCTCGAGCGCCTCGATATACTCGCGGGTGACGCCGACCGCGCGCATGTGAGTCAGCTCCTCGGGGCTCAGCCGGCGATCGGAGTGCGTCGCCGGCGCCGCCAGGACCGCGGCGGCGGGATTCGTTGCTGCCGCGGGGAGCATGCCGGCCGGCGCGATCGCTGCGGCGAGCTCGATCGCTCCGAACCCCGCGGAAGGCGCGACGACCGAGCGGGCCCGCTCCTTGGCTTCGTCCCAGGTGCAGACGGTAATCGGATCGAACGCGGCGAGCGGCGCGGCGAGGCCGGCCAGCACCACCAACCCGGCGCCGGTCCACAGCGCGCTCGCCGGGCGGCGCGGCAGGCTGGCGTCGAGCACGCGGGTGACGCGGCGCTTAAGCGAATCCTTGCCCGGTGCGACGCCGTGCGCGGCGATCAGCAGGCCCGGGTTGTCGTGGCGCGCGGCGTTGACCAGCAGCGCCGCGTAGTCGGCGCCGTCGACCTGGCTCATCAGCACCGCGTCGTCGGCCGCTTCCTCGCGCAGCTGGTGCGCCTCGCGGGCGAGCGCCCAGACCAGCGGGTTGAACCACAGCAGCGCGGTCGCGGCGCGGCTGATCAGCAGCTTGAACCAGTCGAGCCGGGCGACGTGGGCGAGCTCGTGGGCGATGATCGCCTCGGCCTCGCCCCGCGCGGCGATCGCCTGCGAATTGAGCAGGATGATCGGGCGGACCACGCCCCAGCTGATCGGGCTGCGCAGCTCGTCGCTGACCAGCAGCGCGGTGCCGTGCTTGAAGCCCATCCGCCGCTGCGCCCGGGCGAGCGCGGTCAGCCACGGCGCGTCCTCCATGATCTGCGCGCGGCCGCGCAGCGTGGCGAGGCGCAGCACCGCGACCAGCATCGTGCCCGCCAGCAGCGCCAGCGGCACCAGGTAGAGCCACAGCGCGACCGTCTCGGGCGAGGGGAGGGTCAGCGCCGCCGGGGGGACCGGCTCCGGCGACACGGCCTTTTCGGGAACGGGATTGGCCATCGACAAGGCGTCGGGGATCGCGATCGGCGCGGCCGCGGTGCCGGTGGCGTCGATCGTCGCGGTCTTCGGCGACCACGCGGGGAGCGCCACCGCCGCGAGGGGCAACGCCAGCAGCACCGCGAGCCCGGCGTGCGCGATCCACGAGCGTTCGCCGGCGGTGCGGTCGCGGGCGAAGCGCAGCACCAACAGCGTCGCGCCGGCGACCAGGAACGATTTCCAGACGATCTCGAACAGGATCGGAATCGTGCTCATGCCGAATGTCTCCCCTCGCGCGCCTTGGCGATCAGTTGCTCGAGCTCGTCGAGCTCGGCGTCGTCGAGCTTGTCCTGCATCCCCAGCAGCGCGGTCGCCGCGCCGACCGCCGAGCCGCTGAAGAAAGTCGTGACGATCTGGCTCAGCGCCGACTTGCGCGCGGCCTTTTCGGAGACGCGCGGCGCATAGACGAAGCCGCGATCCGAAGTCTCGCGCTCGACGAAGCCCTTGTCCTCGAGCCGCTTGAGCATCGCCCGAATCGCCGAGCCGGTGACCTCGTTGTCCAGCGCCTCGCCGATCTCGGCGACCGTCGCGGCGCCGCGCTGGTAGAGGATGTCGACGATCTGGCGCTCGCGCGGAGGCAGGGCGGCTAGCATTCGATGGACTCGCCTTTACGCTACATTTGTAGCGGGCTACATTTGTAGCGCGGGCGGGGTCAAGCGCTAAGTTGCGGATGTGATGCGCGTTCGACCAACGGCGCTGCGAGGCGGACGAACGACTTGGGGCGGATCGACCTCACCAAATTCGTCATGCTGAACTTGTTTCAGCATCCATGGCGCGGCTGGCTGACTGGCCTGCGAGGTCTTGGAAAGCCGGAACCGAACCTGCGTGGGGGGTTCGCCGACGGCTAGCCAACCACGGAGGGCCCGATGGATGCTGAAACAAGTTCAGCATGACGGACTGTATGAAAAGTGGGGGCCTCAAGCCGCGCGCTGAACCGCCGCGTCGTGCATCAGCTGCTCGAGCTCGCCCGCCTCGAACATCTCCATCATGATGTCCGATCCGCCGACGAACTCGCCCTTGACGTAGAGCTGGGGGATCGTCGGCCAGTCCGAGAAGGCCTTGATGCCCGAGCGGATCTCCATGTCCTGGAGCACGTCGACGCTGTCGTACTCGACGCCGAGGTGGTCGAGGATCGCCACCGCCTTGCTCGAGAACCCGCACTGCGGGAACAGCGGGGTGCCCTTCATGAACAGCACCACGTCGTGGCGGTTGACGATCTCGGCGATGCGGGCTTGCGGGTCGGACATCTGCGGTTCCCTCTTCGCAACCCTAGTTGGGAACCGCGGTGGTCAGTTGCAAGGCGTGGAGCGCGCCGCCCATCCGCCCTTCGAGCGCGGCGTAGACCGCCTTGTGCTGGGCGACGCGCGGCTTTCCGTCGAAGCCGTCCCAGACGACGCGCGCGGCATAGTGATCGCCGTCGCCGGCGAGGTCGGTGATCTCGACTTCGGCGCCGGGCAGGGCCGCGCGGATCAGCGCTTCGATCTCCGCCGCCGGCATCGCCATCAGACGCCGCCCATCAGCGCGCGCCTCGCCTCGATCGCCTTGGCTTCGAGCGCTGCCCGGATTTCGGCTTCGTCGACCTCGCACCCCGCGGCGGTGAGGTCGCCGAAGACCTTGCGGATCACGTCCTCGTCGCCGGCTTCCTCGAAGTCGGCCTGGATCACTTCCTTGGCGTAGGAATCGGCCTCCGCCGCGCTCAGTCCCATCTTCTCTGCGGCCCAGCCGCCGAGCAGGCGGTTGCGCCGCGCGGTGATGCGGAACAGGATCTCCTCGTCGAAGGCGTACTTGGCCTCCTCGGCGCGTTCCTTGTCGGAGAAGCTGGTCATGGTGTGCGATTCCCTTTGGCGTTTCGCGTTAGCGATAGGGCCGACTGGAATGGCGGGCAACCGTTCCGCGTGGCCTTCGACAAGCTCAGGCTGAGCGGCGTTGATGACAGGTGAAGAAAGAAGGTCCGCTCATGCTGAGCTTGTCGAAGCACACGCGCCGACTTTCGCCCCAATTTTAGTCCGGCATCGTCACCACGACCTTGCCCACCGCCTTGCGGTCTTCGAGCAGCTGGATCGCCTCGCCGCCGCGCTCGAGCGGGAAAGTCCGCGAGATGCGCGGATTGATCTTGCCCGCCTCGAGCAGCTCGAACAGCTCGGCGACGTGGGCGGCGTTCTTCTCCGGGAAGCGGGCGACGAAGGCGCCCCAGAACACTCCGCAGATGTCGCAGCTCTTGAGCAGCGTCAGGTTGAGCGGCATCCGGGCGATGCCCGCGGGGAAGCCGACCACGCAGAACCGGCCCTCCCAGGCGATCGCGCGCAAGGCCGGCTCGGAATAGTCGCCGCCGACGACGTCGTAGATCACGTCGGCGCCATCGGGACCGCACGCGGCCTTGAACGCCTCGGCGAGCGCCTTCGATTGCGCCTTGTCGAACGGCTGCTGCGGATAGACGACGGTGTCGTCGGCCCCTGTCTCGCGCGCGGCTTGCGCCTTCTCCTCGCTCGACACCGCGGCGATCACCCGCGCGCTGAACGCCTTGCCGAGCTCGACCGCGGCGAGCCCGACCCCGCCCGCCGCGCCGAGCACGAGCAGCGTCTCGCCGGCCTTGAGCCGGCCGCGGTCCTTGAGCCCGTGGATGTTGGTGCCGTAAGTCATCAGGATCGCGCTGGCGGTCTCGAACGAGACGCCCTCCGGGATCGGGAACGGCCGGCCTTCGTCGACCACGACTTTCTCGGCGAGCCCGCCGCTGCCGATGCCCGACAGCACTTTGTCGCCGACCTTCCACCGGGTCACGCCCGCACCCACCGCCTCGACCACCCCGGCGATCTCGCCGCCCGGCGCGTAGGGGCGCTCGGGCTTGAACTGGTAGAGGTCGCGGATCATCAGCGTGTCGGGAAAATTGATCGCGCAGGCCTTCACCGCGACGAGGATCTGCCCTTCGCCCGGCGCGGGCGGATCGATCTCGTCGAGCGTCAGCGTCTCGGGTCCGCCGACGGCGTGGGTGCGAAGGGCTTTCATGCGGCAATTCCTCCGGGATGAGCTAGCCAGGGCAAGTCGCGCGCCTGGCGGGCTTCGTAATCGGCGATCGCCGCGTCGCGCTGGAGCGTCAGCCCGACCTCGTCGAGGCCCTCGATCAGGCAGTGCTTGCGGAACGGGTCGATCTCGAAGCCGAAGCGGTCCTGGAACGGGGTGGTCAACGTCTGGTGCTCGAGATCGACGTGGATCGGGTGATCGCGCGCGACCTCGAGCAGGCGGTCGACCTGGGCTTGGGGCAGCACGACGGCGAGAATGCCGTTCTTGAACGCGTTGCCGGCGAAGATGTCGGAGAAGCTCGGCGCGATCACGCAGCGGATGCCGATGTCGAGCAGCGCCCAGGCGGCGTGCTCGCGGCTCGATCCGCAGCCGAAGTTGTCGCCGGCGATGAGGATCGGCGCGGCTGCGAACTGCGGATTGTCGAACGGGTTGCCGGGCTCGGCGCGGATCGTCTCGAACGCGCCTTGGCCGAGGCCTTCGCGGGTGATCGTCTTGAGCCAGCGCGCGGGGATGATGACGTCGGTGTCGACGTTCTTGCGGCCGAGCGGGATCGCCCGGCCTGCGACGTGGGTCAGCGGCTGCACGCGCCCGCTATAGCGGGCGGGTTTCAAGGCGCAACTAGTCGGTCTCGGGCGGGACGACCGGCGGCTTCCTGGCCTTCTCGGCCTCGATCCGCTCCTTGCGGCGCGAGGCGTAGAGCAGCGCCGCGGTCAACGCCGCCGAGCCGATCGCTGCCCCGGCCATTGCCGCGGCGCCGGTCCACTTGCTGTCGGTCTTCTTGGTCATGACGGCGGCGAAAGTGGCGAGGCGGTGGCGGAGGCGCAAGGGCGAATCACAGGAATTCGCGCAGCCTTCCCCAGATTTGCGCCTTCGCGGCGAACGACATCGCGGCATAAGCCGGGCTCGACGAGGGCAGGTCGACCAGCGCGAGCGGGGCGTCGGCCAGCGCGAGACGGCCGAGCCGGGCGGAGGTGGCGCCGTTGAAGCCGACCGCGCGCAAGGCGGGCAGCGTCTCCACCAGATCGCCGAGCGCGGCTCCCTCGACGTCGCGCAAGGCAGCGTCGAGGCTGCCTTCGCGCCGCGCCGAGGCGACCGTGTCCCACAAGCCGATGCCCGCGGCGAGCAGCGCGGCAAGCCGGGCCGGGTAATCGAGCGAGGCGAGGTCGCGGCCGATCACGCTCGCCACCAGCCGCCAAAACTGGTTCTGCGGATGCGCATAGTAGCGACCGGCCGCCAGCGAAGCTTCGCCTGGCAGGCTGCCGAGGATCAGGACGCGGGCGTCAGGGGTTACGATCGGCGGGAATGCGGACTTGCGCATTGCCTCGCTTGATCCATTCTTCGCGACGGCTCAAGCGGCGAGGTGGGGATGCGCGTGACACGCAGGCAGGCGGTGGCGGGGGCAGTGGGATCGGCGCTAGCGCCGAAGACGGCCCGGGCGCGGGCTTCCACGGCCGCGACGGCCGATGTGGTGGTTGTCGGCGCCGGCGTGTTCGGGGCGTGGACCGCCTGGCATCTCGTCCGCCGCGGGCTGAGCGTGCGCCTGCTCGACCAGTACGGCGCCGGCCACGCGCGAGCCTCTTCGGGCGGGGAGAGCCGGGTGATCCGCCTCTCCTACGGCGGCGATCCGCTCTACTCGTCGATGGCGCGCGAATCGCTCGAGCAATGGGACGAATCGTCGCGCCGCTCGCCGCTGCCGCTGCTTCATCGCACCGGCGTGCTGTGGTTCTCCCCGGCCAGCGACAGCTACATGGCGAGCAGCCTCGCCTGGCTGCGCGAGCACGGCGTCGTCCACGAGGCCGGCGATCGCGCCTGGCTCACCAAGCGCTTCCCGCAGATCGTCTTCCGCGACGGCGAAAGCGGCTTCCTCGAGCGCGATAGCGGCGCGCTGATCGCGGGGCGCGGCGTGCAAAGCGTGGTTGCCCAGGCCGGGGTTGTGGCCGAGCGCGCGAATGCCGGACCGCCCCTTCAGCTGTCCAATGGTAGTTACCGCGTCGCCGGGATCGAGGCGCGGCACGTCGTCTATGCCTGCGGCCCCTGGCTGCCCCAGCTGTTTCCCGATCTGCTTCGCGGCCGGATCGTGCCGACGCGGCAAGAGGTCTATCACTTCGGCGCGCCGCCGGGCGACGCTCGCTTTGCTCCGCCGGCGTTGCCCGTTTGGGCCGATTTCAACGGCGGAGACATGGTTTACGGCCTGCCCGACCTCGAGGGCCAGGGCTTCAAGCTGGCGTTCGACCGGCACGGGCCGGTGATCGATCCCGATACGCTCGACCGGCGCATTTCCGGCGAAGGAATCGCCGAGGCGCGCGGCTACCTCGCGCGTCGGTTCCCAGGCCTGGCCGAAGCGCCCTTGGTTCACGGCCGGGTCTGCCAGTACGAGAACAGCT
>JAIVIY010000102.1 GCA_020200285.1 Novosphingobium sp. | reverse complement strand
GCGCCGACTTTGCTCGAGCTGGCCGACGCGGGGGCGAAAGTGCTGGTGCTCGCGCATTTCGGCCGGCCCAAGGGCGCGCCCGACGCCAGGCATTCGCTGCGCGAGGTGGTCCCCGCGCTCGCCGGGGTGCTCGGCCGGCCGGTCGGCTTCATCGAGCGCGGGACGGAACCGGCGCTGGCCGACGGCGAGATCGCGGTGGTCGAGAACACCCGCTTCGACCCGGGCGAGGAGAAGAATTCCGCCGCCTTCATCGAAAAGCTGCAAAGCCTTGGCGACATCTATGTAAACGATGCCTTTTCCGCCGCGCACCGCGCCCACGCCTCGACCGAAGGGCTGGCCCATGTGCTGCCCGCCTATGCGGGCCGGGCGATGCAGGCCGAGCTCGAGGCGCTGGAGAAGGCGCTCGGCGCTCCCGAGCATCCGGTCGCGGCGGTGGTCGGCGGGGCCAAGGTCTCAACCAAGCTCGACGTCCTGAAGCACCTGGTCGGCCAGGTCGACCATCTGATCATCGGCGGGGGGATGGCCAACACCTTCCTCGCCGCGCGCGGGGTCGATGTCGGCCAGTCGCTGTGCGAGCACGAGCTGGCGGCGACCGTCGAGAGCATCCTCGACGCCGCCGACGCCGCCGGCTGCACGGTGCATCTGCCTTATGACGTCGTTGTGGCCACCGAATTCGCTCCGAATCCGCCCTCCCTGCGCACCTGCAACGTCCACGAGGTCGCCGCCGACGAGATGATCCTCGACATCGGCCCGCAGGCGGTCGAGGCGCTCGCCGACGTGCTCAAGACTTGCCGGACGCTGGTCTGGAACGGCCCGCTCGGTGCGTTCGAGACCCCGCCGTTCGACGCGGCGACGGTGGCGCTGGCGAGGACCGCCGCGGCGCTGACCCGCGAGGGATCGCTGGTCTCGGTCGCGGGCGGGGGCGACACCGTCGCGGCGCTCAACCATGCCGGGGTGACGGAGGATTTCACTTACGTTTCCAACGCCGGGGGCGCTTTCCTCGAATGGATGGAAGGCAAGGAGCTGCCGGGAGTCGCCGCATTGGAGCGCGCGGCGCGGGAGCGCGTGGCGTGAGCGAAGACCGGGCCGTCTCCTTCAGCGATCGTCAGAAGCTCGTCACCGAGGGCGAGTTCGCGGGCTGGTCGTACTGGCAAAGCGACGCGTTCGAGCAGCGCGCCCGGTAACGGTCAACCTCTCGGGCGACTTCCTCGACGCCGCGCGCGCCGGCGAGCTGATCGAGGCCACCGGCGAGGTCACCCGAGCCGGCGGCAAGACGATCTTCGTGCGCGGCCTCGCCACCGCCGACGGACGCCCGGTGCTCAGCTTCACCGCGATCATCCGCAAAGTGGACCGGCGCGACGGTCATCGGAAGTCAGAGGAAACGCAATGAATTACGACCAGATGCTCGAACGCGTCCGCAAGGGCGACGGGTTCATCGCCGCGCTCGACCAGTCGGGCGGCTCGACCCCCAAGGCGCTCAAGGGCTACGGCATCGAGGAGGACGCCTGGTCGAGCGACGAGGAGATGTTCGCGCTGATCCACGCGCTGCGCAGCCGGATCATCAGTTCCCCGTGCTTCACCGGCGAAAAGGTGCTCGGCGCGATCCTGTTCGAGCGGACGATGGACGGCGAAGTCGACGGCAAGCCGGTGCCGGCCGCGCTGATCGAGAAGGGCGTGGTCCCGTTCATCAAGATCGACAAGGGGCTCGAGGACGAGGCCGACGGGGTCCAGCCGATGAAGCCGATCCCCGGGCTCGACGCGCTGCTCGAGCGGGCCAGGGCGCTCGGCGTGTTCGGGACCAAGGAGCGCTCGGTGATTCACTCGGCCAACGGCGAGGGCATCGCCGCGGTGGTCGCGCAGCAGTTCGAGGTCGGCCGCCAGGTGCTGGCCAGGGGAATGATGCCGATCCTCGAGCCCGAGGTGAACATCAAGAGCGAAACCCGCGCCGACTGCGACGCGATCCTGCGCGAGGAAATCTTGCGTCATCTCGATGGCTTGGCGGCGGATCCACAGGTGATGCTCAAGCTCAGTCTGCCGGTGACGCCGGGTTTTTTCGCGCCGCTGGTCGGCCATCCGAAGGTGCTCAAGGTCGTCGCGCTCTCCGGCGGCTACACCCGCCCCGAGGCTTGCGCCGAGCTCGCCAGGAACCGCGGGGTCATCGCCAGCTTCAGCCGCGCATTGCTCGAGGATTTGCGGCATCAGATGAGCGACGAGGAGTTTACCGGCTCGCTCGGCCGGGCGATCGACGAAATTCACGCCGCCTCGGTCGCATGACCATGCCGCGCTGGGTCGCGGTCAACGACCGGATGCAGCGCGGCTACCGCTACGCGTTGGTCGCGCAGGCGGGCATGGATTTCGATCCCGAGTTCCGACCTGAGCTGACGCCCGCAGAAATGCTGCGCTTGGGCGTCTTCGGCGGCAGGTACATGACCGATTGCCGCTCGGAATTCCCCTCGTCATGGTTCGCGGAGGCGCGCCTTTCGAGCCGCGGCACAAATCCTGCTTGCAACTATTTCGGAGTACTCGCCGGGCAGTCGCTCGCCGAGTGGCGGCGCAAGGGCTGGCTCCACCCCGATGATCCGCGCGGGTGGTTCCAGTGGTATTGCCGTTATTGGCGTGGCCGCCGTCACGAGGACGACGCTCGGCAGATCGGCCGCTGGCGCGCTTTTTCGCGACACGCCGCGCAAGTGCGAAAGGCTTGCGAGCCGGGCGATCCGTTCTGCCGACCGCGCCAGCGCCAGGCGCTGCTGCAGTGGGCCTACGACAGCCGCGCCATCTAGAGCCCGCCGTCGAAGCGGAAGCCGAAGCGGTAGTCCTCGGGCCGCGGGGGCGCATCGCGGCGGCGCAGGGGCTGGACCTCGACCAGCGTCAGCGCGCCGTCGGCCACGGTGACCGGCTGGCCGGACGTCAGCTCGCGCGTGGTCGTCCCCGCGCCGGTGGATATCCGCGCGGTGATCCGCACCCGGCCGGCCCACACGCACTGCACGCCTTGCGGGCAGCGGCTGTCCTCGAGCAGCGCGAGCGGGGTCACCCGCGCGGCGCCGACGCTGACGGTTTCGCCCAGACGGGCGTAGGCGAGGGCTTCGCTCGGCTCATCCGGCGGATAGACGGTGACGCAAGCACCGAGCGCGAGCGGGGCGAGCAGGACGGCGAGCCTCATGCCCTGAAAAAGCTCCGGAGGGGTGAAACGGTTCCGCAACGCTTGGCCCGCCGCGGCCCGCGCACTACAGGCTTGGCGATGCCCGCTCCCGCCTGCCAGCTCTACCTGATCTCGCCGCCCGACGTATCCTGCGGCTTTGCCGAGCGCCTGGCCCGCGCGCTCGGCGCCGGGCCGGTCGCGGCGTTCCAGCTGCGGATCAAGGGCATCGACGAGCACGAGGCGGCCCGGCTGGCCGCGCCGCTCCAGCGGATTTGCGCCGACGCCGGCTGCGCGTTCATCGTCAACGACAGCATTTCGCTGGCCAAACGGCTCGGCGCGGACGGGGTCCACCTCGGCCAGCGGGACGGCGAGGTCCGCGAAGCCCGCGAGCGGCTCGGGCGTGAGGCGCAGATCGGGGTGACTTGCCACGCCAGCCGCCACCTGGCGATGGAGGCGGGCGAGGCGGGCGCGGACTACGTCGCGTTCGGCGCGTTCTTCCCGAGCCCGACCAAGCCCAGCGAGCACCGGCCCGAGCCCGAGCTGATGAGCTGGTGGTCCACGCTGTTCGAGCTGCCGTGCGTCGCGATCGGGGGGATCACGCCCGACAACTGCGCGCCGCTGGTTTCGGCCGGAGCGGATTTCCTCGCGGTCAGCCACGCGGTTTGGAGTGGCGACGAGGCGGCGGCGGTGCGGGCGTTTCATACGGCGATCAAGCAAGCCTAGCGCGCGTGCTTCGACAGGTTCAGCACGAGCGGTCCTTGTTACAATTTCCGCTCAGCCTGAGCTTGTCGAAGGCCACGCGCGGCGCTTGCCCGGACCCATCCGCGGCCTCGTTCGTTGGTTGGAAAACCACGGTCGCAATCCCTGGAGTGCCCATGTCCCGCCTGCCGCTCATCGCCTGCCTGCCGCTATTCGTCCTCGCCGCCTGCGGGCTCGACGGAGCCGACCGCGACACGTCCGAACAGCCCGCCGCCGAAGCCCCGGTCGCCGCTGCGAGCGACGATCCGCTGGCCAGCCGCGATCCCACCGGCAACGCCCCGCTCGATCCCGCGCAGGCCGACGACCAGCCGCGCCCGGTCATGCAGGCGCAAGTCGTGCTCGACCGGCTCGGTTTCACCCCCGGCGTGGTCGACGGCAAGACGGGGATGTCGACGCGCAACGCGCTCAAGGGCTTCCAGCAGGCCAACGATCTCGACCGGAGCGGCGAGCTCGACGAGGCGACCAAGCGCGCGCTCGAGCAGTGGTCGAACATCCCCGCGACCCGCGTGGTGACGATCCCCGCCGACTTTGCCGCCGGGCCGTTCTACGAGACGCCCGAGGAGCCCGCCGACCAGGCCAAGATGCCCGTGCTTACCTACGAATCGCTCGATGAGAAGCTCGCCGAGCGCTTCCACACCACCGTCGAGGTGCTCAAGCAGCTCAACCCGGGTGGGGTCCCCGCGGGGATGACCGCGCCGCCACAGGGGGCCACGTCCACGCCGACGCCCTCTGCGACGTCACCCTCCGCCGGCGGCGGGGCGACCCTGATGCCCGGCCCCGCATCGTTCTTCCGCGCCGGGCAGCAGGTCCGCGTGCCCAACGTCGGCGCCGACCGGATCGATCCTTCGGCGGTCGACGACAAGTCGTGGCTCGCCACGCTCAAGATGCTGGGTGTCGGCACGCAGCAGCCCAAGGCCGACAAGATCGTCGTCGACAAGTCGGCCGGCACGCTGCTGGCCTACGACGCCGGCGGCAAGATCGTCGCCGCGTTCACCGCGACGATGGGCTCGAGCAACGATCCGCTGCCGCTCGGCGACTGGAAGATCCTCGGCAAGGCGCTCAACCCGCCGTTCAACTACAATCCCGACTTGTTCTGGGACGCCAAGCCGACCGATGAGAAGGCCAAGCTGCCGCCAGGGCCCAACGGCCCGGTCGGGGTGGTGTGGATCGACCTGTCGAAGGAGCATTACGGCATCCACGGCACGCCCAATCCCGAAACGATCGGCCGCGCCGAAAGCCACGGCTGCGTGCGCCTGACCAACTGGGACGCGGCCCGGCTGGCGCAAATGGTCTCGGGGTCGACCAAGGTCAGCTTCGTGGCCTGACCATGTCTGACTGGCGGCGCACCGCGAAGCTGATCATCACGACTTTCCTGGTCACCTCCGCGGCGTGGCTGATCGGGGGAGCCATCCTGCTCCAGCGCTGGCGGGCCGAGATCGAGCCCGCTGGCGCTGCTGCGCCGAGCGAGGCGAGCGACCGCACCGGTTCCGAGGCCGACGACGATCCGCGGCTCGCTCCTTCGCTCGTGCCGCCGAGCGCGCCCGGCCAGTTGACCATCCCGGTTGCGGGAGTCACTCCCGATGAACTGATCGACACGTTCACCCAGGCCCGCGAGGGCGGCGCGCGGATCCACGACGCGATCGACATCCTCGCGCCACAGGGCACCCCGATCTACGCCGCCGCGCCGGGCACGGTCGAAAAGCTGTTCGTCTCCGATCGCGGCGGCAACACGGTCTATGTCCGCTCGCCGGATCGCACGCTGATCTACTACTACGCCCACCTCGACGCCTATGCCCGGGGCCTGCGTGAAGGCGCGGGCATTCGCCAGGGCGACGCGATCGGCACGGTCGGCGCGACGGGCAACGCCAGTCCGACCGCGCCGCATTTGCATCTCGCGATCATGCGAATCCACCCCGAGGCGAAATGGTGGGAGCCGGCGGTGGGGATTAACCCCTATCCGCTGCTGGGCGGGAGATAGCATGCCCGAGGGGCAGTTCCGCAAAACCATTTTCCTACACGACGCACGACCGCTAGGACGGCGGCGATGGACCGACGCCCGCCCGTTTCCGACCCTTTGGCGAGGCCGTTTCTGGAAGGCGTTTTTTTTGGACCAGGACAGTGGTCCAAGCGGTCCAGGGTTCAGGCAGCCTGGACAACTCCTGAACGAATCGAGCTCACGTTCGTCACGAGGGAAGGATGCTAGTGGCAACGACCGCAGTCGCGCCGGCCTTGCCCGCAAGCCGTGAGCTGACGCTTCGCGCGATCGTCCTCGGCGGCTTGCTCACCTTCCTGTTCACCGCCGCCAACGTCTATTTCGGGCTGCGGGTCGGGCTGACCTTCTCGACCGCGATCCCCGCGGCGGTGATCTCGATGGCGCTGCTGCGCACGCTCGGCAACTCGACGATCGTCGAGAACAACATCGTCCAGACCATCGGCAGCGCGGCGGGCGCGGTGGCGACGATGGTCTTCGTCCTGCCCGCGTTCGTGATCGTCGGCTGGTGGACCGAAGTTCCCTATTGGGAGACGATGCTCGTGGTTGCGACCGGCGGCGTGCTCGGGGTGATGCTGTCTGTCCCTATGCGCCGCGCGCTCGTGGTCGACAGCGACCTCCCTTATCCCGAAGGCGTGGCCGGCGCCGAAATCCTCAAGGTCGGGATGGCCGACGCCGAGGGCGCGCGCGAGAACCGGGCGGGGCTGGCGACGATCGTGCTAGGCGCGGTCGCCGGGGCTGGCTTCGGGGTGCTCACCGCATTGCGCCTCGCCGCGGCGGAAGTGGGCAAGGCGTTCAACTTCGGCGCAGGCGTGACCGCGATCGGCGGGCAGATGTCGCTTGGCCTGGTCGCGATCGGGCACCTGATCGGCCTCGGCACCGGGCTCGCCATGCTGAGCGGCCTGCTGATCGCCCGCGGCGTGCTGCTGCCATGGCTGAGTGCAGGGGTTCCCGGCACGGCCGAGGAAGTCGCCGCGAGTGTATTCGGTCAACAAGTCCGCTTCGTCGGCGCGGGCGCGATGGCGGTCGCGGCGGTGTGGGCGCTGGTGCGGATCGCCGGATCGATCCTGCGCGGGGTTGCCGGGATCATGGCCGCATCGCGCGCGCGGCGCGGCGGCGAGGTGCTTGCGCTGACCGAGCGCGACTTGCCGGGCGGGATCGTGCTGGGAGTCAGCGCGGCGCTGTTCGGACCGGTCCTGTGGCTGGTGTGGAACTTCGTCCAGGGTGGGCCGCTGGCCGGGTCGATCGTCGCGGTGCTGTCGCTGGCGTTCGTCTTCATCCTGATCGTCGGGATCTTCACCTCGGTGGTCACCGGCTACATGGCCGGCCTGGTCGGGACCTCGAACAGCCCGGTCTCGGGCATCGGCATCCTTTCGGTGCTGATCGCCTCGGTGCTGATCGCTGCGCTGTTCGGGGGTGAGGTCGCGCTCGAGGAGCGCACCCCGTTGATCGCGTTCGCGTTGTTCATCGTCGCGTTCGTGTTCGCCATCGCGGTCATCGCCAACGACAACCTCCAGGACCTCAAGACCGGGCAGCTGGTCGGCTCGACCCCGTGGAAGCAGCAGGCGGCGCTGGTCATCGGCGTGGTGGCGGGCGCGCTGGTGCTGCCGCCGGTGCTCCAGCTGCTGGCGACCACCTTCGGCTTCGCCGGGGCGCCGGGCGCGGGGCCCAACGCGCTGGCTGCGCCGCAGGCCTCGCTGTTCGCGGCGATCGCCCAAGGCGTGCTCGGCGGCTCGCTGCGCTGGGACCTGGTCTGGCTCGGCGCGGGGATCGGCGTGGTGGTCGTGATCCTCGACGAAGTCATGCGCGCAACCGGGCGCGGCAAGCTGCCGCCGCTGGCGGTCGGTATGGGCATCTACCTGCCCGTCACGCTGGTTCTGCCGGCGGTGATCGGCGCGGTGATCGGGCATTTCTGGAACAAGATGGCGGCGGGAACCGCGCGGCCCGAGTTCACCGTCCGGCTCGGCGTGCTGCTCGCGACCGGGCTGGTGGTCGGCGACAGCCTGTTCGGCCTGGCCTTCGCCGGCGCGGTCGGCGCGCTCGGCGATCCGGCGCGGCTGGCGATCGTCGGCGAGGAATTCGCCACCGCGTCGCAGTGGATCGCGGTGATCCTCGCGGTCGCCCTGCTGGTGGCGACTTACGCCCGGACCAAGGCGCGCGCGCTGAGCGAGGGTTAGGGCCGGTCCGAGTTGCGGCTGAGCACGCAGCGCACCTCGCCGGGAACGCCGTCGGCCTCGAGCTTGCGCAGGAAGCTCTGGCGCAGGCGGACCAGCCGCGTGCCGGCGAGCGGGCCCGAAGTCATCGTCACGGTGTCGCCGGTGAACAGATAGGTGCCGCGGCTGCCGTCGGCGGCGATGTAGCGTGAGGACGAGGTCACCGCGAAGCTCGCCGCGCGATCGGCGATCGCTCCGGGCTGGCCGGGCAAGGCGGGCCGCTCGCACTGGTAGCGGCCGAGCGCCAGCGTCATCAGCCGGCCCGAAGCGGACGGGGCGATCGCGCCCGGCGCGGCGGCCAAGACGGCGCCGGAAAGAGACGAAAGGAACGCAATCGACAACCCCATCAGGCGCATGACGCCGACCCTTCTATCAGTGCTGACAAAGGCTTGCGCGGGCGATCCCCACCGCGTCTCGCGGGCCCTCGATACCACCGCTGTCCGCCCGGCGCCACCCTGCTTGCCCGTACCCGGCCTTTCGCCTATGCGCCGCGCCCGACCTTCGTCTCACGAACAAGGCTCTTTGAACCGATGAAAATCTCCGGCGTGGACATCCGTCCCGGCAACATCCTCGAATACGAGCGCGGCATCTGGAAGGTCGCCAAGATCCAGCACACCCAGCCCGGCAAGGGCGGGGCGTTCATGCAGGTCGAGATGAAGAACCTGATCGACGGGCGCAAGACCAACGTCCGCTTCCGCAGCGCCGACACGGTCGAGCGCGTCCGGCTCGACACCAAGGATTTCCAGTACCTCTACGCCGACGGCGCCAACCTGGTGTTCATGGACAAGGACACTTACGAGCAGATCAATCTCCCCGCCGACTTGCTCGGCGACGCGGCCGCGTTCCTCCAGGACGGGATGGAAGTCAGCCTCGAGCTGTGGGAGGACCGCCCGATCAGCGTCCAGCTGCCCGAGCAGGTCGAGGCGACGATCGTCGAGGCCGACGCGGTGGTGAAGGGCCAGACCGCCTCGTCGAGCTTCAAGCCGGCGCTGCTCGACAACGGGGTGCGGGTGATGGTCCCGCCGCACATCGCCAGCGGCACGCGAATCGTGGTCGACGTCTACGAGCGGACTTACGTCGGCAAGGCCGGCTGACGATGCCGATCGTTTCCGGCCTGGTCCGGGTCATGGAAAAGGCCGCGCGCAAGGCGGGCGGACGCTTGCGCCGAGATTTCGGCGAGGTCGAGCACCTTCAGGTCAGCCGTAAGGGCCCCTCGGACTTCGTCTCCAAAGCCGACCGCGCCGCTGAGCGGACGATCTACGAGGAGCTGCGCCAGGCTCGGCCCGACTGGGGTTTCGAGCTCGAGGAAGGCGGAACGATCGAAGGCGCGGCCGGCAGGCCGCGGTGGGTGATCGACCCGCTCGATGGCACGAGCAATTTCTTGCACGGCATTCCCCACTTCGCGATCTCGATCGCAGTCCAGGACCCGGCGCTCGACGGCAAGGGCTGGGGCGAGGTGGTCGCGGCGCTGGTCTATCAGCCGATCACCGACGAGAGCTTCTGGGCAGAAAAGACCCGCGGCGCCTGGTTGAACGACGGGCGGCTACGGGTCTCGGCGCGGCGGCGGCTCGGCGACGCGCTGATCGCCACCGGCATGCCCTTCGGCGGCCACGGCGACCTCGGCGAATGGAGCGCGATCAATCGCGCGGTCTGCCCGCAAGTCGCCGGCATCCGCCGCTTCGGCTCGGCCGCGCTCGACCTCGCCTGGGTCGCGGCGGGGCGCTACGACGGGTTCTGGGAAAGCGCGCTCAACGCCTGGGACACCGCCGCGGGCTGCCTGCTGGTGCGCGAGGCGGGCGGCTTCGTCACCGACTTCCGCGGCCGCTCGCAGCCGATCTGCAACGCGCAAGTGCTCGCCGGCAACGATGCGATCCATTCGAAGCTCCACAAGCTGGTTGTCGAGGCGATCAAGCCAGCCGGCTGAATGGCGACCGAGGCGCTCGCTGCGGACGGGGCCGAGCCGGAACCGGCAATGGGCCGAGCGCGTTTCGGATCAAACCCCCATGACCCGCGTCTCGCTTGATCCCGCTGGCGGGAAAAGGCCTGCAGGTGGCTCGGTTGAATTGCCACAGGAGATTCGCAATGCGCTTGCCGAGATCCCGCGGGGCAAGGATCGCGTTGGTCGTCGTTGTCGTCCTGGTCGCGCTCGCTGCAGCGATACTCGCCTACTTGCAGACGTTGCGTCAGCCCACCGGCGTTGCTTCGCTCGCGGCGCTGAAGGTTGCGCAACCGTCCGAGCGGCCCGCCGAGAGGGGCGCCGGTATCCAGCGCGCCGGGTTCACCCAAGCGGGACTGCAGGATGGACCCGGGATTGCGGTCAATCCCAATCCCCACCGGATGGGCGATGCGAGGGCGGGCCGCGAGGTGTTCCGCTTCGAAACCTTCGGCAATGAAGGGTTCTGGACCGATGCCCTCCGATGGTTGCGCGGCGTACGGCAGGCGCGAGTGACGCCGCTCGAGGTGCTCGCCGCTGGAATGCTGATCGATGTCGAGCGGGTCGAACCCGCGCTCCTCGCAGCACTTACCGCGGAGGCGAAGACCGACCTGTCACCGGGCAGGGCGCCGCTGCTCAACGATACGAAGACTCTACTTCGTCTGATCGCGATGAATTCGCTGGTCGGAGTGCCGGCGAAAGACAGCAACCGCGATGGCCGTATCGATCTCGCGAACGGCGACAAGGCCGGCGTGAGCTGCGCCATCTGCCACACGGTCGGCGATGGTTCGGTGCTTCGCGTCAACAATCGCGGTTCGATCGGGCGCGTTACCGACGGGCCCGCCGCGCTGGTTTTCGACATGGGTCAATTTCTGGCGTGGGGCGCCAACACCAAGGCCTATTACCCGAACGCGCAGATCAGTTACCTCGGCATCTCGCTCGGCCGCGCGCCGACCGGGCTGACGTCGTATTCGAGCGAAGCGGATTTCGACCGCTATTTCACCAACAAGGCGTGGTACCCGGTCGGGACGTTCGACGAGACGCAGGACGGCATCGGCAACCCCGTCGTCAACCAGCCACTCTTTCGCCAGGATCTTGCCGCCCCGTGGAGCAGCAGCGCCGAGTTTCGTTTCCTCGACAATATCTCGAACGGCTCGTACACCCAGAATCTCGATCCCACGATCCTGGTCACCAAGGATGGCCGCGCGTTTGCCCGCGAAGTTGCGGGGCCGCTGGGCATGATGATGACACAGGGCTATGCGCGAGCGCTTCGCAAGACGGGCGTCACCGGTTTTCCTTTCGTACGCGCCGCTGTGGGCGGCACGATCGGCACCGACGAGACCCAGGTCCGCCGCCGCGTCGATAATCGTAAATTGTTCGACATGAGCGCTTACATCAGCGCGCTTCCCGCGCCGCGCGGGGCCAATGTCGATCCCGCGGCGTTCGCGCGCGGCCGCGAGGTCTTCCGGGCCAAGTGCACCGCCTGCCATAACGTCGATCAGTCGAAGCCGGTGCCGCCGCTGATCGTCAGCCTGAAACAGCTCTGGCCGGCTTATCGCCCGATCGTGATGATGCCTCGCGTGGGAAAGCTGGGACCGGTCCAGAACTCCCCCGGCACTTACGACGACAAGCTCGTCATCGCCGATGCGACCAAGCGCGGCGATCCCAAGGGAATTCCCATGCCGCTGCTGCTCGACCTCGCTCGAAAGCCGCGCTTCCTTCACGACGCGTCGGTTCGCGGTCTCGATTCTCTGCTCGATCCCCGCCGCGGGGCGAAGCAGCCGCACCCCTTTTACGTCGCCGACGCCACGCGCCGCGCCGATGCGGTCGCCTTCCTCAAGGGGCTCGACACCACGACCCGCTAGTCGGCCGTTGCACGCGGTCGCGGGCGCGAGAAAAGCGGCCGCTTGATGCGGCGCGGGCGCCTCGCTAAGCGCAGCGATCCGTGCCCCTGTGGCGGAATGGTAGACGCGAACGACTCAAAATCGTTTGCCGCAAGGCGTGCCCGTTCGAGTCGGGCCAGGGGCACCAGCGGCGGGATTGCCGCCTTGGCGGCGAGCGCCTAGCCTGCGGACATGCGCCATCTCGCCACACTCGCCGTCCTCACCATTGC
>JAIVIY010000101.1 GCA_020200285.1 Novosphingobium sp. | reverse complement strand
ATCTGGTGCTTGAGGATGTGCTGGCCGAGGTCGTGCGCGCCGGTCCCGCAGTCGATGATGATCAGCTGTCCGCCGGGCGAGGTGACCTGGACGCAGGAGGTGTTGCCGCCGTAGCGGACCGTCGCCGGGCCGGGCTTGGCTATCGAGCCTCGCGTGCCCCAGAAGCGGACCTGCATTGCGAACCCCCTGCGTTTCTTATTAGCCGCACCATGCGACAAAATTCGCGCCCCCGCCAGAGGCGCGATGTGCGGCCTACCTACACGGTTGAAAGCGACGCGCTGTGATCCGCGCCACTGGGGCGATCAAGAGCGTGGCGGCGAAGAAATGGCTCCCCGAGTTGGATTCGAACCAACGACCAAGTGATTAACAGTCACCTACTCTACCGCTGAGCTATCGGGGAGCAGCCCTCAGGCAGGGGCGCGCCTATATGCACCCGAGCCGGCTTTGGCAAGGCGCTCGATCAGGTCTGGAACTGCTCGGTGACGATCCGCTCGTCGAGGCTGTGGCCGCGGTCGAACAGCAGCGTCAGCCGCCGTTCCTCGGCGATCGCGACGCTGACCCGGGCGACGTCGCGCAGCTCCTTCTGGTCGGCGACCGCGGAGACCGGGCGCTTGTCGGGCTCGAGCACGCGGAACTCGATCTGCGACGAATCGGGCAGGATCGCGCCGCGCCAGCGCCGCGGCCGGAACGGGCTGATCGGGGTCAGCGCGAGCATCGCGGAGCCCAGCGGCAGGATCGGCCCGTTGGCCGAGAGGTTGTAGGCGGTCGATCCCGCCGGCGTGGCGACCAGCACCCCGTCGCAGGCGAGCTCGGGGATGCGGACCTTGCCGTTGACCGCGACCTCGAGCTTGGCGGTCTGGCGCGTCTCGCGCAGCAGCGAGACTTCGTTGAAGGCGCAGAACGACAGCTCCTCGCCCGACCGCGCGGTCGCGCGCATCGTCAGCGGGGCGACGTCGATCGCCCGCGCCCGGGCGACGCGCTCGGCGATGTCGCGGCTGCTCCTGGCGCGGTTCATCAGGAACCCGACGGTCCCCTGGTTGAGCCCGTAAGCCGGGATCAGGGGCCCGAAGTCGAGCATCTGGTGGAGCGTCTGCAGCATGAAGCCGTCGCCCCCGACCACCACCGCGACGTCGGCCTGATCGAGCGGGGCCCAGTCGCCGGCGCCGGCGAGCGCCTCGGCGGCGGCTTGCGCGCGGTCGGTGTCGGAAGCGACGAGCGCCAGCCGCGCGCGATCGGTCATTGGCCCAGTTCCCCCGCTGCGTCCGCGCGCCGGGTTTATGGCGCAAGCCGTTGGCTGGCAACGCGATTCGCGGCCCGGAACGGAATTGCAAGGGTTTTGGGCCATAGCGCGAGCCCATGGCCAGCGCGGCAACCAGCCTGCAAAACCGCCGGACCGGGCGCGAGCGCCGGGCGGTCGCCGATCGCGCGGTCGCGGTCGAGCTCGACCATGCGCTCGCCCGCGGCGAGATCGAGGTGCTGTTCCAGCCGCAGTACGCCGCGCGCGATGACCGGCTCGTCGGGGCGGAGGCGCTGGCGCGCTGGCGGCGGCCGGGACCGGGAGCCCGCCTGATCGGCGGCGAGAAGCTGTTCGCGCTCGCGGCCCGCGCCGGGCGGGTAACCGCGGTAAGCCGCTATCTCGCGCACGCCGCGATGATCGCCGGCTCCGACTGGCCCAAGCCGCTGCGGCTCTCGCTCAATGTCACTGCCGCCGATCTCGCTTTGGCCGACTTCGCCGAGCACTTGCGCGAAACGATCGCCGGGGCGGGCTTCCCCGCCGAACGCCTCACGATCGAGATTACCGAGCAATCGCTGGTCGACGTTCGAGGCGGCGCGATTCCCCAGCTTGAAGATTTGGCCGAAGCCGGGGTTCGCATCGCGCTCGACGACTTCGGCTCGGGTTTCTGCAATTTCAGCTACCTCAAGCGCTTGCCGCTGCACGCGCTGAAGCTGGACCGCAGCATGGTCGACGGAATTGCCGAGAACCCGCGCGACCTCGCGGTGCTGCGGGGGATCGTGGCGATGGCCGGCGCGCTCGGACTCAAGGTCGTCGCCGAGGGGGTGGAAAACGAGGCGCAACTGGCGGTCTTGCGCGCCGAGGGCTGCGATCATTACCAGGGGTTCCTGCGCGCCGCGCCGCTTTCCGTCGAACGCTTCGCTGCTTTTGCCGCAGGCTAGGCCGGCACCCGCTTCGCGATCGCGCTCAGCCCCTTGGTCAGCTGCGCGAGCCCGTTGAGCCTCGCCACCGGGTCCTTCCATTCGCGCTGGATCACCAGTTTGTTGTCGGGGCGCAGCCGGGCGACGCCCTTGAGTCGCTCGACATAGGCGACCAGGCCCATCGGATCGGCGAAGTCGTCGTTGTGGAAGGTGACCAGCGCGCCTTTGGCGCCGACATCGATCTTGGAAATGTTGGCCTCGAGCGCCTGGCGCTTGATCTCGATCAGCTTGAGCAGGTTGGCGGTCGGCGGGGGCAGGGGGCCGAAGCGGTCGATCATCTCCGCGGCCAGCGCCTCGACCTGGCCGGCGTCGTCGGCGTCGTTCATCCGGCGGTAGAGCGCCATCCGCACCGCGAGGTCGGGGACGTAGTCCTCCGGGATCAGGATCGGCGCATCGACCGTAATCTGCGGGCTGAGCCGGTCGCTGCGCCGCTCGATCGCCAGGCCGCCCGCGCGCGCCTCGAGGATCGCGTCCTCGAGCATCGACTGGTAGAGCTCGTAGCCGACTTCCTTGATGTGCCCCGACTGCTCGTCCCCGAGCAGGTTGCCCGCGCCGCGGATGTCGAGATCGTGGCTGGCGAGCTGGAAGCCGGCGCCGAGGCTGTCGAGGTCGCCGATCACCTTGAGCCGCTTCTCGGCGGTCTCCGATAGCGCCTGGTTCTCGGGGTAGGTCAGATAGGCGTAGGCGCGGATCTTGGCGCGCCCGACCCGCCCGCGCAGCTGGTAGAGCTGAGCGAGGCCGAAACGGTCGGCGCGGTGGATGATCAAGGTGTTGGCGCTGGGGATGTCGAGCCCGCTTTCGACGATCGTGGTCGACAGCAGCACTTCGTACTTGCGCTCGTAGAACGCGCCCATCCGGTCCTCGACCTCGGTCGGGCTCATCTGGCCGTGCGCGGTGACCGCCTTGATCTCGGGCACATTGTCGTGGAGCCACTTTTCGACGTCGGCCATGTCGGCGATCCGCGGCACGACGATGAAGCTCTGCCCGCCGCGGTTGTGCTCGCGCAGCAGCGCCTCGCGCATCACCATGTCGTCCCACGGCATCACGTACGTCCGCACCGCGAGGCGGTCGACCGGGGGGGTCTGGATCGTCGACAGCTCGCGCAGCCCGCTCATCGCCATCTGCAGCGTGCGCGGGATCGGGGTGGCGGTCAGCGTCAGCACGTGGACGTCGGCCTTCAATTGCTTGAGCTTCTCCTTGTGGGTCACGCCGAAGCGCTGCTCCTCGTCGACGATGACCAGCCCGAGCCGCCTGAACTCGACCGACTTGGCGAGGATCGCGTGGGTGCCGATGACGATGTCGACCTTGCCCGACTTGAGGCCCTCCTTGGTCGCCGCGGCTTCCTTCGCGGGCACGAGCCGTGACAGCCGCCCGATCTCCAACGGGAACCCGGCGAAGCGCTCGACGAAGTTGGCGTAGTGCTGGCGCGCGAGCAGCGTGGTCGGCGCGACCACCGCGACCTGCTCGCCGGCCATCGCCGCGGCGAACGCGGCACGCAGCGCGACCTCGGTCTTGCCGAAGCCGACGTCGCCGCAGACCAGCCGGTCCATCGGCCGGCCGACAGCGAGATCGCCGAGCACGTCGTCGATCGCGCGGTCCTGGTCGTCGGTTTCCTCCCACGGAAAGCGATCGACGAACTGGGCGTAGGCGGAAGGCTCGGGGGTGATGGTGACCCCTTGGCGCAAGGCGCGCATTGCCGCGGTGCGCATCAGCTCGCCGGCGATCTCGCGGATGCGCTCCTTCATCCGGCTCTTGCGGCGCTGCCACGCCTCGCCGCCCAATCGGTCGAGCGCGACGTTCTCGCTTTCGGCGCCGTAGCGGCTGAGCACGTCGATGTTCTCGACCGGGATGTAGAGCTTGTCGCCGCCGGCGTAGCTCAATTGGACGCAATCGTGCGGGCTCTTGCCGACGGAGATCGGATAGAGCCCCTCGTAGCGGCCGATCCCGTGATCGGCGTGGACCACCAGGTCGCCGACGTTGAGCGCCGACAACTCGGCGAGGAAGGCGTCGGCGTCCTTGCGTTTTTTCTTGCGACGGACGAGGCGATCGCCGAGCAGGTCCTGCTCGGTCAGCAGCTCGACCTCGGCGTTGGCGAAGCCGGTCTCGAGCGGCAGGACCAGCGCGACCGGACGGCCCTTCGCCGCCAACCCCAGCGCCTCCTGCCAGTTTTCGGCGAGGGCGATCTCGCGCTTGCCGGCCTCGCCGAGAAGCGAGGCGAGGCGGGCGCGACTGCCGGTCGAGTAAGCGGCTAGGATCGGCTTGCGCCTGACCTTGGCGACCGCGTCGAGGTGCTTGGCCGCGGCTTCGTAGATGTTCTCGCCGCGCCCGCGCTCGGGGGTGAAGTCGCGCGCCGCGGCAAACCCGAAGTCGAGCGTGGTTGCGGATTCGGGCTCGGCGAAAATGCTCGCGCGGTGGACCGGCCAGGCGGTCAGCGCGCGCTCGAACTCGGCCTCGTCGAGGTAGAGCTGACCGGGCGGGAGCGGGCGATAAGTCGCCGCCGCCGCCTTGTCGCTGCGCGCGGCGTAGTAGTCGGCGATGTCGGCGAAGCGGCCCTCGGCGGCCTTTAGCGCCGACTGGTCGATCACCGCGACATCGCCTTCGCCGAGATGGTCGAACAAGGTGACCAGCCGCTCCTCGAACAGCGGCAGCCAGTGCTCCATCCCCGCCAGCCGCCGTCCGTCGCTGACCGCCTGGTAGAGCGGGTCCGAAGTTGCCACCGCGCCGAACAGTTCGCGGTAGCCACCGCGGAAACGCTTGATGCTGTCGGCGTCGACCAGCGCCTCGCTCGCCGGCAGTAGCAGGAACTCGTCGAGCGTCCCGGTTGAGCGCTGGGTGTTGGGATCGAACGTGCGCAGCGTCTCCAGCTCGTCGCCGAAGAAGTCGAGCCGCAGGCCCTGATCCAAGCCCGATGGATGGATGTCGAACACCCCGCCGCGCACCGCGTATTCGCCGGCGTCGGCGACGGTGTCGGTGCGGGTGTAGCCCTGACGCTGGAGTTGCGCGATCAGCGCATCGCGGCCGATCTCCATCCCAGGGTCGAGCGAGCGCACTGACTCGCGCACGCGAAATGGGGTGAGCACGCGCTGGAGCAGCGCGTTGACCGTGGTCACCAGCAGTTGCGGACCGGCCGCGGGCCGCTGCAGCCGGTGCAGCGCCGACAGCCGCCGCGCGCTGACCGACAGCGCGGGCGAGGCGCGGTCGTAAGGCAGGCAGTCCCACGCCGGGAACTCGATCGTCTCGAGCTCGGGCGCGAAGAACGTCGCCGCGTCCGCGACCCCACGCATCCCCGCCTCGTCGGGCGCGATCCACACGGCGCGGCCGCTCGCCGCGCGCGCGAGATCCGCCATTACCAGCGGCGCCGCCCCGCGCGCGACCGAGGCGAGGGTCAGCGGCGTGTTGGCCGAGAGGATGCGGTTGAGGTCGGGCATGTCGCGAGCGTCGGCGCGCGGGCTTCGACAGGCTCAGCCCGAGCGGTTGGTTGGAGATTGTTGCCAAGACCCGCTCAGCCTGAGCTTGTCGAAGGCCACGCGGAAAGCCGGCCGTTAACGGCTGGTGTCTACATAGTCGAGCCTGCGGAAAGCGTCCATCAGCTCGCCGGCCAAGCGCGCCGGCGGATCGAGCGTTCCCATCGCCCAGCCCATCACGTCGGGGTCCTCGGCGGCCAGCAGGTCCTCGAACCAGGCCAGCTCGGTTTCGGACCATTGCGGATGATGCCGGTCGAAGAAGCAGCCGACGATGTAGTCCAGCTCGCGCGTGCCGCGGTGCCAGGCGCGAAAGCGCAGGCGGGCGAGGCGGGCGGGGTCGGGCATGGCGGCGCGGGTAGATGGACCGCGCGCGGCAAACAAGTCTAGAGCAGCGCCATGCGCCCGGACCTGCTGACTCCGCTGTTCCACTCGGTCGAGGGGCTCAAGGGCATCGGGCCGCAGCTGGCCAAGCCGCTGGGCAAGCTCGCGCTGACCCGGCTGCGCGACCTCGCCTATCACTTGCCCGACCGCTTCGTGCACCGCCGCGCGGTGGCCCGGCTCGACGACGCCAGCGTCGGCGAACAGATCGTCGTGCCGCTGAGCGCGCGGGAATACCGCAATCCCACGGGGCGCGGGCCGTTCCGCGTTATGGCCGAGGACGCGGCGGGAGACTACGTCGCGCTGACCTGGTTCGGGCGCAACGCGGGCTGGGCGAAGAAGAGCCTGCCGCTGGGCGAGCGGCGCTGGGTCGCGGGGCGGCTCGACCAGTTCGGCCAGCAGCGCCAGATCGTCCACCCCGACCACATCGGCGCGGAAGCCGGCGCGCTCGGCTCGCTGTGCGAGCCGGTCTACGCGTTGTCGGAAGGGCTGACCCAGCCGCGCCTCCAAGCCCTGGTGCACCAGGCGCTCGCCGCCGCGCCCGAGCTGCCCGAATGGATCGAGCCGGGCCTGCTCGACCGGATGCAGTGGCCCGCCTGGCGCGACGCGCTGGCGCTCGCCCACCGCGGCGAGCATCCCAGCGCGCGCGACCGGCTGGCTTACGACGAGCTGCTCGCCAACCAGCTCGCGCTGATGCTGGTCCGGCGCTCGAACCGCTCTCGCGCCGGGATTCCAGGGCGACGTCGGCTCGGGCAAGACGGTGGTCGCGCTCGAGGCGATGCTGATCGCTGTCGAGGCCGGCGCACAGGCCGCGCTGCTCGCCCCGACCGAAATCCTCGCCCGCCAGCACTTCGACACCTTGCGGCGGATGGCCGCGCCCTCGGGCGTCAACATCGCGTTGCTGACCGGGCGCGATAAAGGCCGCGCGCGCGAGTCGATCCTGATGGGGCTGATGGACGGCAGCATCCAGATTTGCGTCGGCACCCATGCGCTGTTCCAAGAGGCCGTCGCCTACCGCAACCTCGGCCTGGTGGTGATCGACGAGCAGCACCGCTTCGGGGTCGGTCAGCGGCTGCTGCTGACGCAGAAGGCCAGGCGCACCCCGCACTGCCTGGCGATGACCGCCACCCCGATCCCGCGCACGCTGACGCTGGCGCAGTACGGCGAGATGGACGTCAGCCGGCTCGACGAGATGCCGCCGGGCCGCCAGGCGATCGACACCCGAGTGATCGCGATCGAGCGCTTGCCCGAAGTGGTCGACGGCGTCGGCCGCCACCTCGGCAACGGGCAGCAGGCTTACTGGGTCTGCCCGATGGTCCGCGAAACCGAAGGCGAGGACCAGGCCGCGGCCGAGGCGCGCTACGCCGCGCTCAGGGCGCGGTTCGGCGACGACGTCGTGCTGGTCCACGGCCAGCTGCGGCCCGAGGTCAAGGACGCGGCGATGGAAGCCTACGTCCGCGGGGACAAGAAGCTGCTGGTCGCGACCACGGTGATCGAGGTCGGGGTCGACGTACCCGACGCCACGCTGATGGTGGTCGAGCAGGCCGAACGCTTCGGGCTCGCCCAGCTGCATCAGCTGCGCGGCCGGGTCGGGCGAGGCCTGGCGAAATCGACCTGCCTGCTGCTGCGCGGCGAGGCCTTGACCGACGCGGGGCGCGAGCGCCTGGCGCTGCTGCGCGAGACCCAAGACGGGTTCCGCCTAGCCGAAGAGGACTTGCGCCTTCGCGGCGGCGGCGAGCTGCTCGGCACGCGGCAATCGGGCGACACCCCGTTCCGGGTCGCCGACGCCGACCAGCTCCAGCGCCTGCTCCCGCTCGCCCACGACGACGCGCGGCTGCTGATCGAGCGCGATGGGGGACTGGATTCGCCCCGCGGCGCGGCGGCGCGCTTGCTGCTCTATCTGTTCGAGCGTGACTATGGCGTGCAGTTGCTCAGGGGAGGGTAGGCGTGTCTAGTTGCATATCTCGTCACCCTGAACTTGTTTCAGGGTCCATTTGGCCCCAGGCAACTCAGCCACCTAGACGCACCATGGATGCTGAAACAAGTTCAGCATGACGAGCCCAAAATAGCCGCAGCGATGAACGAAATGGTCGGGGAAAGAGGATTCGAACCTCCGGCCCCTGCCTCCCGAAGACAGTGCTCTACCAGGCTGAGCTATTCCCCGACCGATCGTCCCAACCAGGGTTGGGCGAGGCAGGGGGGCGCCTATAGTGTGGCGACGCCGGGGTGGCAAGCGGGCGTTTGGCGGTCTAGCGTCGAGAGATGGCCACCGCCCCCGCGCACCGAGTCGAAGCCGCTTCCGAACACGACGAGCAGCAATACCTCGACCTGATGCGGCGCATCTGGGAGCAGGGCGACGCGCGCGGCGACCGCACCGGGGTCGGCACCCGCTCGCTGTACTCCTTCGTGGCGCGCATTGCTGAGGACGAGGCTTTCGCCGAGCAATGGGGCGATCTTGGCCCGGTCTATGGCAAGCAATGGGTCGACTGGCCGACATACGAGCCGGCCGGCGAAGACCTGTTCCGACGCGGCCCCGGCATCAATCAAATCGCCCAGGTGGTCGAGAGCCTGCGGACAAATCCCGGCAGCCGCCGCCACATCGTCGAGGGCTGGAACGTCGCCGAGCTCGACCGGATGGCGCTGCCGCCGTGCCACAAGACCTACCAGTTCCATGTCTCGGGTGGGGAAGGGGGCGAGAAGCGCCGGCTCAACGGGCTGCTCTACCAGCGCAGCTGCGACGTCGCGCTCGGCTTGCCGTTCAATTTGTGGAGCGCGGCGCTGTTCGTCCGGCTGCTCGCCCAGCAGGCCGATCTCGAGCCCGGCGAACTGGTCTGGATGGGCGGCGACGTTCATCTTTATCTGAATCACGCCGATCTCGTCGAAACCCAGCTCCAGCGCGCGCCGCGCGGCGAACCGCGGCTGCATATCCGCCGTCGGCCGGCGTCGGTCTTCGACTATCGGATTGAGGATTTCGAAGTCACCGGCTACGACCCCTATCCGGCGATCACGGCGCCGGTCGCGGTTTGAGCGGCGTCGATTGACTCCCTCCGGCGCGTGAAATAAAATAACGCCCACCGATAATATTGCGTCCATGGAACGCGGGTCCATCCCGAGCCGTTCCGGCGATGCGGGAGAGCGATCGATGCGAGGCGGGGCATGAACAGGAATGCTTCCGGCGTCGGCCGCGGCAACCTGCCGCGGCTAGCGCTCCACGTTCCCGAGCCCAAGTTCCGGCCGGGCGACAAGGTCGATTATTCGCACATCGTCGTGCCCGAGGCCGGCAAGCAGCCGCGTCCGGACGAGAGCGTCGCCGCCAGCGAAACCTGGCCGCTGTGCCACGACATGGTCCGGGTGCTTGGCGACGATCACAAAGCCATCGGTCCCTGGGACCCCAAGCTCGATGTCGAGACGCTGCGGCGGATGCTGCGGACGATGGCGCTGACCCGCGCCTTCGACGACCGGATGTATCGCGGCCAGCGCCAGGGCAAGACCAGCTTCTACATGAAATGCACCGGCGAAGAGGCGACCAGCGTCGCCGCCGGGATGGCGCTGGCCGCCGATGACATGGTCTTCCCCAGCTATCGCCAGCAGGGCATCCTGATCGCGCGCGGCTATCCGCTGCTCGAGATGATCAACCAGATTTACTCGAACCGCGCCGATAAACTGAAGGGCCGCCAGCTGCCGATCATGTACTGCAGCCGCGAGCACAGCTTCTTCACCATCAGCGGCAACCTCGCCACCCAGCTGCCCCAGGCGACCGGGTTCGCGATGGCATCGGCGATCAAGGGCGACAGCCGGATCGCCGCGGCCTGGGTGGGCGAGGGCTCGACCGCGGAATCCGACTTCCACGCGGCGCTGACCTTCGCCGCGGTCTACAACGCGCCGGCGATCTTCAACGTGGTCAACAATCAGTGGGCGATCTCGAGCTTCTCGGGCCTCGCCGGGGCCGAGCGGACGACGTTCGCCGCGCGGGCGATCGGCTACGGCATCGCCGGCCTCAGGGTCGACGGCAACGACGCGCTGGCGGTTTACGCGGCAGAGCAGTGGGCCGCCAACCGGGCGCGGGCGAACCTCGGCCCGACGCTGATCGAGCACTTCACCTACCGCGCCGAGGGGCACTCGACCTCGGACGACCCGAGCCAGTATCGCTCGGCGCAGGAACGCGAGGAGTGGCCGCTCGGCGACCCGATCAACCGGCTCAAGGCGCACCTGATCGCGCTGGGCGAGTGGTCCGAGGACCAACAGGCGGCGATGGACCGCGAGCTTGTCGACATGGTCAAGGCGGCGACCAAGGAAGCCGAGAAGAACGGCATCCTCGGCCACGGCTTGCACCATCCGTTCAAGACGATGTTCGAGGACGTCTTCGAGGAGCTGCCCTGGCATCTCGAGGAGCAGGCCGAGCAGGCGATCCGCGAACGCCGGATCAAATGGCCGACCTGGAAGGAGTACGAGAAGTGACGCTCGAGGAAGCGCCGCTCAGCCTCGCCACCGCGCCGACGCGGCGGCTCAACATGATCGAGGCGATCAACGACGCGCTCGACATCATGCTCACGCACGATCCCAGCGTGATCGTGATGGGCGAGGACGTCGGCTATTTCGGCGGGGTGTTCCGCGCCACCGCCGGCCTGCAGAAGAAGCACGGCAAAACCCGGGTGTTCGACACCCCGATCAGCGAGTGCGGAATCATCGGCGCCGCAGTGGGGATGGGCGCTTACGGCTTGCGCCCGGTGCCCGAAATCCAGTTCGCCGACTACATCTATCCCGGGCTCGATCAGTTGATCAGCGAGGCGGCGCGGCTGCGCTACCGCTCGGCGGGCGAGTTCACCGCGCCGATGACGGTGCGCAGCCCGTTCGGCGGGGGCATCTTCGGCGGCCAGACCCACAGCCAGAGCCCCGAGGCGATCTTCACCCACGTCGCGGGCCTGAAGACCGTGATCCCGTCGACGCCGCACGACGCCAAGGGCCTGCTGATCGCCGCGATCGAGGACAACGACCCGGTGATCTTCTTCGAACCCAAGCGGATCTACAACGGACCGTTCAACGGCTACTACGACCAGCCGGTCGAGCCTTGGGCCAAGCACCCCGACAGCGCGGTGCCCGAGGGCTATTACTCGATTCCGCTGGGCAAGGCGCGGATCGTCCGGCCGGGCGAGGCGCTGACCGTGCTCGCTTACGGGACGATGGTCCACGTCGCCGAAGCGGTCTGCCGCGAGAAGGGCGCCGACGCCGAGATCATCGATCTGCGCACGCTCGTCCCGCTCGACATCGAGACGATCGAGGCCTCGGTCGCCAAGACCGGGCGCTGCATGGTGGTCCACGAGGCCACGCGGACTTCTGGCTTCGGCGCCGAGCTCGCCGCGCTCGTGCAGGAGCGCTGCTTCCACCACCTCGAAGCGCCGGTCGAGCGCGTCACCGGGTTCGACACCCCCTATCCGCACAGCCTCGAATGGGCCTATTTCCCCGGCCCGATCCGCATCGGCGAGGCGGTCGACAAGCTTTTGAAGGCGTAGACCAATTCACCATCGTCATTGCGAGGAGCGGAGCGACGAAGCAATCCAGAGCGGCACGCACCGGACCCTGGATTTGCTTCGCTCCGCTCGCCATGACGAAGTAGAGAGAAACCCATGGGCAAGTTCACCTTCCGCCTTCCCGACATCGGCGAGGGCATCGCCGAGGCCGAAATCGTCGCCTGGCACGTCAAGGTCGGCGACACGGTCGAGGAAGACGGCCGCCTCGCCGACATGATGACCGACAAGGCCACGGTCGAGATGGAGAGCCCGGTCTCGGGCAGAGTGCTCGAGGTCGCGGGCGAGGTCGGCGACGTGGTCGCGATCGGCTCGCCCTTGGTGGTGATCGAGGTCGAGGGGGAGGGGGCGGAGGAGCAAGCGCCCGCGCCGAAGGCCGAGGCGGTCGAGCAGCGGATCGAGGCGGAAACGCCCGATGCCGGGGATGTGGCGAAGGCGGTAGAGGCCAGCGGCCGCGCGCGTGCTTCGACAGGCTCAGCACGAGCGGAGGTTATCGTAGCTCCGTCTCCGCCATCGCCTCCCAAGACACCCAAGCCCGCTCAGACTGAGCCTGTCGAAGGCCACGCACCAACGCCTGCCCCGCACGCCAAGGTCCTCTCGACCCCCGCGGTCCGCCAGCGCGCGCGCGAGCTCGGGATCGATCTGGGCGAGGTCAAGCCCGCGGCCGACGGGCGCATCCGCCACGCCGATCTCGACGCGTTCCTCTCCTACAACGCCGGCGGCGGGTTCCGCGCTCCCGGCGTCCGCGGGCAGGACCAGCAAGTCAAAGTCATCGGCCTCAGGCGCCGGATCGCCGAGAACATGGCGGCGTCCAAGCGCAATATCCCGCATTTCTCCTACGTCGAGGAATGCGACGTCACCGCGCTCGAAGAGATGCGCGCGCAGTTGAACGCGAGCCGGGGCGACAAGCCCAAGCTGACCATGCTGCCGTTGCTGATCACCGCGATCTGCCGCACGCTGCCCGACTTTCCGATGATCAACGCGCGCTTCGACGACGAGGCCGGCGTCGTCACCCGCTATGGCGCGGTCCATCTCGGGATGGCGACGCAGACCGAGGCTGGGTTGATGGTTCCGGTGATCCGCGATGCGCAGGACAAGAACCTCTGGCAGCTCGCGCGCGAGATTTCGCGCCTCGCAGCCGCCGCGCGCGAAGGCTCGGCCAGGAGCGACGAGCTCTCGGGCTCGACGCTGACGGTCACCTCGCTCGGCCCGCTCGGCGGTGTCGCCACGACCCCGGTGATCAACCGGCCCGAGGTCGCGATCATCGGCCCCAACCGGATCGTCGAGCGGCCGATGTTCGTCACCGACGAAAGGGGCGGCGAGCGCATCGCCAAGCGGAAGCTGATGAACGTGTCGATTTCCTGCGACCACCGCGTGGTCGACGGCTGGGACGCGGCCAGCTTCGTCCAGGCGCTCAGGCGGCTGATCGAGACGCCGGTGTTGCTGCTGGCGGACTAGGCGCTAATCTGGGGTCGGAGCGCTTACCATGCCGCCATCAGACCCTCGCATCGACGCGATCATCGCCAGGGCGCAGCCGTTCGCGCAGCCGATCCTCGAGCACTTGCGCGCGCTGGTCCGCACCGCGGTCCCCGAGGCCGAAGAGACCATCAAATGGTCGATGCCGCACTTCACCGTGAGCGGAAAGATCCTCGCCGGGATGGCCTCGTTCAAGGCGCACGCGGCGTTTTTCGTCCACGGCGCGGGGCGGATGCGCGAGGGAGAGGGCCAGAACGGGGGGATGGGCTCGTTCGGCAAGCTGACGAGCCTCGCCGACTTGCCTTCGGACGACGAGCTGAGCGCGCTGCTTCGCAAGAGCCGCGACGAGATCGTCGCCGGCGTGAAGCCTGCCCGAGCGCCCAAGCCGCCCAAGCCCGAGATCGCGATGCCCGACGATTTTGCCGAAGCGCTCGCCGCCTCGCCCGAGGCGCAGCGTCATTTTGATGCCTTCGCGCCCTCGTATCGCCGCGACTATCTCGAATGGATCACCACTGCCAAGGCGACTGCGACGCGCGCCAAGCGCATCGGCGAAGCCGTTTCATGGATCGCCGAAGGCAAGAAGCGGCACTGGAAGTACGAAAGCTGCTGAGAGCCCTGTCCCCTTTAGGGGAGAGGGTTGGGAGAGGGGGATGTCCGGGCGCAGCCCCTCTCTACTGCGGCTAGCTCCTGGCGGAGCAAGCGTTCGTATCTCTCCCCTGAAGGGGTGAGAGTTGTTCTCACCGCACGATCCCGCTCCAGGTCAGCTTGCCGCTGCCGGCGACCGCGAGTCGGGCGGGCACGCGCCAGCGGACGTGGGTGACGTCCTCGGGCGAGGCGTCGCGCCAGCGCGCGCCGTCGCGGAGGCGCAACTCGCCGAGCTTGCCCCAGCTACGGCCGCCGTCGACCGAGACCTCCTCGGCGCCGTTGGCGCTGCGCTGGTAAGCGACGGCGCGGGGCAGCGGATTGACGATGGTGAAGCGCTCGGCGCGGGCGGTCGCGGCCTTCCACGAAACGACATAGACCAGGCGGTCGCCAGGGCGGAGCGAGTCCGCGGGTTCGAGCACGCGGGCGCTGTCGATCTCCCGTTCGACATAGACTTGGTTGGCGACGGCCACCGGCTCGGCCGCCCAGGCGGGCGCGGTCGCAAGCAGCGCGGCAAGCGCGACGGTTCCCCTGATCGGCATGTCGAAAATTCGCCCCCGTTCCCTCGGTCGGGGTTGTCGCAGGCAATCCCGAAGGAATGGTTAAGGCGGGGTCGGATGCTGTGCGCCATTGCTCGCTTATCCGGCTGAAAACCGCGGGAAAGTGCGGTTAACGCGAAGACCGCGGAAGCCCCGAAGCGGGCGGGGCGAAGGCGGTTGACAGGGTTATGCGCGTGGCATAGTGGCGCGGCTCCCAAGCCCACGCGGGTGTAGCTCAGTTGGTTAGAGCGCCGGCCTGTCACGCCGGAGGTCGCGGGTTCGAGCCCCGTCACTCGCGCCACTTGCCGCCTGTTGCCTAACGCAAGCGCCCGGTCTCCATCCACCGCAGAAAGCGGCCGAGCGGCAGGATCCAGACGGTCCCGACAACCAGGTAGACGGCGGTCTGGGCGAGGACCGGCCAGCGCCCGACCGGCTCGAGCAGCGTCACTGCGACGATCGCGTAGAGCGCCAGCGCGGCGAGCATCGCCAGCACGCCGAACGGCTTGCGCCAGCTCGGCGTCATCGCGCCTGGCTCCGCTTGAACGGCCCGAGAACGCGCGTCGCGGTGACGATCGCGTCGAGCGGGCGGTCGTGCGCCTCGAGCGGCAGCGCGGCGACTTCCTGGCAATCCCACGCCAGCCCGATCGCCAGGGTGTGAGGATACGCGGCGAGCCAGCGGTCGTAATGCCCGGCGCCCATCCCCAGCCGCGCGCCGGTGGCGGTGAACCCGACCAGCGGGACGAACACCGCTGCCGGCGTCACGTGCTCGCCCGGTGCGGCGATCTGCCGCACGGACCACGGGCCCGCTTCGAGCGTCTCGGCATCGAATGGATTGTCCCACACGCGGAACGCCATCTCCGTCCCGCGCTCGGCGAACCACGGCAGCGCGACCGGGTGCCCGGCCTCGAACAGCCAGCGGGCATAGGCGCTCGCCGGGGCTTCCTCGGCGGTTTCGGCATAGACCCCGACGCTCGCCCCGGGTGGGATCAGCTCGGCGATCGCGCGCGGCGGGCGATGGAACAGCAGGCCGCGGACGCGATCGGGCAGCGCCGCGACGTGCGCGCGCCGCCTCGCCCTGAGCTTCGCGCGCAGCCCAGCCTTGTTCACCATGCCTCCGGGAAATCGAGTGACGGAACCACCATGGGCCGTTGCCGGGGAAATCCGCTGACGCCTAAACGTCAGGTGGGAGCCATGTGTGGAAGGCCAGGGCCTCCCCAGGGACAGCCCCCGTAGGATTGCTTATAGCCTCAGGGATGTTCTGTCGGTTCGCACCGGGCAGTCCCGTCGCCTGGCAATGTAGGCCTAGGCGGCCGCCTCCTCAAGGGCCGTGGCTAGATTTGTGATGCGCGTCGCCGCGTCCTCGATCCCGCGCGCGATGCGCTCCAGCTCGGGGGTGTCGTCCGCGGGGAGGGGAACCCCGCCCCGCGCGCGCATCTCGTGGATTTCGTCCGCGAGCAGCAGCGCGGCGAACAAGAGCATCCGGCTCTCGCTCTGGCCGCTGGCGCCGCCCATCGCGCGCAACTTTTCGTCGATCATCCGCCCGAGCGCGGTGACATGCTGCTCCTCGCCGTCGGCCGAGGCGACGCTGAACGGGCGGCCGCCGATCTCGAGCGTGACGTTGCTCACGGGTTGGCCCCTGCAAGGATTTCATCGAGCTGTTTCAACGAGCTGGCGACCGTGCTTTTGAGCCGGTCGTGGCGCTGGCGAAGCTCGTCGAACTCCTCGGGCGGGACGGCCGGCGGCTTGGGCAGATTGCGCGCGGCGGCTTCCACGCGGGTCAGCGCCGCGTCGAGGCGGGCGAGCGCCTGGTCGATGCGTTGGGTGTCCATGGAGGCCAAGAGCTAGCACATTCGGCGCGTGCGACAACCGCTGCGGGCCCGAGATGCCGCGGCTTCGGCGCGGTTTGCGGCACATCGTTGTGGGTAACCCTCAGGGTGCGGTTCTTGACGCGCCCGGACCCCTTGCCCAAAGGCTTCGCGCGAATCGTCCTGCCCGTCCGAGACCCAGACTGCGAAGGCCTCCCGTCGCGATGACCCTCGACCCGAACCGGCTCACGCCGATGGCCAACGCCATCCGGGCGCTGGCGATGGACGCGGTCCAGGCCGCCAATTCGGGCCATCCCGGGATGCCGATGGGAATGGCCGACGTCGCCACGGTGCTGTGGTCGAAGTACCTCAGGTTCGATCCCGCCGCGCCCGGCTGGCCCGACCGCGACCGCTTCGTGCTCTCGGCCGGGCACGGCTCGATGCTGATCTACGCGGCTCTCCACCTGACCGGCTACGCCAGGCCGACGATCGAGGATATCCGCAGCTTCCGCCAGCTCGGCAGCCCCTGCGCGGGCCACCCGGAGAATTTCGAGCTGGCCGGGGTCGAATGCACCACCGGCCCGCTCGGCCAGGGGCTGGCGATGGCGGTCGGGATGGCGGTGGCCGAGCGGCACCTCAACGCGGTGTTCGGCGATGCGCTGGTCGACCACCGCACCTGGGTGGTCGCGGGCGACGGCTGCCTGATGGAAGGCGTCAACCACGAGGCGATCGGGCTCGCCGCGCGGCTCGGGCTCGGCCGGCTCAAGGTGCTGTGGGACGACAACCGGATCACCATCGACGGCGCGACGTCGCTCTCGACTTGCGAGGACATCCCCGCCCGCTACCGCGCCGCCGGCTGGCGCACGCTCGAGTGCGACGGCCACGACTTCGCCGAGATCGACCGCGCCCTAAACGAGGCGACTCGCGAGGCCGCGGGCGACGACAGCCGCCCGGTCCTGGTCCGCTGCCGCACCGTGATCGGCAAGGGCGCGCCCAACAAGGCGGGCAGCCACGACGTCCACGGCGCCCCGCTCGGCGCCGACGAGGTCGCGGCGACGCGCGAGGCGCTCGGCTGGACCGCGCCGGCGTTCGAAGTGCCGGCCGAAATCCTCGTCGATTGGCGCAAAACCGGCGAGCGCGGCGCGACGGCGCGCGACGGGTGGATGACGAGGCTCGACGGCCACGCCGAAAAACACGAGTTCGAGCGGCGCATGGCGGGCGAACTGCCGGCAGGCGAGGAGGCCGGCAAGGCGCTCTCCGCGCTGGTTTCGGGCGATCAGGCGGTGGCGACGCGCAAGGCGTCGGAGATCGTCCTCGGCACGCTGACCGAGCACTTGCCCGAGATGATCGGCGGCTCGGCCGACCTGACCGGATCGAACAACACGAAGACCAAGGCGACTCAGCCGCTTACGCCCGAAAGCTACGACGGCCGCTACATCTACTACGGGATTCGCGAGTTCGGCATGGCCGCGGCGATGAACGGCATGGCCCTGCACGGCGGGGTGATTCCCTACGGCGGCACTTTCCTGGTGTTCTCCGACTATTGCCGCAACGCCATCCGCCTCTCGGCGCTACAGCGGGCGCGGGTGATCTATGTGATGACCCACGACAGCATCGGCCTCGGCGAGGACGGCCCGACGCATCAGCCGGTCGAGCACGTGATGAGCCTGCGGATGATCCCCAACTTGCGCGTGTTCCGCCCCTGCGACATCGTCGAGACCGCCGAATGCTGGAACCTGGCGCTGCAAAGCCCGGAGACGCCCTCGGTGCTGGCGCTGACCCGGCAGAACCTGCCGCAGCTGCGCCGCGCCAATGTACCTGGGGGTCAGATGCTCAGCGCGAAGGGCGCCTATCGCCTGCAAGTGGCTGAAGCGGAACGCAAAGTCGTGCTGATCGCCACGGGCTCGGAGGTCGCACTGGCGGCGGAGGTGCGCACCGCGCTCGAGGCGCAGGGCATCGGCGCCGACGTCGTCTCGATGCCGAGTTGGGAGCTGTTCGCCGAGCAGGACGCCGCCTATCGCGCCGATATGTTGCCCGCTGGCGTGCTCAAGGTCTCGATCGAAGCGGGCGTGACGCTGGGCTGGGAGCGCCACGTCGGCGGCGACGGTCTGGCGATCGGGCTCGACCGCTTCGGCGCTTCGGCCCCGGCCAAGGATCTGTTCCGCCATTTCGGCTTCACCGCGGATGCGATCGTTCCGCGAGTCCTCGAAAAACTCAGAGCTTAGCAGGAGCATTTGCATGGCGACCAAGGTTGCGATCAACGGTTTCGGGCGCATCGGCCGCCTGGTCGCACGCGCGATCCTCGAGCGGCCCGATTGCGGGCTCGAGCTGGTCGCGATCAACGACCTTGCCGACGCCAAGGCCAACGCCTTGTTGTTCAAGCGCGACAGCGTCCATGGTCCCTACCCCGGCGAGGTATCGGTCGACGGCGACGCGATCGTCGTCGACGGCCGCCGCATCGCGGTCACCGCCGAGCGCGATCCGGCCAGGCTGCCGCACAAGGCGCACGGGGTGCAGATCGCGCTCGAATGCACGGGCTTCTTCGCCGACCGCGACAGCGCCCAGAAGCACCTCGATGCGGGCGCGGCCAAGGTGCTGATCTCGGCGCCGGCCAAGGGCGTCGACAAGACCATCGTCTATGGCGTCAACCACGGCGTGCTGACGTCGTCCGACACCATCGTCTCGAACGCAAGTTGCACCACCAACTGCTTGGCGCCGATGGCGAAAGTCGTCCACGAGGCGGTCGGGATCGAGCGTGGGCTGATGACCACGATCCACGCCTACACCAACGACCAGAAGATCCTCGACCAGATCCACTCAGACCCGCGCCGCGCCCGCGCCGCCGGCATGAGCATGATCCCGACCACCACCGGCGCCGCGCGCGCGGTGGCCGAGGTGTTGCCCGAGCTCAAGGGCAAGCTCGACGGCTCGGCGATCCGCGTGCCGACCCCCAACGTCAGCCTCGTCGACCTGACCTTCACGCCGAGCCGCGACACCACCCGCGACGAGATCAACGCCGCGCTCAAGGCCGCGGCCGACGGCCCGCTCAAGGGCGTCCTGGCTTATTCGGACGAGCCGCTGGTCTCGGTCGACTACAACCACTGTCCGGCAAGCTCGACGATCGACAGCCTCGAGACCGCGGTGCTCGAAGGCAAATTGGTCCGCGTGGTCAGCTGGTACGACAACGAGTGGGGCTTCTCCAATCGCATGGTCGACACTGCCGGGGTGATGGCCGGGTTGCTGTGATGGCCAAGTTCCGCACGCTCGACGATATCGGCGAGGTCCGCGGCAAGCGGGTGCTGGTGCGCGAGGATCTCAACGTGCCGATGGCCGATGGCGCGGTCAGCGACGACACGCGCCTGCGGGCCGCGGCGCCGACTTTGCTCGAGCTGGCCGACGCGGGGGCGAAAGTGCTGGTGCTCGCGCATTTCGGCCGGCCCAAGGGCGCGCCCGACGCCAGGCATTCGCTGCGCGAGGTGGTCCCCGCGCTCGCC
>JAIVIY010000072.1 GCA_020200285.1 Novosphingobium sp. | reverse complement strand
GGACGTGACAGGTCGCGCAGCTGCAGCAGCCGCCGCACAACGCGAGCAGCTCGTCGAACCCGTTGTCGCGGATGTTCTCCATTACCGACAGCCCGGCCGTCGCCTCGGCCGCGGTCTCGAACCCCGCCCGATTGGTCACCAGCAGCCTGGGCATTCCCACATGTCCTCACTCGTTCGCGCCCGGCGCTATCGCCGCTTTGATGCGGCTGCTAGGGCGCAGGTTCCGGTTTGGCAAGGAGGGGACCAGCGGCGATGGGCTTGAGCGCTGAAGCGATCCGCGACGGGCTCGATCGCGTCGCCGAGGCCGAGCCGAAGATCGCCGCGGCGCTCGAACGCGCGGGCTATCCCGAGCCGCGCATCCGCGCCACCGGCTACGTCACGCTGCTGCGGACGATCGTCGGTCAGCAGGTCAGTGTCGCGGCCGCGGCCTCGGTGTGGAACAAGCTCGAAGCGCTGCTCGGCCACGACATCCCGCCCGAAAAGCTGCTCGCGGCGGACTTCGACGCGCTTCGCGCTTGCGGCTTCTCGCGCCAGAAGCAGGGCTACGCGCGCTCGCTGTGCGAGCTGGTGGTCTCGGGCGAGCTCGACCTCGATGCGCTGCCCGCCGACGACGAGGCGGCTATCGCAGAGCTCACCGGGATCAAGGGCATCGGCCGCTGGTCGGCGGAGATCTACCTGCTGTTCGCCGAAGGGCGCGGCGACATCTGGCCGGCGGGCGACCTCGCGGTCCAGGCGGGGCTCGCCAAGCTGCTCGGTCACGAGGTTCGCCCCGATGAAAAGGCCACCCGCGCGCTGGCCGAGCCATGGCGGCCGCACCGCGGCGCGATGGCGATCTTCACCTGGCATTGCTACAACAACCCGGCGTTGTGACCCGCATCCGGTATCGCTTGAAACCTCCGTCCCGCACTGTATCGTCCGGCTAAGACAGGAGGAACTCACCCCATGAATCTCAAGCACATCCGCACGCTCGCCCGCGGCGGGACAGCCCTCGCCGCGCTCGCTTTCGGGGGTCTCCCGGCGATGGCCGAAGCCCAGGCCGATTCGCACGCTGGGCACAAGATGGAGCACGCCGCGGGCGCGCCGATGGTCCAGGGCGAGCTGATCCCGCGCCAGGCGCTGTTCGGCAACCCGAGCAAGGCGCAAGGGCGGCTGTCGCCCGACGGCAAGTGGGTCAGCTTCCTCGCCCCGCGCGACGGGGTGCTCAACGTCTGGGTCGCGCCGGCCGACAATCCATCCGCGGCCAAGCCGATCACCGCCGCCAAGGACCGCCCGATCCCGCAGCATTTCTGGGCGCCCGACAGCAAGAGCGTGCTCTATGTCCAGGACAAGGCCGGCGACGAGAACTTCCTGCTCTACAGCGTCGACCCGGCGACCGGCGCCGAACGGGTGATGACCCCGTTCCAGAAGACCCGGGTGCAGGTCGTCGGCGCCTCGACGATCAAGCGCGACCGCATCCTGGTGGGGATCAACAACCGCGATCCGCGCCTGCACGACATTCACAGCCTCGATCTCAACACCGGCAAGCTGACCCCGGTGCTCCAGAACGACGGCGGCTACGCCGGCTTCCTCACCGACAACAACCTCGATGTGCGGATGGCGCTCAAGCAGAACGCCGCGGGCGGGACCGATTACTTCCGCGTCGTCGACGGCAAGGTCGGCGCCGAGCCGTTTGCTTCGACCGGTCTGGCCGACGCGCTGACTACCAGCCCGGCCGGTTACACCACCGACGGCAAGACGTTGTACTGGCTCGACAGCCGCGACCGCGACACCGCCGCGCTGATCGCCGAGGACGTCGCCACCGGAAAGCGCACGGTGATCGCGCAGAGCGACCAGGCCGACATCGGCGGGACGATGAGGGACCCCGTGACCGGCCGGATCGAGGCCTATTCGGTCAACTATTTGCGCAACGAATGGACCGCGACCGATCCCAAGGTGAAGGCCTCGCTCGACTGGCTGAAGCGCGAGCTGCCGGGCGAAATCTCGGTGATCTCGCGCACGGACAAGGACGACAAGTGGATCGTCGCTGCGAGCTCGGCCGACACGCCGTCGAAATCGTACATCTACGATCGCACGGCCAACACGCTGACGCCGTTCTACTCCACCCGCCCCGAGCTCGACGGCAAGCCGCTCGCCGAGATGCACCCGCACGCGATCGCGGCGCGCGACGGCAAGACCATCGTCAGCTACCTGACGCTGCCGCCGGGCAGCGACGCCAACGCCGACGGCGTGCCCGACCACCCGGTGCCGACCGTGATGCTGGTCCACGGCGGTCCGTGGGCGCGCGACGCCTATGGCTACAACCCCTACCACCAATGGCTCGCCAACCGCGGCTACGCGGTGATCAGCCCCAACTTCCGCGGCTCGACCGGGTTCGGCAAGGGGTTCATCGAGGCCGGCAACCTGCAGTGGGGCCGGGCGATGCACGACGACCTGCTCGACGTCGCCGAGTGGGCGGTCAAGCAGGGAGTCGCCGCGCCGGGCAAGGTCGCGATCATGGGCGGCAGCTACGGCGGCTACGCCACGCTCGCGGGCCTGGCCTTCACGCCGACCGCGTTCGCGTGCGGGGTCGACATCGTCGGGCCGTCGAACCTCGAGACGCTGCTCAAGACGATTCCTCCCTACTGGGAGCCGGTGGTCAAGCAGTTCCACGA
>JAIVIY010000100.1 GCA_020200285.1 Novosphingobium sp. | reverse complement strand
CCCATCTGGCGCTGGATCCAGCTGGCCGACGCCTTCTGGCTCTCGAACACGATCTGGCAGACCTGGCGGTACTTGCGCTCTTCCGGGTTGTCGCTGGCGGTCGCGTCGAGGTCGTCGAAGCCGAACCCGCCGTCCTCGGGCTCCTCGGTGACGCTGTCGACGTATTCGGGGACGCCTTGCCCGCGCCAGTGCTCGGCCACGCGCTCGACTTCCTCGTCGCTGACGAACGGGCCGTGGACGCGCATGATCGGCTGGGTGTTGGGCTTGTAGAGCATGTCGCCCTTGCCCAAGAGCTGCTCGGCGCCCTGCTCGCCGAGGATCGTCCGGCTGTCGATCCGGCTGGTCACCGCGAAGCTGATCCGGGTCGGCAGATTGGCCTTGATCACCCCGGTGATGACGTCGACCGAAGGGCGCTGGGTGGCCATGATCAGATGGATGCCCGCCGCCCGGCTCTTTTGCGACAGGCGCTGGATCAGCACCTCGATCTCCTTGCCGACGGTGACCATCAGGTCGGCAAGCTCGTCGACGATCACCACGATCTGCGGCAGCGGGCGGTAATCGAGCTGCTGCTCCTCGTAGAGCTCCTCCCCGCTGTCGGGGTCGAACCCGGTCTGGATGCGGCGGCCCAGCGGATGGCCCTTGGCGATCGCGGCCCGGACCTTCTCGTTGAAGCCCGAGAGATTGCGCACGCCGATCGACGACATCTGGCGATAGCGCCGCTCCATCTCCTCGACCGCCCACTTGAGCGCGCGGATCGACTTGGCCGGCTCGGTCACCACCGGCGAGAGCAGGTGGGGGATGTCGTCGTAGCTCTTCAGCTCGAGGATCTTGGGATCGATCAGGATCAGCCGCAACTGGTCGGGCGTCAGCCGGTAGAGCAGCGACAGCAGGATGGTGTTCAAGCCCACCGACTTGCCCGAGCCGGTGGTGCCTGCGACGAGCAGATGCGGCATCGCCGCGAGGTCGGCGACGACGGCCGTGCCGGAGATGTCCTTGCCGAGGATGATCGGCAGCAGGCTCTTGGTGTTCACGAAAGCCTCGCACGAGGCGAGCTCCTTGAACGCGACGGTCTGGCGGTCGGCGTTGGGCAGCTCGATCCCCATCACCGTGCGCCCGGGAATCGACGAGACCCGGGCGGAGATTGCGCTCATGTTGCGGGCGATGTCCTCGGCCAGCCCGATCACCCGGCTGGCCTTGATCCCGGGGGCCGGCTCGAGCTCGTACATCGTCACCACCGGGCCGGTGCGGACCGCGGTGATCTCGCCCTTGACGTTGAAGTCGTCGAGCACGGTCTCGAGCAGCCGCGCGTTGCGCTCGAGCGCGAGCTTGTCGAGCTTGTTGGTGGGCTGTGGCGGCGAATCGGCGAGCAGCTCGAGGCTGGGCAGCTCATATTGGTCGAACAGGTCGGTCTGGCGGCTGGCGGCGCCCAGCTGCGCCTTCTTCGCCGGCGCGCGGGTGTCGGCGATCTCGGGCGGCTTGCGCGGCGCAGCGGGCGGCTCCTCGGCGATCGCCTTGCGCGCGGGCGGCCTGGGTTCGCGCGGCGCGAACGGCGCGATCTCGCCCGGCCCGCGCGCGGTTCGGCGCAGCATCGCGGGCATCGCCAGCAGCGCGCGCCATTCGAGCGCGAACACACGCCCGGCGAGCAGCAGTCCGCCGCCCAGCGCGGCCAGCGCCAGGCCGAGGATCGTCCAGCCTTGGGCGGCGGGCGGAACCAGCGCCGCAATCGCGGTCACCGCCTGGGCCCCGAGCAGCCCGGCGACCCCGCCCAGCGAGGCCGGGTAGGTTCCCCCCGGTGCGTCGAACGCCAGCGCCAGCACCGTGCCGATCAGCGCCATCGCCGCGACCAGCGCGCCCAACCGCCGCCACCACCGCGGCGCGGGCGTCGCCGCGTCGTCCTCGGCGGCTTCGGACAACGCCCACAGCCGGCGGCCCTGGAGGTAGATCAACGGCAGCAGCAGGAGCGCCGGCAGGCCGAACAGGAACAGCAGCCGCTCCGACGCCCACGCGCCGGGCGCGCCCATCCAGTTGAGCACTTCCGCGCCCGCGGCGGTGCTCGGGCTGGGATCGGTCTGCTGATAGCTGACGATCGCCAGCGCGAGGAACAGCATCAGCCCCCACAGCAGCAGCGCCCCGGCCAGCTCGGCGGCGCGGATCACCGAGCGGCGCAGCGCGATCCGCCATGCGGCGGACGGATTCTGCCCTGTCGTTGCGAACGCGCGTGAAGCCATGACCCGTCCCCTCTTGGCCGCGCATAATGCGCCTGCGCGGGACTCGCCGTCAAGAATCCTTGGGAATCCGAGGATTCGTGTTGCGAAATTGAAACACCGGCTGCGCGCTCAGCTCAATCCGTCGATCGCCGCCCAGCCGTGCACCGGCAGCCCGCGGAAGCGTCGCGCGGTCATCCCGCCGAGCGCGATCACCGGCATTCGGGCGCGGCGCGCGAGGAGGAGCGAGTTGATCCGTCCCAACGCTCTCGCACCCCGGTGCGAGCGGGTCGGGTAAACCGGCGAAAGGAGCACGGCCTCCGCCCCCAACCGGTTGGCGCTGCCGATTTCGCGCAAACCATGAACGGTTGCGAGGCGGCGGTGCGGGCCAGGTGAGCCGTAGCCTTTGCCGGCGATCTCGAGGCGATGGCCGAAGCGGCGGCAGAGGCGGCGGACTTGCGCGAGCCGCGTGGCCCGTTCCTTCGCCGTTAGGTGATAGTGGCGGAAGATCACTCCGGAACCGCGCGGCAAGCGCGCAATCGCACGATCCAGAACCGCGTCGTTGCGCGCGTCGGTGATCAGCCAGAGGCGGGGGAGGGCGGGGTGGCGCAACGTCACCCGGCGGGTATAACAGCGCGCGATGCCCGAACCACCCGGCGCCTTGGAGACCCGTGGGCCGCTCGCCGAGGTCAAGGCGAGGATCGCCGCCGCGGCGAAGATCGCGCGGCGCGAGGCGGAAGACGTCACCCTGGTCGCGGTCAGCAAGGCGCAGCCGGTCGAAGCGATCCACGCGCTGATCGTCGCCGGTCAGCGGGTGTTCGGCGAAAACCGCGTGCAGGAAGCGCAGGCCAAGTGGCCCGCGTTGCGCGAGGCCAACCCCGACATCGCGCTCCACCTGGTCGGCCGGCTCCAGTCGAACAAGGCGGAAGATGCGGTGGCGCTGTTCGACCAGATCCACTCGCTCGACCGGTCGAGCCTGATTGCCGCGCTGGCCAAGGCGATCGACCGCGCGGGGCGGCGGGTGCCGTGCTTCGTCCAGGTCAACATCGGCGAGGAGCCGCAGAAAGGCGGCTGCGCGATTGGCGAGTTGCCCGCGCTGCTCGCCGAGGCGCGCGCCGCCGACATTCCGCTCGCCGGCCTGATGGTGGTCCCGCCCGAGGGCGTCGAGCCCACGCCGTGCTTCGCGCTGCTCGCCAAGCTCGCCGACGACAACGGCCTGACTGGGCTCAGCATGGGGATGAGCGGGGATTTCGAGACCGCGGTCATGCTCGGCGCGACGCATGTGCGGGTGGGGACCGCGCTGTTTGGAGAGAGGGGCTGATGTGGGCGCGTGGCCTTCGACAAGCTCAGGCTGAGCCTGTCGAAGCCCACGCGCCAAGGTTCGCGACTACCCCTCGCGCCCCTTCAGCTCGTTCCCCGTCAGCGTCACCACGTGGAGCAAATTCGTCGCCCCGGGGGTCCCGAACGGCACGCCCGCCAGCGCGATCAGCTTGGCTCCGGCGCCGCCGAAGCCGTGGCGCAGCGCCATCCGCTTGCCCTTGGCGATCATCTCCTCGAAGCTGCCGATGTCGCGGGTGTGGACCGCGTGCGCCCCCCACAGCAGCGATACCCGCCGCGCGGTCTTGAGGGAGGGGGTCAGGACCAGCATCGGCACGCCCGGCCGCTCGCGAGCGACGCGGCGCGCGGTCGAGCCCGACGAGGTGAAGACGATGATCCCCGAGGTGGTCACGGTCCGCGCGATCGCCGCCGCCGATTCGGCGAGCGCGTCGGCGGTGGTCGCGTCGGCCGGGGTCTCGATGAAGTGGACCCGCGCGGCGTAGCCGGGATCGGCTTCGACCTGGGCGGCGATACGGTCCATGATCGTCACCGCTTCGACGGGCCACTTGCCCGCCGCGGTCTCGGCCGAAAGCATCACCGCGTCGGCCCCGTCGTAGACCGCGTTGGCGACGTCGGAGACTTCGGCGCGGGTCGGCGCGGGCGCCTCGATCATCGATTCGAGCATCTGGGTGGCGACGATCACCGGCTTGCCCAGCCGCCGCGCGGCCTCGACGATGCGCTTCTGCAGCGGCGGCACTTCCTCGGGCAGCAATTCGACGCCGAGATCGCCGCGCGCGACCATCACCCCGTCGCTCAATTCGAGGATGCCGTCGAGTCGGTCGACCGCTGCGGGCTTCTCGACCTTGGCGATAAGCGAAGCTCTTCCGCCGATCAGCCGCCGACCCTCGGCGACGTCCTCGGGCCGCTGGACGAAGCTCAGCGCGATCCAGTCGGCGCCGTGCTCGAGCGCGAAGGCGAGGTCGGCGCGGTCCTTGTCGGTCAGCGCCGGCACCGGGACCACGCTGTCGGGGACGTTGACCCCCTTGCGGTCGGAGATCGCTCCGCCGACCTCGGCCGAGCAGAGAATCCGGTCGGGCTCGGCCTTGAGCACCCGCAGCCGCAGCTTGCCGTCGTCGATCAGCAGCCGCTGCCCCCTGCCGAGCACCCCGAACAGCTCGGGGTGCGGCAGGCACACGCGGGTTTCGTCGCCCGGCGCGGGATCGCGGTCGAGCGTGAAGTGCGAGGAGTGGCGGATAACCGCCTTGCCGCCCTTGAACGCGCCGACGCGCAGCTTGGGGCCCTGCAGGTCGCAGAGCACCGCGATCGGGTGCCCGACCTCTTTCTCCAGCGCGCGGATCGCGGCGATGGTCGCGGCGTGGACCGCGTGGTCGCCGTGGCTCATGTTGACGCGAAATGCGTCGGCGCCGGCCGCGTGAAGCTTGCGCAGCACCCGGGCGTCGCGGCTCGCCGGGCCGACCGTGGCGAGGATCTTGACCTTGCGGCTGCGCAGGATGGGCTGAGCGGGCTTGGTCAAAGGGGTTCCTTTGCTGGCGGGCCCGCGCCTATGGCAAAAGACACGGCCGAACCCAAGGACGTATAATGACCGACCCGCTCGAGCAGCTCGACGACGCCCACGCCGCAGCCGCGTTCCGCCGCCTGGTGCGCCACTTGCGCCACCGCCACGACGCCCAGAACATCGAGCTGATGGGGCTCGTCGGGTTCTGCCGCAATTGCCTCGCCGACTGGATCGTCGAGGCCGGCGCTCCGCTCGACAAGGCGTCCGCGCGCGAGGCGATCCACGGGATGTCCGCGGCCGAATGGAAGGCCAAGCACCAGAGCGAGGCGACGCCCGAGCAGCTCGCGCGGATGGAAGCGAGCGTGGCGAGGAACGCGAAGTAGCCCTCTCCCCTTCAGGGGAGAGGGTTGGGAGAGGGGGCAGCGCCATCGCCTTCCCCTCTCAACTTCGGCTAGGCGCTCACGCGCCAAGCCTTCGTATCTCTCCCCTGAAGGGGCGAGAGCAGCATTGTCCACAGCCTGCGTTTTGCCCGAATCGCCCACCAGCCGCTAAGCGCGCCGGCGACCGAATTCACCGCCTTGCCGGAGCATTTCATGGCCGAGACCACCGACGACCGCCTGCGCCTGCTGATCGAGCGCGTCGAGCGCCTCGAGGAAGAGAAGAAGGGCATCGCCGACGACATCCGCGACGTCTACGCCGAGGCCAAGGCGGTCGGATATGACGCCAAGATCATGCGCCAGATCGTCCGCCTCAGGAAGATGAAGCCCGACGACCGGGCGGAAATGGAAGCGATCTTGGACACCTACAAGGCGGCGCTGGGGCTGGGGTGATTGGGCCAACGTATCGCGTGGCCTTCGACAAGCTCAGGCTGGGCGGTTCTGGGTAAAAAGTCCGCTCAGGCTGAGCCTGTCGAAGCCCACGCGCCCACGCCGGCGGAACTACCTTTCTGCTAACCGGTTCGTCCCTGTGAAAGGGACGCAGCCGATGACCGACACTATCGAACCCGCCGAAGCCGCGCTGATCGAGCCGACGCTCGAGGAACCCAAGCTGCCGGGGCACGAATCGCGGCTCGAGCCCAAGCCGGAGTGGCAGCCGCGCTACCCCGGATCGGGACGGCTCAAGGGCAAGGTCGCGATCGTCACCGGCGGCGACAGCGGGATCGGTCGCGCGGTGGCGGTGCTTTATGCGCGTGAGGGCGCCAAGGTCGCGATCGCCTACCTCTGCGAGCAAGACGACGCCAAGCTGACTAAAGCGCTGTGCGAGGACGAGGGCGCCGAAGTCCTGCTGTCGGCGGGCGACCTCGGCGATCCGCGGCACTGCCAGGGGCTGGTCGACGCGGTGATCCAGCGCTGGGGCCGGCTCGACGTGCTGGTCAACAACGCCGGCGAGCAGCACCCCGACGAGGACATCCGCGACATCACCCCCGAGCAGCTCCAGCGCACCTTCCAGACCAACATCTTTTCGATGTTCTATCTGGTCCAGGCCGCGCGCTCGCACCTCAAATCGGGCGCGGCGATAGTCAACTGCACCTCGATCACCTCGTACCAGGGGTCGAAGCAGCTGCTCGACTATTCGAGCACCAAGGGGGCGATCGTCGCCTTCACCCGCTCGCTCAGTGAAAACCTGATCGGCGACGGAATTCGCGTCAACGCAGTCGCGCCCGGCCCGATCTGGACCCCGCTCAACCCCTGCGGCGGGTCGACGCCCGAGAAGATGGAGCGCTTCGGCGAGGATACCCCGATGAAGCGCCCCGGCCAGCCCAACGAGGTCGCGCCGGCGTTCCTGTTCCTGGCGTGCGAGGATTCGAGCTACATGGCGGGCCAGGTGCTCCACCCCAACGGCGGGACAGTGGTGAACGGGTGACTTTACCGGCCCTTCCAGCGTGCTAGACCTCCCCGCGCAACGGGGAGAAGTACATGAAAGCCTGGGTCGCCGCCGCCGCAATTGCCGCCATGCCGCTTGCCGCCGCCTCTGCGCAGGCGCCCGCGGACGAAGTCACCTTCATCCACACCGGGCGCCTGCTCGACCGGCCCGGCGAAGCGCCGCGCGGGCCTTCGACGATCGTGGTGCGCGAGGGCAAGGTCGCCGAGGTCCGCGAGGGGCTGGTCCCGCCCGAGGCGGGCGCCAAGCTGGTCGACCTCTCCAACCGCTTCGTCCTGCCCGGGCTGATCGACATGCACGTCCATCTGCTCGGCATCGGCGGCGATCCGGTTCGCGCGCGGATGACCGCGCTCAACCGCGACGAGGCCGACGACCTTCTCGAAGGCGTGGCCAACGCCCGCGCCACGCTGCTCGCCGGGTTCACCACGGTTCGCGACCTGGGCGGCGACGCGCGGATGATCCGGGCGCTGCGCGACGCGACCGCACAGGGGCTGGTCGACGGCCCGACGATCGTCAACGCCGGCATGGGGATCGCGGTCACCGGCGGGCACGGCGACCGGACCAACGGCCTGCGCGAAGAGTTCGCCGACGCGATCGACGCGCACCAGTTCCACTTGTGCGACGGCCCCGAGGACTGCCGCCGCGCGGTGCGCCGCCAGGTCGGGCTGGGTGCGGCGGTGATCAAGTTCAAGGCCACCGGCGGCGTGCTGTCCAACGTCAGCGGCGGGCTCGGCCGGGCGATGACGCCCGAGGAGATGAAGGCGCTGATCGACACCGCGCACGAGCTCGGGCGCAAGGTCGCGGCGCACAGTCACGCCAAGGAAGGGACCGCGGCGGCGGTCGAGGCGGGCGTCGACACGATCGACCACGGCAGCTTCCTCGACGACGCGACGATCGCGCTGATGAAGCGGCGCGGTACCTGGCTGGTGCCGACGATGCTCGCGCCGATGACCGCGGGGCAGCAGGCGGAAGCCGGGGCTTATCCGCCCGCGGTCCTGCCCAAGGCGCGCGAAGCCGCCGCCGCCGCGCGCGAAAGCCACCGCAAGGCGATCGCCGCGGGCGTGAAGATCGCCTTCGGCACCGACACGGGAGTGAGCAAGCATGGCCTCAACGCGCAGGAGTTCGCGCTGATGGTCGGGGCCGGGATGACCCCGGCGCAAGCGATCAAGGCCGCGACCGTCGACGCCGCCACCGCGCTCGACCGCACCGCAACGCTGGGCCGCATCGCCCCGGGCATGGCCGCCGACATCATCGCGGTCGACGGCGATCCGCTGGCCGACATCCGCCAGCTCGAAGACGTCGATTTCGTGATGAAGGGCGGCAAGGTGGTGAAAGAGGACCGCCCCTGATCCGCGGCAAGTCTCCGTGGCGGATCGTCAGGCTCGGCCCCGGTGATCTCGGCCGGTTGCGCGCGCTCAACGCGATGTTCGCCAAAGCCTTCGACGAACCGGATAGCTACCGCCCCGCGCCGTCGGACGAATATGTCACTGAGGTGCTCGGCCGGCAGGCGGTGGTCGTATTAGCCGCGATTGCCGGCGACGCCGTGGTCGGCGGGCTGGTCGCATACGAATTGCCCAAGCTCGAGCAGGCGCGCAGCGAGTTCTACATCTACGATCTCGCCGTCGCGCAGTCCTGGCGGCGTCGCGGCATCGCCACCGCGCTGATCGCCGAGACGCGCACGATCGCGCGCGCCGCGGGAGGCTGGGCGGTGTTCGTCCAGGCCGATTACGGCGACGATCCGGCGATCGCGCTCTACACTAAGCTCGGCGCGCGCGAGGACGTGATGCATTTCGACATCGCGCCCTAATCGGTCGCGCGATTGCCGCCCTCGCGCTCGTCAGCTAGAGGCGCGACGCAAACGGGACTCCGCACTTCCGGGGTCCCCAAAAAGTATCACTTTTTGGGGTTAGCATGGCCGGCCACAGCAAGTTCAAGAACATCATGCACCGCAAGGGCGCGCAGGACAAAAAGCGCTCGGCGATGTTTTCCAAGCTTTCGCGCGAGATCACCGTCGCGGCCAAGCTCGGGATGCCCGATCCCGACATGAACCCGCGCCTCAGAGCGGCCGTCAATGCCGCCAAGGCGCAGTCGATGCCCAAGGACAACATCCAGCGCGCGATCGACAAGGCGTCGAAGGGGGAGGGCGATAACTACGAGGAAGTCCGCTACGAAGGCTACGGCCCCGGCGGGGTGGCGCTGATCGTCGAGGCGCTGACCGACAACCGCAACCGCACCGCCACCAACATCCGCACCGCGTTTTCCAGGAGCGGCGGCAACCTGGGCGCGTCGGGGGCGGTCAGCCACGGCTTCGAGCGGATGGGGCTGATCGAGTACGGCGCCAAAGCCGGCGACGAGGACAAGGTGCTCGAAGCCGCGATCGAGGCCGGCGCCGACGATGTCGAGAGCGACGAGGAAGGCCACGAGATCTGGACCGGGATCGACAGCTTGCACGAGGTTGCGCGCGCGTTGGAGCCGGCGCTCGGCGAGGCCGAGGCGGTCAAGCTGGCGTGGAAGCCCAACCTGACGACAGAAGTCGACGAGGACAACGCCGCCACGCTCATGAAGCTGATCGACACGCTCGACGACGACGACGATGTCCAGACAGTATGGGGCAACTACGAAATCCCCGATGCGGTGATGGAGAAGCTGGGCTAAGAATTTTCGCGCAGAGACCGCAGAGGACGCAGAGAGGTTGCGCTTGGCCGAAGGCCCTCAAATCGCGATCAGCCATCTGTGGAAGGCGGCTTCGCCGCGGGCGGGACATTTCTGCGCTCTCTGCGGGCTCTGCGCGAAACCCCTTTCGCGATGCTCATAATCGGTCTCGACCCCGGGCTCGCCTGCACCGGCTGGGGGATCGTCGCCAAGTCCGGCAACCGGCTGAGCCATGTCGCCAACGGCCAGGTCAGGACCGACTCCACCGCCCCCTTGGCCGAGCGCCTGGTCACCCTCGACCGCGAGTTGGCCGACGTCATCCTCGCCCACCGGCCCGATGCGGGCGCGGTCGAGGAGGTGTTCGTCAACAAGAACCCGCAGTCGACGCTCAAGCTCGGCCAGGCGCGCGGGGTGTGCTTGCTGGCGCTGGCCCGCGCCGGCGTGCCGGTGACCGAGTACGCGACCCGGCTGGTCAAGAAGGCGCTGGTCGGGACGGGCGGCGCGGAGAAGGCGCAAGTCCAGGCGATGCTCGCCGTGTTGCTGCCGGGGGTCAAGCTGGCGGGGGCGGACGCCGCCGATGCGCTCGCGGTGGCAGTGTGCCATGCGCATATGGGGCGAGGGTAGTTGGGCGAGCGTAGCGCGCGTGCTTCGACAGGCTCAGCACGAGCGGGACTTTTATTTGATTACAGCAACCCACACCCGCTCAGCCTGAGCTTGTCGAAGGCCACGCGCCGACGGTTGCCTTTTCGTTCGCACATGCCAAACCTTCGCCCATGATCGCAAAGCTCACCGGCACGCTCGACGATTTCGGCGCCGACTGGGCGGTGATCGACGTTGCGGGCGTCGGCTACCTGGTCCACGCCTCGGCCAAGACGCTGTCGGCGCTGGGCGTGCGCGGCGATGAGGTGGCGGTGTTCACCGACCTCCAGGTCAGCGAGAACGACTTGCGCCTGATCGGCTTCGCCTCGGCGGCCGAGCGCGACTGGTTCCGGATGCTGACGCAAATCCAGGGCGTGGGCAGCAAGGTCGCGCTGGCGATCCTCTCGGCGCTCTCGACCGAAGAGCTCCAGCGCGCCTGCGCCGGCGGCGACGCGGCGACGGTTTCGCGCGCGCAAGGCGTCGGGCCGAAGCTGGCCGGGCGCATCGTCAACGAGCTGCGCGACAAGGCCGGCGCGCTGCCTGGCCGCCCGGCGGGCGTCTCGCTCGCCGCCATCTCGCAACCCGGCTCCGCCGGCGCCGACGCCGTCTCCGCCCTGCAAAACCTCGGCTTCAAGCCCGCCGTCGCCGCCAGCGCCGTCGCTCACGCCCAAGCGGAGCTGGGCGGAGAAGCAGAGCTCAACGACCTCGTCCGCGTGGCGCTGCGGAAGGTGGCGGGATGAACATCATGCCGATCGCCGTCGCGCTGCTCCAAGACGAAACTGGCCGGGTCCTGCTCGTGCGCAAGAGCGGCACCCTCGCGTTCATGCAGCCAGGCGGGAAGGTTGAGCGTGGTGAGACCGCGCGCGACGCGCTCGTGCGGGAGCTGCAAGAAGAACTGTCCCTAACGGTTTCGGCTTCTGAGCTGGGCTATCTTGGCC
>JAIVIY010000071.1:6345-10170 GCA_020200285.1 Novosphingobium sp. | reverse complement strand
ATGCGATCATGCGCCGCCCCGACAAGGCCGTGCTCCTGATCACCCACTACCAGCGGCTGCTCGAGACGGTGCGGCCCGATTTTGTGCATATCCTCTCGGCCGGGCGGATCGTCCGCACCGGCGGGCCCGAGCTCGCGGTCCGGCTCGAGGCCGAGGGCTACGAGGCGGTGGCGGCGTGATGATGGTTCACGCGGAGGCGCGGAGGCGCGGAGGATTTTCGCGCAGAGATCGCAGAGGACGCAGAGATGGTGCGCCCGCGGCGAAGCCGCGCCTGCCCATCAAATCTTGTCGTTCGGGGAGAGCCTGCGGCGCTCTTGGCCGCTTTGCGTCCTCTGTGATCTCTGCGGTCTCTGCGCGACACTCCCTTTCCTTCTCCGCGCCTCCGCGCCTCCGCGTGAGAATTGGCTCGTGATCGTCCACGATTCGGCCCTGTCCCCTGTGGGCGCGACCGGCGCGCTCAGGCGCACCGCGTTGGTCGTCGCTGCGCTCAACCTCGCCTACTTCGCGGTCGAGATCGTCGCCTCGAGCCGGATCGGCTCGGTCGCGCTCTACGCCGACAGCGCCGACTTCCTCGAGGACGCGGCGGTCAACGCGCTTATCGTGATCGCGCTCGGCTGGAGCCTGGCCGCCCGCGCCCGATTGGGGTTCGTGCTCGCCGGTATCGCGCTGCTGCCCGCGCTCGCCGCGCTGTGGACCGCGCTGCAGAAATTCCTCCACGGCGGGGTGCCCGACGCGGCGACGTTGGGGCTGGTCGGGCTGGGCGCGCTGCTGGTCAACCTGGCCTGCGCTGCGCTGCTCGCGCGTCGCAGGAACGATGGCGGCAGCCTCGGGCGCGCCGCGTTCCTCACGGCGCGCAACGACGCCGTCGGCAACGTTGCGGTGATCGCCGCCGCGCTCGCCACCGCGTGGTTGTGGGCGAGCTTCTGGCCCGACCTGATCGTCGGCCTCGGCCTGTTTCTGCTGAACCTCGACGCGGCGAGGAACGTGTTCGAAGCCGCGCGCGGCGAGCGCGAGGAGGCGCTGCGGGCATGACCGCCCAAGCCACAGCGATGGCGCCTCTTCCCACCCGCCGCGACGAGGACTTCCGCTACGCCGACCTCGCCGCGCTCGAACGCGTCTGGCCGGTCGCGCCCGAGCGGATCGCGGTCGGCGAAGGCGAAGAGCGCGGCCTGGCGATCGTCCTCGACGCGCCCCACGACATGGCGCGCTCGCTGGAGATCGAGCTCATGGCGGGCGCGAAGTTCGACTTGCGCGTGCTCAACGCGGGCGGCGCTTACGGCCGCCTTGCGCTGAACGTCACACTGGGCGAAGGCGCCGACTTCCGCTTCGGCGCGGCGCAGCTCGGCAGCGGCGAGCAGGCGCTCGAGATCGTCTCGACCGTCCGCCACGCCGCGCCCGATGCGGTCAGCCGCCAGGTGGTCCGCTCGGTGCTTGCGGGCCAGGCCACCGGCACCTACCTCGGCAAGGTCGCGGTCGCGCGGGGGGCCGACGGGACCGACGCCGAGCAATCGGTCCGGGCGATGCTGCTCGACCGCACCGCCACCGCCAACGCCAAGCCCGAGCTCGAGATCTTCGCCGACGACGTCAAGTGCGCGCACGGCTGCGCGGTCGGCGAGCTCGATCAGGCGGCGCTGTTCTACATGGCCTCGCGCGGGTTGCCACCGGCCGAAGCCAAGCGGCTGATGCTGCATGCGTTCATCGCCGAGGCGTTCGTCGTTGGTGTGAGCGGCCTGCAATCCAACGTGAGTCCCCGCGAAGGCGGGGACCTCAGGCCCTATGCCGCAACCCAGCCGCCTGAGGCCCCCGCCTTCGCGGGGGCGCTCGTGGATGCGGCCGATTTCCCCGGCCTGCTCAACCCCGACGGCAGCCGCTGGCACTACCTCGACTCGGCCGCCACCGCGCAAAAGCCGCAGGCGGTGATCGACGCGGTGGCGCGGGCGATCGGGGTGGACTACGCGACCGTCCACCGCGGGGTCTACACCCGCTCGGCCGAGATGACGCTGGGCTACGAGGCGGCGCGGCGGCGGGTGGCGGCGTTCGTCGGGGGCGCGGAGGACGAGATCGTCTTCACCCGCGGCGCGACCGAGGCGATCAACCTGGTCGCCTACCGCTATCCGGACAAGGGCCGCGTCCTCCTCTCGACGCTCGAGCATCATTCGAACATCGTCCCGTGGCAGCTCGCCGGGTGGCGGGTCGACGTCTGCCCGCTGACCCGCGACGGGCGGATCGACCTCGACGCGGCCGAGGCGATGCTCACCCCCGACTACGGGATGGTCGCCTTCGCGCACGTCTCGAACGTGCTCGGGTCGGTGCTCGATGTCCGGCGCGCCGCGGAGCTGGCCCATGCTGTCGGAGCGAAGCTCCTGCTCGACGGCTGCCAGGCGGTGCCGCGGATGCCGGTCGACGTCGCCGCGCTGGGCTGCGACTTCTACGCCTTTTCCGGCCACAAGCTCTATGGCCCGACCGGGATTGGCGCCTTGTGGGCGCGCGCCGAGCTGCTCGAAAGCATGCCGCCGTGGCAGGGCGGCGGCGCGATGATCGAGAAAGTGACGTTCGACCAGACCACCTTCCTTCCCCCGCCCGCGCGGTTCGAGGCCGGGACCCCGGCGATCGTCGAGGCGATCGGGCTCGCCGCGGCGATCGACTATGTCAAAGCAGTCGGGCTGAACGCGATCCAGGCCCACGAAATCGCGCTGGTCCGCCAGACCCGCGACGCGCTGCGCCAAATCAACTCGCTGACGCTGTTCGGGCCCGAGGACGCCGCGGGAATCGTCAGCTTCGCGCTTCAGGGGGTGCATCCGCACGACCTCGGCACCATATTGGACGAGGAGAACGTCGCGATCCGCGCCGGGCATCACTGCGCCCAGCCGCTGATGGAGGCGCTCGGCGTGCCGGCCACCGCCCGGGCCAGCTTCGGGCTCTACTCGGACGAAAGCGACGTCGCCGCGCTGGTCCGCGGGATCGAAAGGACGATGAGGATTTTCGGATGAGCGAGGGGTCGAACATCAGGATCGAGGAGGTCGAAGGCGTCGCCCCGCCGCCCCGGGCGCGCGTGGATGAAACGCCGCAAGCGAAGCTCGATCGCAAGCGCGACTATCTCGAGGGCTTCCTCGCCCAGAAGCCGGCCGACTTGCCCGCCGGCGAGCCGGGCGGCGCGCTCTACGACGGGGTGATCGCCGCGCTGAAGGAAATCTACGACCCCGAAATCCCGGTCAACATCTACGAGCTCGGGCTGATTTACGGGGTCGACGTCGACGACGACGGCGACGTCACGGTGACGATGACGCTGACGACGCCGCACTGCCCGGTCGCCGAATCGATGCCCGGCGAGGTCGAGCTGCGCGTCGGCGCGGTCCCGGGCGTCCGCGACGCCGAGGTCAACCTGGTCTGGGACCCCCCGTGGGACCCGGCCAAGATGAGCGACGAGGCCCGGCTCGAACTGGGGATGCTATGATGAGTGCGACCATTGGGACCATTCGGCCCCGGCCCGCCGCGGTGATCCTCACCCCAGCCGCCGAGGCCCGCATCGCCGCGTTGATGGCGCAGGCGCCCGCGGGCGCGGTCGGGGTCAAGCTCTCGACCCCACGGCGCGGCTGCTCGGGGCTGGCCTACTCGGTTGACTACGTGACCGAGGCCAACCCGCTCGACGAGCGGATCGATACGCCCGGCGGCGCTTTCTTCATCGACGCGGCGAGCGTGCTTTATCTGATCGGCAGCACGATGGACTGGCAAGAAGACGATTTCGCCGCCGGCTTCACCTTCGCCAACCCCAACGCCAAGGGCGCCTGCGGCTGCGGCGAGAGCTTTACGATATAGCAGCGCCAT
>JAIVIY010000071.1:0-6314 GCA_020200285.1 Novosphingobium sp. | reverse complement strand
CCGCGCGGCCCGCTGCCCCTTCAGGGCGGCGCCGAAGCCCCGCTCGAGTTCGACGCCTAACGCGCCCGCAACGCCGCGATGCACGCGGCGCGGTCGACGTCCTGTGCGTCGCTTGGCCGCCGCGCGTCGAGGTAGGTGGCGAGCGGCTCGCCGCCCTCGGCGGGCGGGTAGAGATAGGCGTCGAGCACGCAAGCCGCGCCGCTCCACTGCAACTTGCGCGCGTCGCCCTCGACGATGTCGAGCCGGGGAGGGCCGAACTGTCGGATCAGGCCAGCGGCGTCCGCGCCGATCACGCCCTCGACGCCGGGGACGAGCTGCGGCGTGGCGAGGCGCGACGGCGTGCGGCTCGGCCGGACCCGGGTCGGCGCGGCTTGCGCCGCGGCCGGCCTGACCACCGCGGGCGGGGAGGCCGGTGGAGGGGGAGTCGTCGCGCACCCGGCGAGCAACGCCGCGCCGAGCAGAGTCGTCGCGCCGAACCTCATGCGGCCCGCCGGCGATGCACGAGGTGGGTCGCGGCCGCCGCGCCGAGCACCGGGGCGAGCAGGTTGACGAACGGGATCGCCAGCAGGACCACGACAATCGCCCCGAGCGCCGTGCGTGGAGCAAAGCCCGGCAGCGGCGCGTTGCCGGCCGCGTCGCGGTGGCGCAGCGCGACCATCTCGCCGAGCTCGCGCCCGAGCAGCACCGCGTTGACCGCCGCGTAGAGCAGCGCCGGGCCGATCGCGGTCGCCAGCAGCAGCAGCGCCACCGGCAGCGCGGCGAGGTTGTAGCCGAGCGCGCGGAGCAGGCTGCGCGAGGCCACCCGCAGCTCTTCGCGCCAACCGAGTGGCCGCGCCGCGGCGGCCGCGGCGGGATAGTGCCGGGTCTCGACCGCGCGGACCACCTCGTCGCCGAACAGCTGGAGCACCGCCAGCGCGACCAGCCGGAACAGCAGCCAGGCGGCGAGCACGGTCAGCACCGCGGCGAGGAATGCGCGCAGCGTCTCCAGCCCGGCTGCGGAATAGTCCTTCAGCGCCCAACCCAGCGCCACCCAGCCGAGCCAGCCGAGCACCGCGAAAACCGCCAGCGTAATCGCCACGCTCTTGCCGAGGATCGCGAGGATGCGCCGGTCGCCGAGCTGGCCGAGAGCAAGAGCGAAGGCGCGCACCATCCTGGCCAGACTCGCGCCCGATCCCTTGCCTGTCAATGCGATGGCGGCTAGGCGCGCCTGTCCTCTCCCGGACAGCCTCCTGCCCATCCGTTTTCGGAGCTCGCATGACCGCCGCCACGCTCGACGTCATCGCTATCGGCAACGCCATCGTCGATGTCATGGCTCCCGCCGAAGACGAGGACATCGCCCGCCTGGGTCTCAACAAAGGCGGGATGACGCTGGTCGACACCGCGCGCGCGCAAGAGCTCTACGACGCCATGGGCCCGGCCAAGGAGATCAGCGGCGGCTCGGCCGCGAACACGCTCGCCGGGCTCGCCGCGCTCGGCGCCAAGTGCGCGTTCATCGGACAAGTCGCCGACGACCAGCTCGGCGAGGTCTTCGCCCACGACATCCGCGCCGCCGGGATCGACTTCGCCACCTCCGCGCGCGTCGGCGACCCGCCGACCGCGCGTTGCCTGATCTTCGTAACGCCCGACGGCGAGCGGACGATGAACACTTTCCTCGGGGCGAGCCAGTTCCTCCCGCCCGCGGCGCTCGACGAGACGCTGATCGCCAGCGCCGCGATCCTTTATCTCGAAGGATATCTCTGGGACCCCGAGGAACCACGCCGCGCGATGCGGCGCGCGATCGGGGTGGCGCGGGCTGCGGGGCGCAAGGTCGCCTTCACGGCATCAGAAAGCTTTGTGATCGAGCGTCACGGCGACGATTTTCGGGCGCTGATCGACGAAGGCCGGATCGATATCCTGTTCGTCAACGAGCACGAGCTCGCCACGCTGACCGGGGAGAGCGATTTCGAGGCCGGCGTCGCGGCGATCGCGGGCAAGGTCCCGGTGCTCGTCGCCACTCGCAGCTCCAAAGGCGCGATCGCGGTTGCGAACGGCGAGCGCGCCGAAGTCCCGGCCGAATCCGTCGAACGCGTCGTCGACACCACCGGCAAAGCGAAGCGCGCCGTGGGACCTAGTCACGGCGCGCTTGCCTTTTGCATCAGCCCTGCTTGCAGGACGGATGCGACGGGGGTCTGAGTTTCCGCTTGTCAGTGCGTAGCCGCGGCGATCCGCTCGGGGGCGCCGCGCGTGGACAGCGCTGCGGCGCGCGCCGGGGCGACTTCGGCCCTCTTGGCGATAATGCAGCGCTGGGCCGCGCGCCGCTCCGACAGAACGATGCTGCGCGCGTCGACGCCGCACGAAGCGTCGATCGCTGCGGCAATCCGCTGGTCGAGCGTTGCGCGACCACTGGCCCCGGCGAGCTTGAGATCGCCGTAGGCGACGCGAACGTCGGGCGTTCGCTCGGCTGCGTAGGCCGGGGTGGAAAGCGCCGAAGCGGCGATGGCGAGGAAGATGGCGAACTTGGTCATGGCCGGGTTCCTGTTGCTTGGGTCCCCGGCAAATGGTCTCGAACGCTCCGCGAAACCAACAAAACGATGGACCTGACCAATAAGCTGAGCTTATAGTTGAGCGATGCCTCGCCTGCCCCCGCTCGCCGCCGTCCGCGCCTTCGAGGCCGCCGCCCGGCACGAGAACTTCAGCCGTGCCGCCGAAGAGCTGGCGATGACCCAGGCCGGGGTCAGCTATCAGATCAAGTTGCTCGAGGAGCGGCTCGGCGCGCGGCTGTTCACCCGGTCGGGTCGCAACCTGGTGCTGACCGCGATGGGCCGCCGTATCGCGCCGCGGGTCAGCGAAGCGTTCGCGCAGCTCGACGACGCCTTCGGCCTGATCCGCGCCGAGAACGACGCGGTGCTGACGCTGACCGCGTCGAGCAGCGTCGGCTCGCTATGGCTGTCCGCCCGGCTCGGCGCGTTTCAGATCAAGCACCCCGACTTGGCGGTGCGCCTCGATGTTTCCGATCGCCTCGTCGACCTCGGTTCGGGCGAATTCGACATTGCGATCCGTGCCGTGACTGCAAGACCCGAGAACTGCGCGTCGTATTTTCTGATGCGACAAGTCTTCACCCCCATGGCCAGTCCCGAGTTCCTGGCCCGCCATTCGATTGCAATGCTCGCTGATCTCGACGATGTCCCGCGGGTCACGCCGAACGACGAGTGGTGGACGAGACTGCGGGGCGATCGCGTCGGTGCGGCGGGTTCTTCGTCCCACGGGGGAGTCCAGCTCGATTCGCAGCCGCTCGTCGCCCAAGCCGCGCTCGCTGGCCATGGGGTCGGGCTGCTCAACCCGGCGTTGTTCGCGCGCGAGCTTGCGGAGGGGCGGCTGGTCGCGCCGCTAGCCGAGGTCGGTTACGATGGTCGCGCGTTCTGGCTCTGCCATCTTGAGCACCGGCGAAACCTGCCCAAGATTCGCGCTTTCCGGGAATGGATAGCGGCCGATATTCGCGCCACGCTCGGCGACGACCCCCACCGCGTGCTCGTTCCGCCCGAGGCCTCGTGATCCCTAACGAAAAGGGCGACCCGTTGCCGGATCGCCCTTCTCCACCGAAACGAAAGCCGTCGCTTAGCGCTTCGAGAACTGGAAGCTCTTGCGGGCCTTGGCGCGGCCGTACTTCTTGCGCTCGACCACGCGGCTGTCGCGGGTGAGGAAGCCGGCGGCCTTGACCGCGAGGCGCAGCTGCGGCTCGAACTTGCTCAATGCCTGGGCGATGCCGTGCTTGACCGCGCCGGCCTGGCCCGAAAGCCCGCCGCCCTTGACGCTGGCGACGATGTCGTACTGGCCTTCGCGATCGGAGATCTGGAACGGCTGGTTGATCACCAGGCGCAGCGTCGGGCGGGCGAAGTAGGTTTCCTGGTCGCGGCCGTTGACGGTGACCTTGCCGGTGCCGGGCTTGAGCCAGACGCGGGCGACCGCGTCCTTGCGGCGGCCGGTGGCGTAGGCGCGACCCTGCGCGTCGACTTCCTTCTCGCGCAACGGCGCGGGCGGACCGCCGCGCGGCGGCGCGGGCGCGACTTCCGCGTCGTCGCCGGTTGCGGCGGCGGCCGGAGCGGGCTCGCCGCCGGTCAGCGCCTTGAGGTCGGCGAGGTCGGACACGGTGCCCGCGCCTTCGGGGGTGTTGGGGGTCTCGGCCATGGTCTTACGCGCCCACCTTGTTCTTGCGGTTCATCGCAGCGACGTCGAGCGTCGCGGGCTGCTGTCCGGCGTGCGGATGCTCGGTCCCGGAATAGAGGTGCAGCGCCTTCATCTGCGCCCGGCCGAGCGGCCCGCGCGGGATCATCCGCTCGACCGCCTTCTCCAGCACGCGCTCGGGGAAGCGGCCCTCGAGCACTTTGCCGGCGGTGACTTCCTTGAGCCCGCCGACGTAGCCGGTGTGCTTGTAGTAGGTCTTCTGCTTCAGTTTGTTGCCGGTGAAGCGGACCCCTTCATTTGAGGACGGTCCTTCGTTGACGAGACACCCGCGCAGCGGCGGGAAGAGCGGGGCCTTTGGCGACCGAGGTCCCGCAAGTCAAGCTTTTCCGCGGCTCTGCCGAGCGGTAAAATACTACCGCAAGGTTTCGAGCCAGCCGAGCGTCGCCGGGGCGGCGGCGTCGCAGCGCCAGCCGACCGCGGCAGGCGTCTCGTAGGGGTGGAGCTCGCACAGCCGCGCCAGCGCCGCGTCGAGCCGGTCGGCGCGGGTCTTGAGCAGCGCGCCGGTCTCGCGCGCGTCGCCGCGTTGGCCGTTCCAGACGTAGAGCGAGCGCATCGCCGGCAGCAGGTTGGCGCAGGCGATCAGCCCCTCGTCGAGCAGCGCCGAGGCCGCCGCGGCGGCGCTGTCCTCATCGGGGAACGGGCACCAGATCAGCGCCGCCTCGCTCATCGCGCGCGGCCCAGCGCGTGCGCGCCCCACACCACCGCCGCCACGAGTAGCGCGCCGACGAACTGGTGGAGCACCGCCAGCCAGAAGTTCATGCCCGACATCACCGTGGCGATGCCGAGCAGGACTTGCGCGCCGAACGCCGAGTGGACCGCGACGGAGGCCGGTCGGGCCCCCGCCGCGTGCAGCTTGCGCCCCATCACGACCAGGACCGCGACCACAACGAACGCCCACCAGCGGTGGACGAAGTGGACCAGGAACGGATCGTCGAGCCACGCCGCCGCGCCGCGGCTCCAGTCGACGCCTTCGGGAAACAGCCGGTCCTGCATCAGCGGCCAGTCGCTGGCGACATAGCCCGCGCGCAATCCCGCCATCAGCGCGCCGTAGAGCGATTGGACCGCCAGCACCCCCAGCGCCAGCGCGGCGAACCCGGTCAGCCGGGCGCGTCGCTCGCCGCGCGCCAGCGCGCGCAAGTCGAGCGCGGTCCAGATCATCCCGCCGAGCGTGGCCAGCGCGGTGACCAGGTGGATCGCCAGCCAGTGCGGCGCGACTTCGGTGCGCCCCGACAGCCCCGAGCGGACCATCAGCCAGCCGAACGCGCCCTGCAGCCCGATCAGCGCGAGCAGCGCGAGCAGCCGCGGCGCATGGCCCGCCGGAATCGCGCGGCGCCAGGCGAACCACGCCAGCGGCAGCGCCATCGCCAGCCCGATCACCCGGCCGAGCGCGCGGTGCAGCCATTCCCAGAAATAGATCGACTTGTACTCGGCCAGCGTCATCCCGGCGGGGCCGTTGACCTCGGTGTATTGCGGGATGCGCTGGTAGGCGGCGAACTCGGCGCGCCACTGCGCCTCGCTCAGCGGCGGGACGATGCCGGTCACCGGCTTCCACTCGACGATCGACAGCCCCGATTCGGTCAGCCGGGTGACCCCGCCGACCACCACGATCAGCGCGATCAGCGCCGCGACGATGAACAGCCAGTTGGCCAGCACCAGCGGGCGCGCGGTTCGGCGGGAGCGCTCGGACCCGGGCTGATTTGCCAGCGTAGCCATCCTCAAGCCCTGCGTTGTGGAACAACGAAGCGCAAGGTAGACGGCGCTCTGGGCGGAGACGGCGCGTGGCCTTCGACGGACGCCCGCTTTGCGGGCTGCTCAGGCTGAGCGGGTGTTGCTTGGCAGTTATTCACCAGATCCGCTCAGGCTGAGCGCGTCGAAGCCCGCGCTCCGACGGTGCACTTGGCGCCACTTGCGTTATGATACATTGTTACATATATCGCCGGCATGGCCGATGCGCTCAAGCTGATCCGCGACCGATTCGACCGCGTCGGCATCCTGCTCAGCGGGCTGTGCGCGGTGCATTGCCTGGCGACGCTGGTGCTGGTCGCGGTGCTCGGCCTGGGCGGCAGCGTGCTGCTCGATCCGGCGGTGCACCG